>NZ_CP076134.1:332500-665000 GCF_018736085.1 Bradyrhizobium sediminis | reverse complement strand
ACCGGTACCCACTTCGCTTGAAAACGCCAATGGTGGAGAAGTGAACGTGCGACCTGCGATCCATTTTGCCTCGGCCGCTCTCGCGTTGGCAGCGCTGACGTTTGCCGCCGCGCCCGCCGCCGTCGCCGCCGACACCCCCAATCCGGTGGCCGACGCCAAGGCGTTCAAGAAATACTTCACCGACAAGTTCCCCAAGGTGAAGCTGGAAGACTTCGTCAACGGTCCCTACTCGATGGATGAGGGCCTGCACAGGCAGTGGCAAGAGAAGGAACAATTCCCGCCTTACGAGTTTGCGCTCGAAAAGGGCAAGGAGATGTTCTCCAAACCGTTCAAGAACGGCAAGAGCTACGAAGACTGCTTCCCCAACAAGGGCATCGGCATCCGGCAGAACTATCCCTATTTCGACGAGAAGGAAGGCAAGGTCGTCACGCTCGAGCTGGCGCTGAACCGCTGCCGCGAGGCCAATGGCGAGCCGCCGTTCTCCTATGTGAAGGACGAGATGGCCGCGCTGACCGCCTATATGGCGTTCACCTCGCGCGGCAAGCCGTTCGACATCAAGATCCCGAACGATCCGCGCGCGCTACAGGCCTACCAGGCCGGCAAGGAATATTTCTACACGCGGCGCGGCCAGCTCAACTTCTCCTGCGCGACCTGCCATGTGCAGAGCGGCGGCGAGCGGATTCGCGCCGAGGTGCTGGCGCCCGCGCTCGGCATTCTCAATGCGATGCCGATCTATCGTTCCGAATGGAGCGGCATGGGCACCACCAGCCGGCGGTTCACCACCTGCAACAGCCAGATCCGCGGCGTGCCGCTCAGTCCGCAGGACGATGAATACCGCAATGTCGAATACTACCTGTCCTATGTCAGCAACGGGTTGCCGATATCCGGTCCGGGAGCGCGGCCATGAGCAACACGATGCTGAAATCCATCCTGACCGCCGCCCTGCTGATGTCAGGCGCATCATCCGCGCTCGCCGCATCCGAGGCCGACTACAAGGCGGCCTTTGCCGCCGCAGAAGCCGCCAACAAGGAAGCCGCCGGCTTGCGCAATCAATGGACCACGACGGCAGCGACGCTCAACGCCGCAAAGAAGGCCGCCGAGGCCGGCGACTTCGACAAGGCCGTCGCGTCGGCGAAGGAAGCCGAGGCGCTGGCCAAAGCTTCGGTCTTCCAGGCCACCAGCGAGAAGACGCGCTGGAAAGATATGGAAATTCGCTGAGCCTTTCGAAGGTTGACCGCAAGGGCAGCCTATTTGCAACCATCATTGCGAGCGCAGCGAAGCAATCCAGAAGTCTCACCGGGAGAACAACTGGATTGCTTCGTCGCGGAACCGGTCATCGGGCGCGCATTCGCGCTACCCGTTGGCTCCTCGCAATGACGAGGTGAGGGCTCCAGTTCTGTTGACAGGAATAGACATCGCATGACCATCCGCCGCCGGGATTTTCTTGCTCTTGCGGGCGCAGCCGCGCTTGCGGGCGGGCTGCCGCGATTGGCGCGCAGCGCCGAAGGTGCCGCAAACTACGATCTCGAGCGCTTCGGCAATGCGCGCATCCTGCACATGACCGACACCCATGCGCAGCTGCTGCCGCTGTATTTTCGCGAACCGAGCGTCAATCTCGGGATCGGCGCGATGGCCGGAAAACCGCCGCATCTGGTCGGCCGCGCCTTTCTCGACCGCTTCGGCATCAAGCCTGACAGCGCCGACGCTTACGCCTTCACTTTTCTCGATTTCGAGAAGGCAGCCGTTCGATTCGGCAAGCTCGGCGGCTTCGCACATCTGAAGACGCTGATCGATCGCCTGCGCAGCGACGTCGGCCCGGGCCGCTCGCTGCTGCTTGACGGCGGCGATCTGTGGCAGGGCTCGGGCCTTTCCAACACCATGCAGGGCGCCGACATGGTCGAGGCCGCCAATCTGCTCGGCATCGAGGCCATGACCGGCCACTGGGAATTCACCTATGGCGAAAAGGCGCTGCGCAGCAACCTCGATCGCTTCAAGGGCGAATTCCTGGCGCAGAACGTCTTCCTCACCGAGGAAGCCGCCTTCAACGACGCCAAGGCGTTCGATCCGGCCTCGGGGCGGGTGTTCAAGCCGGCCACCATCAGGGAGATCGGCGGCAGCCGCGTCGCCGTGATCGGGCAGGCATTTCCCTATGTGCCGATCGCGCACCCGAAGCGGTTCACACCGGACTGGAAGTTCGGCATCCGCGACGCCGAACTGCAGAAGCTGGTCGATAGCTTGCGCAACACCGACAAGGTCGACGCCGTGGTGCTGTTGTCGCATAACGGCATGGATGTCGATCTCAAGCTGGCGAGCCGCGTCACCGGCATCGACGTCATCCTCGGCGGCCACACCCACGACGCCGTTCCGCAGCCGATCCCGGTGACCAATGCCGGCGGCACGACGCTCGTGACCAATGCCGGCTCCAGCGGAAAATTCCTTGGCGTGCTCGATCTCGATATCGCCAAGGGCAAAGTCGCCGGCGTGCGCTACCGGCTGCTGCCGGTGTTTTCGGAGCTGCTGAAGCCGGATCCGGCGATGCAGTCGCTGATCGCGAAGATGCGCGAGCCGCACGCCGCCGCTTACGCCGCGAAGGTCGCGACATCGGATCGCTTGCTCTATCGCCGCGGCAATTTTGGCGGCACCGTGGACCAGTTGATCTGCGATGCGCTGCTCGCCGAGTTCGACGCCGAGATCGCGCTGTCGCCGGGCTTCCGCTGGGGCAACAGCGTGCTGCCGGGCCAGCCGGTGACCATGGAAGACGTGCTGTCGGAAACCGCCATTGCCTACCCCGAGACCTACGCGCTGAGCATGACCGGCGGCCAGATCAAGGACATCCTCGAAGACGTCTGCGACAATCTCTTCAACGTCGATCCCTATTATCAGCAGGGCGGCGACATGGTTCGCGTCGGCGGCCTCGCCTATTCCTGCGCTCCGACCGAGAGCGTCGGTCGCCGGATTTCCGACCTGAAACTCGGCAACGGCAAGCCGCTCGAGGCCGGCAAGAGCTACAAGGTGGCGGGATGGGCTTCCGTCAACGAGCAGCAGGGCGTGCCGGTGTGGGATGTATTCGCAAAACATCTGCGCTCGGGGAAAACGTCGACCCAGCGCGGCACCGGCGTCACCCTGAAGGGCGTTGAAGGCAATCCAGGCATTACGGAACAGGGATGAGAACTATCCCGGCACATGGACGATCGATCGCTCGCGCCTTCGGTTTTGCCGTGATCGCGGCAACGTTCGCGTCGCTCGCCCGCGCGGAGCAGGCGCCGCTGCCGGACAAGCCGTTCGCCGAGCATCGAATCGTACTGCAGCTTTCGGACAATGATCCGAAGAAGCAGGGCCTCGTCATCAGCGTCGCCAATAACCTTCTGAAACTCTACGATCCCGACAAGGTCGCGGTCGAAGTGGTGACGTTCGGCCCCGGCATCGAATTGCTGTCCCCCGGCAACAGCAACCGCAAACTGGTCGAGAGCCTGGTCGCGCAGGGCGTGCGCTTCGATGTCTGCCTGAATACCGTGGATTCGGTCGAGCGCGACACCGGCAAACGGCCGGAATTCATCGCCGCCGCGACGCCGGTACAGGTCGGCGTCGGGCAAATCCTGTCGCTCACCGAGAACGGCTATACCTTGGTTCGGCCTTAGAGGAGTTTTGTGATGCGCGGCTTCCTTCACCGTCTGGCCACCGTGGCCTTCATGTCGCTGGCGCTGGCCTCGGCCGGCTCCGCGGCCGAGGAGAAAAAACCGCATCGCCTCGCGATCCAGGTCGACCAGAACGATCCGCAGGTCATGAACCTCGCGCTGAACAACGCCACCAACGTGATCGAATATTATCGCGGCAAGGGCGAAGACGTCGATGTCGACATCGTCACCTATGGGCCCGGCCTCCATATGCTGCGGGCCGACACCTCACCGGTGCAGGACCGCATCAAGCGCCTCAAGGAGCTGGCCTTTCCCGGCAAGATCCAGTTTTCGGCCTGCAACAACACCAAGCAGGGCATGGAGAAGGCCGAAGGCAAGGCGGTTTCCATCCTGTCCGACGCCACCATCGTCCCTTCGGGCGTGGTTCAGTTGATGGAGCTGCAGGAGCAGGGCTGGAGCTATATCCGGCCGTGACGATGAAGCACGCAAGACCTGAAAGACCGAAGCTGCGATATCCAGCCATGATCGGCGCGATGATGCTTGCGCTCGGCGTGGCGCCGGCCGCGGCGGGCGACGATGCGCTGGTGGTCTATAAATCGCTGTCGCCGGAAGTGGCGCTGGAAGCGGCGCAGGCGGCGCTGAGGAAGTGCCGCGACAACGGCTTTCAGGTCGCGGTCGCGGTGGTGGACCGCTTCGGCCAGCCGCAAGTGATGCTGCGCGACCGCTATGCCGGGCTGCCCGCGCCCGATACCGCCACCCGCAAGGCCTATACGTCCCTGAGTTTCCGCGCCTCCACCACTGATCTTTCGAAGTCGATCAAATCCGGTCAGCTGGACCCCGGCCTGGCCCGCTTGCCGAATGTCGCCATGCTCGGCGGCGGGCTGATGATCGAGGCCGCCGGAACGCTGCTCGGCGGCATCGGCGTCTCCGGCGCGCCCGGCGGCGACAAGGACGACGAATGCGCCAAGGCGGGGATCGATGCTATCCGCGACAAGCTCGATTTCTGATATGATGCCGAACCACAACGGTAACAGGCGACCATGATCTTTCGGCAATTGTTCGACAGCGTTTCGGGCACCTACAGCTACCTGCTGGCCAGCCGCGCCGGCGGCGAGGCGCTGATCCTCGACCCCGTGCTGGAGAAGGTCGATCGCTATTGCCAATTGCTCAGGGAGCTCGATCTCCGGCTGGTCAAGGCGGTCGATACCCATCTGCACGCCGACCACGTCACCGGGCTAGGCGAGCTGCGCGACCGCACCCACTGCGTCACCATCATGGGCGAGCAGAGCAAGGCCGACGTGGTGGCGATGCGGGTCAGTGACGGCGACAAGGTGATGATCGAGGGCCTCGGCCTCGATGTGATGTACACGCCCGGCCATACCGACGATTCCTACAGCTTCCTGATGCGCGACCGCGTCTTCACCGGCGATACGCTCCTGATCCGCGGCACCGGCCGCACCGATTTCCAGAACGGCAGCGCGCGGGCGCAATACGATTCCATTTTCAACCGGCTGCTCAAGCTGCCCGACGAGACGATGGTATTCCCCGCCCATGACTACAAGGGCGATACCGTCTCGACTATCGGCGAGGAAAAGCGCTTCAATCCGCGGCTGCAGGTGCGCTCGGTCGATGAATACATCGAGCTGATGGGCAATCTGAAATTGCCCAACCCGAAATTGATGGACGTGGCGGTGCCGGCCAACATGCATGTCGGCCTGCATCAGGACGATCTGGCCAAACAGGGGCAATCGCTCACCGCGCGCGAGGGAATCGACAGCCTCGGCCGGCCAGACATCCTTCTGGTCGATCTCCGCGAAACCAGCGAACGCGCCAAGCATGGCACCCTGCCGGGCGCGCTGCACGCGCCCTATCCCGGCATCGGCGAAGCCTTGAGGCCCGGCGGCATGCTGCGCGAGGTGGCGGCGGCGACCGGACGCCGCATCGTGTTCTTCTGCGCCTTCGGCGAACGTTCCGCGATGGCTGTGACTGCGGCCAAGGAAGCGGGCCTCGCCAACACCGCGCACATCGCCGGCGGCATCGACGCCTGGAAGAAGGCCGGCGGCCCGGTGCTGACGGGGTGACCGTCATTGCGAGGAGCGAAGCGACGAAGCAATCCAGCTTTCTTCAAGTGAAGCTGGATTGCTTCGCTTCGCTCGCAATGACGATTTGAAACCCTTACTTCCCCACCCGCCTCAACTCCTTGACCAGCACGTCCAGTGCCTCCGCCAGCATCACGCCGCCGCATTCGGTCAGCCGTTCCGGGATGACGATGCGATTGGCGGTCGGATAGAACCGCTCGAGCGCCGGGTGCAGCAGGAAGGCCTGGCCGTCATCGCGCGCGACGTCGCCGGCCTGCGACACCAGCAGCAGATCTGGCTTCAGCTTCACGATTTCCTCGAGCGAGGCGAATCCGCCAGATGCAAAACCGAGTTCGCGGGCGGTGTTGAACAGCCCGGTCTCGGCCAGGAGCGAGCCGACAAAGCTGTCGCTGCCCGCCACCCAGCCGCGCCGCGACAGCGGCAGCACCCGGTAATGCCTGTCGGCGACGGCCTGCCGCGCGCGCGCGAGCGCCGCATCGAGCCGGGCGACCTGTTGCGCGGCGCGATCGGGATGTCCGGCAATGGCGCCGAGCTCGCGAATCTGGGCCTTCACCTCGGCGAGATTGCGCGGCACGGCAAGCTCGGCGAGATGCAGCCCGTTCGCCTTCAACAGTTCCCGCGTCGAGCGCTTGTCGAACAGGCTGGCGACCACCACGTCGGGCTTCAGCACCAGCACATCCTCGGCGCCTCCGGACAGCGTCGGATAACGGTTGACGTCGCCGGCCACCCAGGCATCCCTGGAAAACCGGCTAAGGCCGAGGATCTGGTCGGGATCGGCGAGCGTCAGCAGCGCCTGATCGGTGCAGACGTTCATCGATACGATGCGTGGGCCCACGGCGGACGCGGGCGGCGCAGCGCCGAACGTCGCCAACGCAGCGATGGCGACCGCAGCAGCCAGCGATCCGGGGCGCTCCGGCATCAGATTTCCGCCCACGGCACGATCACGGCCTCGTGCCGGTATTCCGCGCGATAGGCGCTGATCCTGAACACATCGGCCATCACCTGTTCCGACAGCGCCACGGCGGGCGCGCCTTGCGCGACGAGGCGACCCTCGCACAGCACCAGGACATGATCGGCGAACCGCGCGGCAAGCCCGAGATCGTGCGTCACCACGATCACCAGCACGCCGCGATCGGCAGCGGCGCGGAGGCCTTTCATGACGTCGAACTGGTGACGCGGATCGAGCGAGGCGGTCGGCTCGTCGGCCAGGATCACCGGCGCTTCCACCGCAAGCACGCGCGCCAGCGCAACGCGGCTGCGTTCGCCGCCGGACAGCTCGGTGACGCGACGATCGCTGAAGGCAACGACGTCGGCGGCCTGCATCGCCCGCTGCACCGCCTCGACATCCCCGGGGCTCAGCCGCGCCGGGTCGGTCGCACCATGCGGATAGCGGCCGAGCGCCACGATATCGCGTGCCGGCAGCGGCCAGTGCACGATGTGGCCCTGCGGCAGATAGCCGAAGCGCCGGGCGCGCTCGCGCAGCGAGAGCGACGACAAGGCCTCGCCGCCGATGTGGATGGCGCCGTCCGACGGCAGCAGCCCCGCCAATGCGCGCAACAGCGTGGTCTTGCCGGCGCCGTTCGGTCCGACCAGCGCGACCAGATGCCCCGGCGATAGCGACAGCGAGATATCGTTGAGCACGGCGCGGCCGGCCAGCCGGACGTTCACACCCTGCGCGGTGAGAAAGGCGGAAGCGGTCATGTGACGCCTCCGCCGAGCGCGCGGCGTTCGCGCATGATCAGATAGAGGAAGAACGGCACGCCGATGATCGAGGTCAATACGCCGACCTTGATGTCGCTGGTCGATGGAATGATGCGCACCGCGATATCGGCGGCCAGCAGCAGCGCAGCTCCGGTGAGCGCGCTTGGAACCAGCAGCCGCGCCGGATCGTGGCCGATCAGGGGCCGCATCAGATGCGGCGCGACCAGGCCGATGAAGCCGATGGTGCCTGACACCGCGACCGCGCCGCCGACGCCGAGCGCAACGCCGGCAATGACCACCAGCCGCAGCCGGCCAACATCGACGCCGAGGCTTTGGGCGGTCTCCTCGCCGAGGCTGAGCGCGCGGAAGGCGCTGCGCTGGCTCATCAGGATGATCGCGCCAGCGACGATGAACGGCAGCGCCAGTGCAACATGCTGAAAACTGCGATCCTCCAGCGAGCCGAGCAGCCAGAACGCGATTTCCAGCACCACGAAGGGATTGCTGGACAGGTTCATCACCAATGCGGTCGCGGCTCCCGCAAGGCTCGAGATCGCAAGGCCCGCCAGAATCAGGATCAAGAGGCCGGCGTTGCGGCCGGCGATCGCGAGCAGCACGAAAACGGAAGCGAATGCCGCAAAAATCGCCGCGACCGGGAGCGCGTAGGAGCGCACGTCGGCAAGCCCGAGCGCGATCACCAGCACCGCGCCGAAGGCCGCCGACTGCGGCCCGCCGAACAACGACGGCGAGGCCAGGGGATTGCGCAGCAATCCCTGCAATGCAGCGCCGGACAGTCCGAGTATCGCGCCGATCGCGAATCCCAAAATCGTACGCGGCAGCCGGATCTCGCGCACGATCACCTGCGCCACGTCGCTGCCGCCGCCGAACAGCGCCTCGGCCACGGCCGGTGGCGACAGCCACACCGGCCCGGTCCCGAGCGAGATCAGCACCAGCAGCACGACCAGCATCACGAGCGCGGCCATCACGCCGGCGCGCCGCCGCGCCGCGATGTCCGCCATCGCCATGACGTTCTGAATGCTCATCAATTCATTCCCGGGGCGGCAAGCCGTGCCGCTTTCCCATGCTCTTACAACGATTGAGGTCGGGCACAAGCGGGGCCGCGAACAAAATGCGTACCCGATCCCGCGCAGGCGGTGGCCCGAACGATGAGCATTGACTCCTCGCCCGGCAAACTTCTAGATGTCCGCGACGGTTCCCTCGTTTGGGGATCAAAAGGGAATGCGGTGCGGGGAAACTTCCCCAATGCCGCGGCTGCCCCCGCAACTGTAAGCGGTGAATCTTTCGTCCTATGCCACTGGGAATCTCGGTCCTGGGAAGGCGACGAAGGGTTACGACCCGCGAGCCAGGAGACCTGCCGTCAATCGTGGTCACACGCGAAGATGTCGGTCGGGGAGTACAGACATTAGCTTCACCAGAAGTGCTTGAAGCACAAAGGTGAGACTTCGTTCGCTGTGACGTGCCACTGACGTCATACCGAGGTCTAACCATGTCTTCCATCTCTCTGGCCGCACAGCGGCGCCGCAGCTGTTGGCTTGCCACCACTTTCCTTGTGCCCGTTCTGTCTTTCGGCGTTTCCACGGCACGCGCGCAGCAGGTCGCGGCCGCCCTGCCGCCGATCGAAATCAGCGCCCCCAATGACGAGAACCGCACCCGGGCCAAGCCTAGGACCGATCAGGAACAGGGGTCGCGCCGCATAGCGCCCGCGCCGACCAGCCGGCGCAATGCCGCGCCGTCCGCTGGCAGAACCGCAGGCGCCACGGCTGTCCGGCAATTCAACGGCATCGTCGGCACATCCGCGACCGTGATCACCGCGGAGGAGATCGCGCATTCGCCGGCAGCGACGCTGCAGGAAATCATCGCGCAGACGCCGGGCGTGCAACTGACCAGCCTGTATGGCGGCGTCAACGGCGTGAAGACCAGCGTCGACCTGCGCGGATTCGGCGCCTTCGCCAGCTCCAATACCCTGCTCCTGATCAACGGCCGCAGGGTCAACGACATCGACATGCAGGGCGTCGACTTCTCCACCATTCCGCGCGATTCGATCGAACGCATCGAGATCACCCGCGGCAACAGCGGCGCGGTGCTCTACGGTGACAACGCGGTCGGCGGCGTCATCAATATCATCCTGAAAAACGGCGTCGGCGGCCCGCCGGCCGCGATCCGCGCCGAGGGCGGCGCCGGATCCTTCAACGCCCGCATGGTTTCGTTCTCGGCCGCGACCAATTACGGCCCGTGGTCGGCGTCGTTCTACGGCAACGGCATCAAGTCCGACGGCTACCGGGTCAACAATGCCCTCGACCAGCGCAACGGCATCGGCAACCTCAATTACACCACGTCCGATCTCACCGCGTTCCTGACCCTGTCCGGCGACGACCAGAAGCTCGGCTTCCCCGGCGGCCGGCTGGTCGATCCATCCATTGGTCTCAACGAGCTCGTCACCAATCGCCGCGGCACCAACACGCCGTTCGACTACGGCAACCAGCAGGGCGCCAACGCCACCGCCGGCTTCACCAAGACCTTGATGAACGGCGTCGATCTGATCGTCGACGGCGGCGTGCGCGACAAGAAGCAGCAGGCCGGGTTCTTCAATCCCTTCGGTAACAGTTACGTCGACAGCCATCTGCAGACCTGGGCGATCACCCCGCGCCTGAGCATCAAGAACGTGATCTTCGGGCTGCCGTCGTCGATCCTGACCGGCGTCGACTACTACGACGCGACCTTTCACCAGGAGCGCCCGGTAAACAAGGGCACGCCGCCGATCCACACCTATGATCTCCAGCAGCAGACGCTGGCCGGTTACTGGCAGCAGACCATCGGACTGTTGCCGACGACCGATTTCTCGTATGGCGCCCGTGTGCAGCAAACGACGCTGAAAGCCAGGGATATTCTCAACAACGATCCGAATTGCGCATTTTTCTTTACCTGCAGTGCGCAAAACCTGCCGCTGGATAGTCAGGAAGGCCAATACGCCCTGCATATCGGCCTCGAACATCGCTTCAACAATGTCTTCTCGGTATTCGGCCGCGCCGCCCGTGCGTTCCGCACGCCGAATGTCGATGAGAGATTGTCCTCCGGACCCGCCTTCGATCCATTCTTCAACGCGCTCCCCGGCGACTTCAGGCTGAAGACCCAGACCTCGCACGACATCGAAGGCGGCTTCCGCGTCAGGTCGGGCGGCTTCCAGATGCAATCCAGCATCTACGGCATGGACCTCGAGAACGAGATCCATTTCATCCCGGCGCTGTTCTACAACGTCAACCTCGATCCGACCCGCCGTTACGGCTCGGAGACCAGCGCATCGCTGCGCGTCAGCGACAGCGTGATGCTGCGGGGCGGCATGGCCTATACCCGCGCGGTGTTCCGCGAAGGCCAGTTTGCCGGCAACGACGTTCCGCTGGTGTCCCGATATACCGCCAGCGGCGGCGTGACCTGGAACATCTGGCAGAAATATCTGGTTGCGGATGCCACCGTGCGCGGCTGGAGCGAACGCTTCATGGACAACGACCAGGCCAACACCCAGCGGCGGATTCCGGCCAGCGCCACCATCGACTTCAAGCTGAGCGGCGAATACGAGCACTTCTACTGGTCGCTCTCCGTGAACAACATCCTCGACGCGCTGTATTACGACTACGCGGTGGCGAGCAGCTTTACCGCCGGCCGCTTCAGCGCCTACCCGCTGCCGGGCCGGACCTACATGGTGAAGGCCGGCGCAACGTTCTGACGGCCATAGCGTTTTCGAGCGAAGTGGATACCGGTTCGCGTGAAGAAAACGCGTCAAAACAAGAACTAAAGCCGGTCCTGCCCGGACCGGCTTGCCCCGATCTCCCGTGACGCTATTCTCCCCGGCCGGATGCCGGGAGAATAGCGAACGATGCGTGTTGCGACGATCGATCTGCTGCAGGGGGCGATCGCCGATCCCGACACGCAATGGAGCCTCGGCACCTTCGGCGCCATCGCCGAATTCTCGCGCGACCGCGATGAGCCGGTCGCACTGCGGCAGGCCGACGACGCCGTGTCGGCCGTCACGCCGCGCGGCGGCATCGTCATCAGGCATCATCCGCGTAACCGGCCTCTCGCCTCCGAAAGCATCACCAAATCGGGCTGGAATCAGCGCATCGCGCTGTGCCTGACCGACGACGATGGCGCGATGGGCGGCCGAACCGTGCTGACCGAACTCGGCGCCGACCGAGACGCCCTGCGCGCGGAGGATCGCGAATCGGTTCTGTTCGATCTTGGCCTCGGCGCGCCACATGCGGATTTCTGCGTCCGCGTCGGCGATAGCGACACCGCGGCACAGTTGCGCCAGCACGCCGGCCGGGCGGTGTTCGAGCCCGGCAATCCCGCGATGGGACTGATTCTGGCGGCCAATCCGCACCGCGTCTTCCTCAGCCGGCTCGGCCGGATCGAGGTCTATCAACCGATCCCGCACGCTTCGGGAAAAAGCCCCGACGGGCCGCACACCCATGTCCTGCCGAAGCTGTTGAAGAGCGGCCGGACCCATCCCGCGACCGAGCCGATCCCCGAGGGCTGGGTTCCCTGCGCGCATCTCTATCCGCCGCATCCGGCGCGCGATGGGTTGGGCGAGCCCCGGCCGTTCGACGCGGCCCGCCATGATTCGTTTCAGGAAATAATCGAGCGGTTCGGACAGCCCGAGACCTCAGCGATCAAGCGGCGCATCATGGAAGCGATCGATGCCAACGAGCCGCCATCGGCGCTGGCGCAGGACCGCCATGGCCGCACCACGATCCGGATCGCCTTGCGGCAGATGAAGGCCGCCGGACACCTCTCGCCGGCCTTGCAGTCCTGGATCGAGAACTTCGATCCGGCTGGCCTCGAGAGCGACGCGGACGAAGCCGACCTTCACCACGATCGCTGATTTGGGCCGAAAAGCGGCTCTTTTGCTCCGAAAGGCGGCCTAAACTTGCCCTGTCCAGATGCATATATAGTGTTATTGGACAGGTTGCTGCACCCATGCTGGGCGCCGTGAATTTGAGGCACCCGATGAACGACGAACCGAAAACGCCGGCCGAACTGAGAGAGATCAGACTGAGCCGAAAGGCCGCCCAGAATGCCGAAGGCATCAAGGCGATGGCCGATATCGCGGCGGCCGACATCGCGATTCGGAAGCGGACGGCGGACCTGCGCGCGCTGCGACTGGCAAAGGAAGCCGCCGACCGAGAAAACCCGCCGGAGCCGAAGGTAAAGGCCAAGGCCAAACCCAAGAAAAAGAAAACGACCTAGATGACAAAAGAAGATCGCGACCGCGCCGATGCGCGTTTCAACAAGGCTACGCGCGCAGCAAGCCAGGCCAGGGCCGGCGGCACCGAGCGCGACGCCGCAACGAAAGCCGTGCTCGACAACATGGCCAGGCTGAAAGCACTGCGGCTCGCCCGCGAAGCCGCCGAGCCGCTGCGACCTCCCGCCGCGAAAACGACGCGCGCCAAATCACCGAAGAAGTCGGGCGAAAAAGCCCCGGCACTGTCGGATTGGCTGGCGAGCCAGCAGAAGGGCGGACACCGGACTTAAGCGATCATGTTGCCTGGTCGCACCTGCCCGGCCTCTTGGTTCGGGACGCGCGGCGTTGCCGCGCTCTTCACCATGAGGGTCTAAGACTTCATCCTAAGGGGAGCGCGCATCTGCGCGCGTCCCGAAGGATGACGCCCGGCGCGAATGCTTAGGCCGGCACCGGCCATTGCACCATCGACCGCGTCTTGGTCGCGGCATCGTAGACCTGCACCTGAAGCATCGGGAACTTGTTCTTCAGCGCCATGCCCGCCTCTTCGGCGGCCTCGACGGTGTCGTGGTGCGACTTGAAGTGACCGTCCACGACCAGCGAGTACCCGGTGGTCGGCGCTTTATCGGCGCGCAGGATCTTGCGGGGCTGCTGTTCTTCGACGGCTTCGATCTTAGGTTTTTTCATCTTGGCTCCAAATCATGATCCGATTGAACGGGATCATGATCTCATCTGTTGTTTGAGCATGCCCGGGACAAACGCTACGCGTTTGTCCTGAGGGTCTCCATTTTCTGGATCATGCTCGGGGTTATGCTTCCGTTTACACCGAACAACGGAAAAAGGCAGGAAATATTGTCGGATTAGGCCTAATATGCCCAGCAAAAGGCGGTGACATTGAGGTCGATCCGCCGATGTGACCGACCCGATCAAAAGGGAACGAAATGGGTGGAATCGGGAAAAAGACCGAACGTCCGAACAAGGACGACAGCAAATCGAAGAAAGAACCACCGCCGGCGCCAGCCGACGATGACGACTACGAGGATGGCGACATCGCCACGCCGAAGCGCGATCGCAGCGGCGAGGACGACGAGCCGTTGTAGAGAAGCCTCCTTAAGCTTGAGATCGGAGGGCGCTGCGAATCTCGATCGCACCTCTCCCATCGGGAGCACACTACCGTCGCGCAAGGAAGCGGCGTTGTCTTCCCGAACTTCGCCGTTCCGGCGCGCTTCGCGAGGGCTGCCATGCAGCGGTATTCATGGACAAATAACCGGCCCAGCCGATAATTTGGCGCCTGCCTTGCCGGGCCGTTCATTTCAACGGGGTTTCAGTTCAATATGGCCGACGTTCTGGCCGCACCGCAACAAGCGAAGTCGGACACCTCGCTGCGCACGCTGGTGGCGATCTCGATCGCGCATTGGGTCAGCCATTTTCATCTGTTCGTGTTGCCGATGCTGTTCCCGTTCCTGAAGGAGCAGCTCGGCGTCGGCTATATCGAACTCGGCTTCGCGCTCACGGTGTTCGGCGTCGTCTCCGGCCTGACGCAGGCGCCGACCGGATACCTCGCCGACCATATCGGTGCGCGCAAGGTCCTGCTGATGGGCCTCATGCTCGGCGGTTGCGCGCTGATCATGCTCGGCCTGCAGTTGAGTTATTTCTGGCTGATCGCCTGCGCCGCACTGCTCGGCCTCGCCAACAGCGTCTATCATCCGGCCGATTACGCGATCCTGTCGGCGCATATGGACGAGGCACGGATGGGCCGCGCCTTTTCGATCCACACCTTTGCCGGCTTCCTCGGCGGCGCGGTGGCGCCCGCCATCATCGCGGCCCTGGTGGCGACCGTCGGCGGGCTCGGCGCGCTGATCGCGGCCGGCGCGGTGGGGCCGCTGGCGGCGCTATTGCTGATCGCGATGGGCCTGCCCGACGCCAGCGCCGCCGACCGCAAGGTCGATGGCGTGCACGCGCCGAAGCAGAACATCATCACGCCGACCATCATCATGCTGACGATCTTCTTCATGCTGCTTGGCCTGTCCAACGCCGGCATCAGCAATTTCGGCGTGGTCGCGTTGATGAGCGGCTATGGCGCATCATTCTCGGCAGCCAACATGGCGCTGACCGCCTATCTCGCCGCCAGCGCCATCGGCGTGCTGGCCGGCGGCCATCTCGCCGACCGCACAAGGCGTCACGGGCAGGTCGCCGCCGGCTGTTTCGCCATCAATGCGATGATCGTGCTCATCATCGCGACGGTCGCGCTGCCATCGCTGCTGCTGACGGCGATGATGGCGATCGCCGGATTCCTCGGCGGCGTGATCGCGCCGTCGCGCGACATGATGGTCCGCGACGCGGCGCCGCCGGGCGCGGCCGGCCGCGCCTTCGGCATCGTCTCCACCGGTTTCAACTTCAGCGGCATCCTCGGTCCGCTGCTGTTCGGCTGGATCATGGACCAGAGCATGCCGCACTGGGTATTCGGCGCTTCCGTCGTCTTCATGATCCTGACGGTGCTGCTGGCGCTGGCCACCGACCGCAAACCGCAGGCCCGCCCCGCCTGACGCATTCCTGAACCTCATCCCGTGCGGTTGACAGCTTCGAGCGACAACCCATGATGCGGCAACAAAAGTTCAAATCCGGGATGAAACGCATGACCTCCGATCCAGACCTCGTGATCCGTGGCGGCAGCATTGCCGACGGCCTCGGCGGCAACCTGTTCGAAACAGATGTCGCCGTCACCGGCGGCCGCATCACCGAGGTCGGCAAGGTCGCAAGCCGGGGCAAGGAAGAGATCGACGCCCGCGGCAAACTGGTGACCCCCGGCTTCGTCGACGTTCACACCCATTATGACGGCCAGGTCACCTGGAGCCAGGACATCACGCCATCGTCGCAGAACGGCGTCACGACCGCGATCATGGGCAATTGCGGCGTCGGCTTCGCGCCGTGCAGACCGTCCGATCATCAGCGGCTGATCCAGCTGATGGAGGGCGTCGAGGACATTCCCGAGCCGGTCTTGAGCGCCGGCATCCCCTGGGCCTGGGAGAGTTTTCCGGACTACATGGACTGGCTGTCGCAGCGCCGCTTCGACATGGATATCGGCGCGCAACTGCCGCACGCCGCGTTGCGCGTCTACGTGATGGGCGAACGCGGCGCGCGACGCGATCCCGCGACCGCCGAAGACAACGCCGCCATGGCGGCGCTCGCCGGCGATGCCGTGCGCGCCGGCGCGCTGGGATTTTCGACCTCGCGCACCCTCAACCACCGCACCTCCACCGGCGACTTCACGCCGACGCTGAAGGCCGGCGAGGACGAACTGACGGCGATCGCCGGCGCCATGCAGAAGACCGGCCGCAGCGTGTTCCAGTTCGTGCTCGATCTGTCGACCATCCACGAAGACCTGCCGATGATGCTGCGGGTGGCCGAGAACACCGGGATCCCGGTGTCGTTTTCGATCACCCAGAACGACAGGGCGCCGCGGCGCTGGCGCCAGACGCTCGACGCCATCAATGAGGCTTCCGCGCGCGGGCTGTCGATCACCGCACAGATCGCCGCGCGCCCGGTCGGGCTGCTGCTCGGCCTCGAACTGTCGCGCAATCCGTTCCAGACCCATCCGAGCTACAAGGCGATCGCCAGCCTGCCGCTGACGGAGCGATTGAAGCGCCTGCATCAGCCCGACGTCCGCGCCGCGATCCTGAGCGAGACGCCGACCTCGACCGACGACCCGCTGTTCTTCCGGCCGAACTACGACAAGATGTATCTGCTCGGCGATCCCCCGGACTACGAACAGCCGCCGGAGAACGCGCTGGGCGCACGGGCCCGCCGCGAGGGCCGGCAGCCGGAAGAACTGGCCTATGAGGCGATGCTGTCGGACGATGGCCGCGGCATGCTCTATGTGCCGTTCTTGAATTACGCCGACGGCAATCTCGATGCCACCCGCGAGATGCTGACCGATCCGAATGCGGTGCCGGGCCTCTCCGACGGCGGCGCGCATTGCGGCATCATCTGCGACGCCAGCTTCCCGACCTATCTGTTGACGCACTGGACGCGAGACCGGACGCGAGGCGAAAGACTGTCGATCCCGTTCGTGGTAGCCGCGCAGTCGCGCAAGACCGCGCTGTCGGTCGGCCTCACCGACCGCGGCGTCATCGCGCCAGGCTACAAGGCCGATCTCAACGTCATCGATTACGACAAACTGCATCTGCATCCGCCGAAGGTACATTACGACTTACCCGTAGGCGGCCGCCGTTTGCTGCAGCAGGTCGACGGCTATGACGCCACCATCGTCTCCGGCGTGGTGACGCAGCGCAATGGAACGGCCACCGGCGCGCGACCGGGCCGGCTGGTGCGCGGCGCGCAGGGCGACGCGCGGAAGTTCGGCGCCGCAGCGAGCTAGCGCCTACCGCAGGGGTTTACAAAAAATCGCGAAAACAACCCCATGCAAAGTAGAATGCCCGGCTCATCCCGCTTTCCTTCTCCCCTCCCCCCGCGAAGCAAGCGTAGCCCGCCGTCCCGACTGGCGTTCGATTTCGACGACGCAGTCCGCCATTTTCAAGCCGCGAAACAGACGGAGCGATTCCTCGGCGCTGATCGCGGCACCTTCCGAAGCCGCCGCCCGAGCCAGCACGGTATTGGCGATCCCCTCGCTGTCGACCAGAACGCCGTCGGAATCGAAAATGACGAGTTCGGTCATACGGCATGCGTCCCGGCGACCTCAGGTAGCGTGGCCGCGTCGCCGCCATTGTCTCAGGCATGGTGACGCAACGCAACGGCGCGGCCACCGACGCGCGGCCGGGCCGGCTGGTACGCGGCGCGCAGGGTGGTTTGCAGTAGGTAACAACACACACTCGGTGTCGTCCCTGCGAAAGCAGGGACCCATACGCCGCGGCTTATCCGCAGGGCGATGAGGTTAGTTGCTTTCGCACAATCGACATCGGTGGTTATGGGTCCCTGCTTTCGCAGGGACGACGCTGCTATAGTTGTGACCTCACGCGAACTTCGGCTGCGCGGCCAGGGCCATCAGCCGAGCGCGCTCGGTGTTGGGCCACAGCAGCAACAGGCCGAGCAATCCCGATACCACGAGGACGACGGCGTTGATGGTGAAGCCGGTCATGTAGCCGTCGAGCGGCACCGCGGCGTGCTGGATCATGCTGCCCATTACCCAAGGGGCCAGGATGCCCGCCAGCGTGTAGATCGCGCCGTAGATCGCGATCACGGCGCCGCGCTGCTGCACCGGCGTGAACTCGCCGAGCATCGGCGGGCAGACCACATAGATCGAGCCGCAGAGCCCGGAGCCGATCACCAGAAAGGCGATCTGCAGGCCGGCGCCGTTGACATGCGGAAGAGCCGCGAGGATCACGCCGCCGACAATCAACGGCACCGAACCGAGCACGCCGCGGGCGCCGCGGGTGGTGAAGCCGCGCGCCAGCATCACCTGCGAAATCCACCCCGTGAGCAGCACGACGACGGCGCCGAACACCCATGGCAGCACCGAAATCCACCCGGCGTCCTTCTGCGAGAAGCCGAGGCCCTTGACGATGAAGGGCGTAAACCAGGTCAGCCCGAGCGACAGCGCCCAATAAGCACCGAAGGTCGCGGCGCAGCAGCCGATGAAGGTCCGCGAGGTCAGGAGCTGGAAATAGGGCACACGGGGATCGGCCGCCGCCATCGCGACGGTCTGCACCAGCGGGCCTTCCTTGCCCATCACCATCCACGCCACCACCCACATCAGGCCGACGATGCCGAGCGCCCCGAACGCATAGTGCCAGCTGTGATTGACGATGATCCAGTTCAGCGCCGGCACCGCAAGGATCACGCCGAACGCGGAGCCCTGCGACAGGATGGCGGTCGGCAGGGTGCGCTTCTCGTCGGGAAACCATTTGTAGATCGCATGCGCCGCCACCGAAAACGCCGGCCCCTCGCCGGCGCCGAGGATCACGCGGCAGATCAGCAGCGTGGTGAAACTGACGGTGCCGACCATCGGGAACTGCGCCAGCGACCATATCACCGCCATCGCCAGCAGCACCCAGCGGGTGGCGACGCGGTTGACGATGAAGCCGACGACGATCGCCGAAATCGAGAACAGCAGGAAGAACGAGGAGCCGAGCAGGCCGAACTGCTCCGGCTGCAGCTTCAATTCGTCCATGATCGGCGCGCCGGCGAGGCCCACCACGATCTTGTCGGCGAAATTGACCAGCATGAACAGAAACAGGAGAAACGTGATTTTCCAGGCGCCCTTGGGCGTCGTTTGCGCGGTCATGCCTTCTCCCCGATTTTCATTTGCTGGCCTGTTGATCGGCCTGCTGCAATGCTACCTGTGGGACATACGGCAATGCAACCCGGCATTTTCTGGAGGGATCGCGGGCCCAGGCGCCTGCCGTGCGCGGCACCTCGGCATTGGTTTGCCGGATGCCGCCTGACGCTGTTTCGGGCCCGCCCTGCAACCGGAACACGGTCGCGTCGCCGCCATGATTGAGCCCGTGATCTCCCGCAAGGGGCTTGGTATGCTGGACCAGAACGTGAGTATGGACTTTCGAGAGGCTTCGCATCCGCTTGGCATGGCAACCGGCAACCCCATCGTGCTGAGCGTCAGAAATCTGACCAAGACCTATCGCTCTGCCGGCGAGGAGGTGGTGGTGCTGCGCGGGGTCAATCTCACCGTTGCGGCAGGCGAGCGCGTCGCCCTGACCGGCGAATCCGGCAGCGGCAAGAGCACGCTGTTGCACCTGATCGCCGGGCTGGATGCGGCCGATGGCGGCGAGATCACGCTCGCCGACATTTCCGTCTCCGACCTCGGCGATGCCGGCCGGGCGGCATTGCGGCGCGACCGGCTGGGACTGGTGTTCCAGCAGTTCAACCTGATCCCGAGTCTCAGCGTCGAAGACAACCTCGTGTTTCAGTCCCGCATTGCCGGCCGTCATGATCCGGCCTGGCATGCCGAACTGGTGGAGCGGCTCGGGCTCGGCGCCTTGCTGAAGCGCTATCCCGAACAATTGTCGGGCGGCCAGCAGCAACGCGTCGCGATCGGCCGCGCGCTGGCGACAAAGCCGCTGCTGCTGCTCGCCGACGAGCCCACCGGCAATCTCGACGAGGCGACGGCGGATGATGTGCTGGCGCTGACGCGCGACCTGGTGACGCGAACCGGCTGCGGCTTTCTGATGGTGACGCACAGCGAGCGTCTCGCCGCCACGCTCGACCGCCGCATCCATCTCCATGCCGGACTGGTCGCATGAAGCGCGCAGTCTGGACTCTCGCGGTTCTCCTGAGCCATTGGCGGCGGCATCCGATGCAGCTTGCGACCTTGCTGATCGGGCTGATTTCCGCGACCGCGTTGTGGAGCGGCGTGCAGGCGCTGAACGCGCAGGCGCGCTCGAGTTACGACCGTGCGGCCGCGACCTTCGGCGGCGCCCGAACCGCCATGCTGGTCGGCCGCGACGGCGCGAACTTCCCGCAGGCGCTGTTCGTCAGCCTGCGCCGCGCCGGCTGGCCGGTGTCGCCGGTGCTCGAAGGCCGTATCCAGATCGGCGGCCGCTCGTTCCGCCTGTTGGGCATCGAGCCGGTCACGCTGCCCGCCGAGGTCGGCAATGCGCCGACGATCGGACGCGCCGGCCTGCAGTCCTTTGTCACGCCGCCGGGAGAAATGCTGGTGGCGCCGGAAGTGCTCTCCGATCTCCATCTGCCGGAAGGCGCGCGGCCTTTGGCGAGCGGCGGCACCGAGCTGCCGCCGCTGCGCGTGCAGGCGCAGCTCGCGCCCGGCGTGCTGGTGGTCGATATCGGCATCGCCCAGCGGCTCCTCGACATGCCGGACCAGCTCTCCCGCCTCGTGGTCGGCAAGATCAAGGGCAAACCGGCGCCGCTGGAGAACGTCGTCGGCGACAGGCTTCACTTGATCAAGGCGGATGCGGAAAGCGACCTCGAACGCCTCACCGACAGTTTTCACCTCAACCTGGCGGCGTTCGGCCTCTTGTCCTTTGTGGTCGGACTGTTCATCGTCAATTCGGCTGTGGGCCTTGCCTTCGAACAGCGGCGGCCGATGCTGCGAACCCTGCGCGCCTGCGGCGTGTCCGCCCGCATGCTGAACGCGGTGCTGGTGATCGAACTGGTATCGCTGGCGCTGGTGGCCGGCGCCAGCGGCCTGGTCTGCGGCTACGGAATTGCGGCGTCGCTGCTGCCCGATGTCGCAGCATCGTTGCGCGGACTCTATGGCGCGCAGATCCCCGGCCAATTGACGCTGAAGAGCGAATGGTGGGTTGCCGGCCTCGCCATCAGCGTGATCGGCGCGCTGGCGGCGGCAGCCGCCAGTCTCACCAAAGCGATCCGCCTTCCGGTGCTGGTGGCCGCCCAACCCCAGGCGTGGCAACAGGCGCAGCAGCGCTGGCTGATCGTGCAGAGCGCGGTCGCGCTCGCCGTGTTCGCCGCCGCCGGAGGCTTTCTATGGTTCGGCGATTCCCTGGTATCGGGATTTGCCGTGCTGGCGGCGCTGATGCTGGCGGCCGCGCTCCTGCTGCCGGCGATCCTGGAGCGCCTGCTCGCGCTCGGCCAGCGCAACGCGCGTCGCCCGCTCGCGGTCTGGTTCTGGGCCGACAGCCGCCAGCAGCTTTCCGGATTGTCGCTGGCGCTGATGGCGCTGTTGCTCGCGCTTGCGGTCAATGTCGGTGTCGGCACCATGGTCGAAAGTTTCAGCCGGACCTTTGTCGGCTGGCTCGACGGACGGCTGGCGGCGGATGTCTATGTCAACGCGGCCAGCGATGCCCAGGCCACCGAGATCAAGACATGGCTGCGAAACCGGCCGGAAGTGCAGGCGATCCTGCCCGGCGGCCGGGCCGAATCGCAAATGGCCGGCGCGCCGATCGAGATATTGGGCTTGCCCGATCATCCCACCTATAGCGAGCACTGGCCGTTGCTGGAATCAACTGCGAACGCCTGGGTTCGCCTCCGCGCAGGCGATGCCGGCCTCGTCAGCGAGCAACTGGCGCGGCGCCTGAAACTTGGAATCGGCGACCGCATCGAAGTGCCCGCCCCCGGAGGCAACTGGCCGCTCGAGGTGATCGGCATCTACGCCGACTATGGCAACCCGAAGGGTCAGATCGCCGTCAATTACGCGGCGCTGACACGGCGCTTCCCCGCCATCCCCACTACCCGATTTGGCTTGCGGGTCCCGCCTGCGGAAATTCCGGCGCTGATCTCCGGCCTGCGCCAACGATTTGGCCTCGACGATCGCAACCTCGCCGATCAGGCCACGATGAAGGCGGAGTCGAAGCGGATCTTCAACCGCACCTTCGCGGTGACGGCAGCGCTCAATACTTTCACCCTCGGCGTCGCCGGCATCGCGCTGCTCACCAGCCTCTTGACGCTGAGCAATTCGCGGCTGCCGCAGCTGGCGCCATTATGGGCGATCGGAATCACGCGGCGGGAGCTGGCGTCGATCGAGCTTGTCAAAACCCTGTCGGTGGCGCTGATCACCGCCCTGCTGGCGCTGCCGCTGGGCCTGCTGGTGGCGTGGTGCCTGATCGCGGTGGTGAACGTGAAGGCCTTCGGCTGGCGGCTGCCGTTTCACGTGTTCCCGCTGCAATTGCTGCAACTACTTGGCGTGGCGATGGCGGCTTCGCTGTTGGCCGCGCTGCTGCCGGTTCTCAAGCTGGCGCGGATGCAGCCGACCAGCCTGATCAAGATCTTCGCCGATGAACGATAGTGTCAGAATATCCCGCCGCGCCTTCGCGGGCGGCCTTGCCCTGATCGGGTTCGGCCGAGTTCCGGCGCTGGCACAGGGCTTTGCCGGTCTCGGCGAAAACGCGGAAGGGTTCGCGCCCGTGGTGCCCGGCAAGACCTTCGCGTTTCCCGCCGATCACGGTCCGCATCCGGAGTTTCGCATCGAGTGGTGGTACGTGACGGCTAATCTCAAGGACTCGACCGGCGCGGCCTATGGCGCGCAGTGGACCTTGTTTCGCCAAGCCTCGCGGCCGGGTGCGCAACAAGAGGGCTGGGCCAACCAGCAGATCTGGATGGGCCACGCCGCCGTCACCCGCGCCGACATTCACCGCTATAGCGAAGCCTTCGCCCGCGGCGGCGTCGGTCAGGCCGGCGTCGAACCAAAGCCGTTTCAAGCCTGGATCGATTCCTGGGCAATGCGCGGGGGTGAAGCGATGCGCGACGCCATGCTCGCGCCGCTCGAACTCACCGCATCGGGCGCCGATTTCAGCTACACGCTGCGGCTCGATGCCGACCGGCCGCTGGTGCTGCAGGGCAACGCCGGCTACAGCCGCAAATCGGAGCGCGGGCAGGCCTCGTATTATTACAGCCAGCCCTTCTTCAAGGCGACCGGCCGCATCAGCATCGGCGACAAACCCGCGGAGGTCGCTGGGCAAGCCTGGATGGACCGCGAATGGAGCAGCCAGCCGCTCGCCCCGGATCAGACCGGCTGGGACTGGTTCTCGCTGCATCTCGACTCCGGCGAAAAGCTCATGCTGTACCGGCTGCGTCAGAAGGACGGCCGCGCCGATCTGTTCGGCAACTGGATCGAGCCCGACGGCCGCTCCAGCGAAATCGCATCCAGCGAAAACACGATGACGCCGACGGCCTCGACCGAGATCGAAGGCCGCAAGATCCCGACCGGATGGAGCATCGTCATCCCCGCGCGCGGCCTGCGCATCGAGACCACGCCTCTGAACGCGAGGAGCTGGATGGGTACGAGCTTTCCTTACTGGGAGGGACCGATCAGCTTCGCCGGCAGCCACACCGGATTAGGATATCTGGAGCTGACCGGCTATTGAGTTGAATCCGTCATTCCGGGACGCATCGAAGATGCGAACCCGGAATCTCGAGATTCCGGGTTCGCTCACTCCGTTCGCGCCCCGGAATGACTTCGAAAATGGGGAATATGCGATGTACCATTTCACCGCGCTCGTCACCTGCTTCGCCATCCTGTTCTACTTGTTCACCGGCATTCAGGTATCGAAGGCGCGCGTTGCATTGGGCGTGAAGGCGCCGGCCACGTCGGGCCATCCCGATTTCGATCGGGTGTTCCGGGTGCAGATGAACACGCTGGAATGGATGCCGGTCTTCCTGCCCTCGCTCTGGCTGTTTGCGGTCTACATCAGCGATGCCGCCGCAGCCGTATTGGGCCTAGTGTGGATCGCCGGCCGCATTCTCTACCTAGCCGGCTATTCGCGGGCCGCGGCGAAGCGCGGGCCGGGCTTTGCGGTGCAGGGGCTCGCGGCCGGCGTCCTCTGGCTGGGCGCGCTCGGCGCCATCGTCTGGCGCCTCATTCATACGTGACCGTGGACGCCGCCCGATCAGCGGCGGGTCCGGGCAATGGTCTCGGAGGGGCGTTCGCCAAAGAACGGCCGCGGAGGACCGTCGTCATTTTGTGGTTTCCCTCCGCGCGGACTCCGCTAGATTGTTCTCCAAGGGCCGTAACAAGGCCAAAACGTCCGGGAGGACAAGCGTGTACAAGGGCCGCGTCGTTTTCGGCGCCATGGACGAGGTGGTTTTCGGGACTGCCGCCGCCGAGGCTGTGGTCGCGCAGATGAACCGCCTGGGCACGACCCGCGCCTTCCTGATGGTCAGCGGCACGCTCAACCGCGAGACCGACGAGATCGAGAAAATCCGAACGGCGCTCGGCCCGCGTTGCGTGGGCACCTTCGATGCGATGCGGCCGCATACGCCGCGGGAGGGGGTGATCGCGGCTTCCGAACAGGCCCGCGCCGCCAATGCCGATCTCATCGTCACGGTGGGCGGCGGCTCGATCACCGACGGCGCCAAGGCGGTGCAGATCTGCCTCGCCAACGATGTTCGCAGCGTCGAGGATATCGACAGGGTCCGGGCCCACAAGGGCGTCGCGCCGCCGATCAACCCGCCTGTCGTGCGCCAGGTCAGCGTGCCGACCACGATTGCCGGCGGCGAGTTCAGCGCAATTGCCGGCGTCACCAACGGGCGCACCAAGGTCAAGGAAATGCTACGCCACGACCTGGTGATGCCGCGCGCGGCGATCCTCGATCCCGCGCTGACCGTACACACGCCGGAATGGCTGTTTCTTTCGACCGGCATCCGCGCCGTCGACCATTGCGTCGAAGGCCTGTGTTCGCGCGAGGCGCATCCCTACGCCGACGCCCAGGCGATCAAGGGATTGTCGATGCTGGCCGAGGGCCTGCCGCGCGTGAAGGCCGACGCGCGCGATCTCGACGCGCGGATGGACTGCCAGCTCGGCACCTGGCTCTCGATGGGCCCGCTGTCGTCGGGGGTGCCGATGGGGGCGAGCCACGGCATCGGCTATGTGCTCGGCGCCGTCTACGACGTGCCGCACGGATATACTTCCTGCGTGATGCTGCCGTCGGTGCTGCGCTGGAACAAATCCGCCAATGCCGGGCGGCAGGCGCTGGTCGCCGCGGCGATGGGTCAACCCGGCAAGGACGCCGGCGACGTGCTGGAGTCCTTCATCCGCGGCCTCGGCATGCCCTGCAGCCTGCAGGACGTCCGGATCGGTCCCGAGCATTTCGACCGCATCGCGGAACAGGCGATGGGCACGCCGTGGATCCCGCGCAACCCGCGCAAGATCGATTCACCGGCGCAGGTGCGCGAAATTCTTCTTCTGGCCGCATAAGAAAATTGGAGACACGATGTACACCGGCAAGCATGCTCATCTTCGTCCGCTGCAGCCCGCCTTCATCATGGCGAGTACCGGCGAGGCCGTGACCTATCGGGAGCTCGAGGCGCGCTGCAATCGCCTGGCGCACCTGTTGCGTCAACGCGGCCTGAAGCGGCTCGACCATTATGCCGTATTCATGGAGAACAACGGCCGCTACCTGGAAGCCTGCGGCGCCGGCGAACGGTCCGGGCTGTATTACACTTGCGTCAATTCGTATCTGACGCCCGGCGAACTCGCCTACATCGTCAACAACAGCGAATCCCGCATCCTCATCACCTCGGTTGCCAAGCTCGACGTGGCCCGCGAAGCGCTGAAGGAATGCCCCAAGGTCGAACTCTGCATCGTCGCCGATGGTCCGGGCGAGAGCGAGCGCATCGTCGGCCTGCAGGAAGCAACCCGCGGGCTGCCGAAGACGCCGATCGCGGATGAATGCATCGGCACCGCGATGCTCTATTCGTCGGGCACCACCGGCCGGCCGAAGGGCATTCTGCGCCCGCTGCCGGAGCAACCGGCGACCCAGCAACTGCCGATCTTCGATTTTCTGCAAAAGCTCTGGCACTACCGCGAAGGCATGATCTACCTGTCGCCGGCGCCGCTCTATCACTCGGCGCCGCAGGCCGCGGTCAATCTCACGATCCGCAGCGGCGGCACCGCCATCATCATGGAGCACTTCGATCCCGAGCGTTACCTCGAGCTGGTCGAGAAATGGGGCGTCACCCATACCCAGCTGGTGCCGACGATGTTCTCGCGGATGCTGAAGCTGCCGGAGGCCGCGCGCAAGCGCCACGATTTGTCGTCGCTCGAGATCGCGATCCATGCGGCGGCGCCGTGCCCCGCGGCGGTGAAGGAAGACATGATCAAGTGGTGGGGCCCGATCATCCACGAATATTACGGCGCCACCGAAGGGCTCGGCTTTACCGCCTGCAACAGCGCGGAATGGCTCGCCCACCGCGGCAGCGTCGGCAAGGTGCTGCTTGGCGACCTGCACATTCTCGACGAAGACATGAAGCCGTGCCCGATGGGCACGCCGGGCACGGTCTGGTTCAAGACCGCCACCCCGTTCGAATATTTCAACGATCCGAACAAGACCAGGGAAGCCCGCTCGCCTGATGGCACCATGAGCACGGTCGGCGACGTCGGCTATGTCGACAGCGACGGCTTCCTCTATCTGACCGACCGCTCGACCTTCATGATCATCTCCGGCGGCGTCAACATCTACCCGCAGGAATGCGAGAACCTCCTGATCACCCATCCCAAGATCGCGGACGCCGCGGTGTTCGGCGTCCCCAATGCCGATCTCGGCGAGGAGGTGAAGGCGGTGGTGCAGCCGATGCCGGGCATTCAGCCGGGCCCCGAGCTTGCCGAGGAACTGATCCAGTTCTGCAGCCAGTCGCTGTCGCGCCAGAAGGTGCCGCGCTCGATCGACTTCGAAGCGGAACTGCCGCGGCTGCCGACCGGCAAGCTCTACAAGCGGCTGCTGCGCGATCGCTATTGGGGCGACAAGACGACGCGCATCGTGTGACGGCGCCGGGAGCGCGCTAAGGCCCGCGCCCCACACCAACGATGCGTCCATCCGCTGCGTCGCTTGGTGCGGATTTGCGCCAAGGCAGCAGCATCGACACGCGGTTCCTGTACCGAAGATAGTCGTCGCCGAACAGATCGACCAGATCGCGTTCTTCCAGCCAAATTCCGACGAATATGTAAGCGGTGGTGACCGCCGCGAACAGAAGGTGTCCGACCGTCATCGTCGGCGCCGACCAGAACGCAATGATGAAGCCGAGATAGATCGGGTGCCGCACGAACTTATAGTAAAGCGGCGTACGGAAGCGCGGCGCGGGCATCGCGCGGCCGGCGAGATTGTTCGCGACCTGATGCAGTCCGAACAGCTCGAAGTGATTGATCAGGAAGGTACTGGTCAGCACGATCAGCCAGCCAACGAATGACAGGCCGGTGATCGCCATGGCGATCTGCGGATCGGCGATCTGCCACGCCACCGCCGGGATCGGTCGCCACTGCCAAAACAGCAGGACAAGCGCGAGGCTGGCGAACAGCACATAGGTGCTGCGCTCGACCGACTTCGGCACGAACTGCGTCCACCATTGCTTGAATTGCTTGCGCGCCATGACGCTGTGCTGGATGGCAAACAGCGACATCAGCAGGATGTTCACGATCAGCGCCTCCGTCACCGGCACGACCGTTCCGGTATCGATGGTCTTCGGCACCATCAAGCCCGAGACGAACCCAATGGCGTAGAGAAACGTGACGAAGAATACGACGTAGGATGCGAGACCGTAGAGAAATATGATTAGTCGGCTCATGTGCTCCTCCTGGCTGTAAACGTGACGCGCAAACCGCGCGTCGTCGTGGATAGGGCTCTCATTGCGGGGACGGCGCTCGACAAAGGCGATACCGGACAGCACCAGCGCGGCGCCCGCCGCCTGTGCCCAAGTCGGCGCTTCGCCAAGCACCAGGAACGCCAGGCCTGCACCGAAGACGGGCATCAAATTGACAAACTGTCCGGCCCGGACCGGTCCCAGCTCCGACACCCCCCGGAACCACAGCAGGAATGCGATCGCCGAAGCGAATACCGCGATGTATCCGATGCTCAGCAGCACGCTGACGGAGCCGAGGGCCGCAAGCGGGTTCGTCGCGGCAAGCAACAGCAGCGGCAGCATCATGAGCAATGCCGCAGCCACGCTTGCGGCCAGCGCGACCGATGGCGGCAGATCCGAGGGACGACGGCGCAAGATCAGCGAATAGGCCGCCCAGATCACGACCGCCGCCAGCATCCACAAATCTCCGGCACTGAAGCCTTGGGAAAGGATACCGGCAAGCTCTCCGCGCGTGATCAGGACACAGGCGCCGGCAATCGAGATCAGCGCGCCGCCGATTTGCCTGCCGGACGGCCGCTCCAATCCCAGCAATGCGGACCCGAGAAGCGTCGCGATCGGGGCAAGCGACAGAATCAGGAGGGCGCTGGTTACGGTCGTGCTTTGCAGCGCAACATAAATCAGGGTGTGGAACGCCGCGATCCCGGTAGCGCCAAGCGCGAGGATGAGCCGCCATTCCCGGCGCAGCGCCGGCAGAGCGGCGAATGCGCTTCTCCAGACGAAAGGCGCGATGATGGCGAGCGCGATCAGCCAGCGCAGGAAGTTGAGCGTCACCGGATCGACGGCGCCGCTAAGCGCCCGGCCGGCCACGAAATTTCCCGACCAGAATAGAGCCGCCAAGGCGAGGGCCAAGGCTGGAGATCGAAGCACCGCGCCGACCCTGGCTGCCTTCATCTCAGATAATGTCAGAGGGACCGCCGCCGTCGCCGTCATGCTTCACACCGCTTTTTGAGCGTTGGGAAGTGTGCCCCGCTAACGGCCGGCGGTCATGAGGCCGGCGTCCCACGTGGCGGCGGTAAACCGCTCGAAATTACGAGAGGGCCTGAGCCGGTTGTCCTATGACGCCTCGCCAATGCCTGCATCTCTGGCAAGCACGATGGCCTGGGACCGTGTGCGGACTCCCAGCTTGGCAAAAATGCTCGAAACCTGATTGCGGACGGTCTTCTCGCTCTTGGTCAGCGCTGTGGCAATCGCCGTATTGTCGAGGCCTCGCGCCATCAACGTCAGAACGGCGTGCTCACTCGCCGTCAGGCCGGCCTGGCGCAAGGCCGGCGAAGTGCCGCCGGCGCCGCCCAGGAACGAGCGGAACTCATCGAGAAACTGTTCCCATGCAGGTTCACTGGGGAGCAAGACATGGTTGCGCCCTTCCAGCGGAACGAAACGGGCCGACGGGATGAGCGCCGCCAGTTGCCGCCCCTGTTCGAAGGGAACCCGCGCGTCATTTCGCGAATGCATCACCAATGTCGGGACACGCAGGCTTGCCGCTTCCGCACTGACGTCGACCTGATACAACTGCTCGACAATTGCTACCGCGTTCTCCGGCGATGCCGAGATGCTCTCCAGATCGTTGAACCACTGGTGCTGCTCGCGGGTCCCGTCCGGAATAAACTGCGATGTGAAAACTTGCCGAAACGCCGGGTTGTCGCGTCCCCAACCAAGCCGGATGAGCTTGATGAGGGTCTCGGCCTCCTCGCGCTCTTGCTCCGTTACATTCCGGCGCAGCATGCCCCTGGCATAGGCGCCGAACAGGATCAGATGTGACACCCTCTCCGGATGCCGAGCGGCGTATGCAATTGCGATTGCGCCACCCTGGGACATCCCAAACAGCGGAAATTTTTTCAAGCCTTGCGCCTCGACGACGGCCTCCAGGTCCTCGATCCATGCCTCGAAAGAGGTGGACGGCGGCGAGCGGTCGGACAATCCGCAGCCGCGCTGGTCATATCGAATATAGGTGTGGTCGCGCGACAGCTCCTCAAGCCAGTGCGTCCAGACCGGGCTTCGCGCGTCGTGCTCGACGTGGCTGAGCCAGTGGGCGGTTCGCAGCAATGGCGGTCCGCGGCCGATCGAAGCCATCGCGATCTGGGCGCCGTCACGAGACTTGCAGAATCTTACCTGTTGGCCAGACCTCGACATGGAACTCCTGATAAATAAATATAGCACTCTTATGAGCTGATGCATGCTGCCATCAAAACCCGGCAGCATGCAGAATTAGCAGTCTGCGCCCATTCATCATTCGCCAATCGGGCAAGCGCCGGGATTGGCGCAGGGTGCGGGAACCGGTCGCGTCGTAGCCGCGGCTTCACCCGAAGCCGGGCCTTCAACCCCGTTCACGATCGCCGCGACGCGCCATCGATAGGCGGTTTTTGGCGTCAGGCCGGAATCGGCGAAACTCGGCCCGGCCACCTCCGCCACCGCTGCAAACGGGCCGTCGGCGCCGGCACGGAACACGCGGTAGGCTGTCGCGCCAGCCTGCGGAGCCCATGCCAGATCGGCGCCGGTGTCCGACCGGTCGATGACCCTGAGCATGATCGATGTCGCGGCGGGCGCCGGCGAGGAAACGGCCGCCGGCGCGGCGCGCGCGGTCAACGCGTCGAGCATCGCCTTGATCGTCCTGACCTGCGCCCCGGACTTGGTGACATAACTGTCGTCGTAATTGACGTAACCCCACCAGTCCCAGCAAGCGTGGGGATTGTAGGGGTACCATTTCGCAGTGGTTTGCGGATAGAGCACGATCAGACGATTGGTATCTGCCCAGGCATTGTATCCGGTGCGCTCGACGAAACGCCGTCCGATTTCGGGGCCTTCTTGCTGGTTGCAACCGTGCAAGGCGATATGGACGCGGCACGCCTCGCCATTCTCGCATTCCCTGGGCACGAACACGTAGCCGGTCTTGCCCAGGCTCAACGAACCCGCGCTGCCGGGTTTGGTGTAAAGCGACTGATCGAACGGCCTGATCGTCCCGCTCAACGGACCGGCATTCGGGCTACTCAACGCGCCGTAAATGTGCTGGAGAATGATTCCGGCCTGGTCATAGCCGCATTGATCGATGAACGGACTGATACTCGCCTTGCATTCATTGAGGTCGGCGCGGGGCGGATCCTGCGCAACCACCAGCGAATGCCCGGCTCCGATCGTGGTCTGGTAGTAGAGGTTGCCGCGATTGGCCTCGCCGAGATAGTGGCGATAGAAATCCGCAGCCGCATCGGCGACCGATCGTGCCACCACTTTGTCGTTATAGCCATGGAACAGATAAATTTTCTGCCGCCGCACGAACTGCAGCGAGTCGATCGCGCCGGAAGCCGACTTGGCGTCGGCCTTGGCGAAGAAGCTGCTCATTCCGGGAGGCGGCCCGGACAGGCATGGGCCTGTCGCGTTGGTAATGGAAGACCAGTAGCTGAAGAACCCGCCGGCTTTCGCGCACCAATACGGCCCGCCGGCGACCACGCCGACGCCCTTGATCACCGAAGACCAGGCGGTGGCGAACTGGACAGCCATGAACGCGCCGGAGGAAATGCCGGATATCGAGCTTTCACCGATGGCGGCATTGTAGCCGGGGAGCGCCGCGGGCGCTTGGGCCAGCGCCGGTCCGGCGATAAACGCCGCGCAGCCAATCGCGACGGAAGTCCGGCGCAACGCTGCAACGACCATGGGACGCTCCCGTTGAACGGCATGCTATCAGAGGAAGCCTACCTCAGGGCGCATGCCGGTTTCGTGCCAATTTCATGACGGGACCGCGGAACTCGCCTTCAAGGCCGCGTCGCGAACCAGATGACATGGCGCGCGCCGCTGCGCCTGGCGGTGGCGCGCACGGCAACCTCGTTCACCGCGAAGCCGGCGTCGCGAAGCCGTTTGGAGAAGGCCGGATGCGGCCCCGACGACCAGACCGCGAGGACGCCGCCCGGCCGCAACGCCCGGCGGATCGCCTTCAATCCGCTGGGATCGTAGAGCGCGTCGTTCGCTTTCCGGATCAATCCCTCCGGGCCGTTATCGACGTCGAGCAGGATCGCATCGAACGTGGCGGGGTGAGACTGAATCACCTCGATGACGTCAGCGCACAGGATGCTGGCGCGCGGATCGCTGAGGCTGTCACCAAAAATCTCCGCCATCGGGCCTTTCGCCCACGCGATCACGGCCGGCACCAGTTCGGCCACCGTGATCCGCGCCTTCGGTCCCAGCACTGCGAGCGCGGCGCGCAGCGTGAACCCCATGCCGAGCCCGCCGATCAGAAGGTGCGGCGCCTTGATGGCTTCCAGCCTTCGGCAGGCGAGCGTGGCCAGCGCCTCCTCCGACCCGCTGAGACGGCTGTTCATCAATTCGTTCGGCCCGATCTTCATGGAGAATTCGTCGCCGCGCTGCATCAGGCGAAGTTCGACCTCTGCGCCAGGCACGCGAGCGATATCGATCTGCTTCCATGGAATCATGCGATGCTTTTAGCTGCTTTGGCTATCTCGCGCGAGGTGGCCGGCAGAACATTCCCGCTCAAGCCGTTCGCCGGAGGAAAATGCAGAACTGGAAACGCTGCGTTTGCGTCGGCTACCATTTGGTGACATCAGCGGCGGCAAATCGATCCCGGCATCGTTGATATATGCTAAAGGCTGAAAGATGATCGCCACAGCCGCCGCAATCCCCCATGAACGCTGACCGGTTCTGGAGAACGACATTTGCCGGGTTGTGCGGAAGCCTTGCTCATTCCGGCCTGATGTTCCTGAAATCCAGAATGGGCTGGCTGCCGTCGTTCCAGCCCTATGACGAACTGCAGCAGACCCTGAGCCAGTTGGTGGGAAGCGCGGTCCATCCGTCGGTTCTATGGGCGCTTTCGTTCCTGAACGGTTCTGTCGTGCTCGGCTTCCTGTTCGGCCACGCCTACCCGTTGTTGCCGGGTCAAAGCGGCGCCGCCAAGGGATTCGTCTTCGGTGTGCTCGGCTGGATCTTGATGGGCCTCGTGTTCTTTCCGATGCTGGGGCGCGGCCTGTTCGCCACTCAAGCCGGCCTCGGCTTTCAGCCGGCCGTATTTTCGCTGCTGATGGTGCTGTCCTATAGCGTGATCCTGGGCCTGATCTATTCCGCACTCAATGCAGGCGGCGCGGCGGAGCAGGACAGCCGCTAACCGGCCAGCCATCCTCTCTCGCTCATCCCAGCATCTGGGTATCGCCGCAGACCGAGATCGCCTGCCCGGAAATCGTCTTGCCGCGCGGGCTGCACATGAACAGGATCTGGTCGGCGATCTGCTCCGGCGTCACATAGTCCTTGATCGAGGTGTAGGAAAACGCCGTGCGTTCCATTTCGGCGTAGGAAATTCCGCGCTGCTGCGCCTTGGCTTCCAGCACCCGGCGCTGCCGGTCGCCGGCGACCAGGCCCGGCAGGATCGCATTGACGCGGATGTTGTCCGGTCCGAGCTCGATCGACAGCGATTTGGTGAAGCCGATCACGCCCCATTTCGCCGCGGCATAGGGCGTGCGCATGGCAAAGCCGAGTCGGCCGGCGGCCGAGGAGATATTGACGATCGATGCGTTCCTGCTCTTGCGCAAATGCGGCACCGCAAGCCTGACGCAGTTGAATTGCCCGGTCAGGCAGATTTCCAGGCAGCGGTCCCAGTCTTCCGGATTCATCTCCTCGACCTTGGCCGTCGGGCCGGCGATGCCGGCGTTATTCACCAGCACGTCGAGGCCGCCGAGTTTTGCCATCGCGTCCGCAAAGAGCTTCTGAACCGCCGTGCGGTCGGAGACATCGCAGGGGGTCGACGTGATCGCGGGATCGCTGGCAGCCAGCGCCGACAACGCCATTTCATCGACATCGCAGGTATGAACCCTGGCGCCTTCGGCTGCAAAACGCCGCGCGATGGCGAGCCCGATGCCGTTGGCGCCGGCGGTTACCAGCACGCGCAAACCCTTGAGTTCGAGATCCATGGTCGCTCCGAGATGTCGTTTGAAAGAATGTCAGTCGGCGAGGCCGCCGCGCGACAGGATGAAGTCCGCAGCACTTCGGATGTCGCCGGCAATTCCGGCCTGCGCGGCCTCGCCGCTGCCGGCGGCGATGGCGTTGCGCACATTGGCGTGAAACCGGATCGCATCGCCCTTGGCGAGCCGCTCGGGGTTGGCTCGCAGATCGAGATTGATCACCGGTCCCGCCTTGAGCCAGAGCGCGCGGATGATTTCCACCAGGATCGGCGAATGCGCCGCTTCGTAAACCGCAAAGTGAAAGGTCTTGTTGAGTTCGACCGCGCGCGGCAGGTCGGGCGCGGACGACTCGCTCTCCGTCCGCATCGCTTCTTCCGCGCGGGCGATCGAGTTGAGGTCATCGGTGTCACGATGCAGCGCGGCCTGCGCCGCCGCGTGGCCCTCGATGGCGATCCGCACTTTGGTCAGGTCGCGGAACTGCGCCGCCGACATCAGGGGAACGCGGACCGCGCGGTTCGGCGTTACCTCCAGCGCCTTGTCGGCAACCAGCCGCGACACCGCCTCACGCACCGGCATAATGGAGACGCCGAGCACATCGGCTGCCGCGCGCAGCGATAATTTCTCGCCCGGCGCGAGCCGGCCGGAAATCAGGAGATCGGCCAGTTTGGCATAGGCGCGCTCGCCCAGCGTCTGACGGTCGAGCGGTTCCACCAGGTTGAGGGCGGTGGGCAAATTCAACGCGGATCTCCCATGCGGCCACGATCCTCCCGAGGGGACTCGACAACGGCCCTGACTTTTGCAACTCTAACTGTGATCACAGATCACGGCAAGCGACACAAGGCCGCTTCTCAGGCGAACCATGCGGCGCTGGCCGAAAGAAGAAACTGCCGCAGCTCACGCGGCCGTACCAGGGAGATGAAGGCCGATGTCCAATAATAATCAATTCACGCGCCGCAGCCTGTTGAAGACCGCCGGCGGCATTGCCCTGGTGTCGGGCATCTCCGCGCCGGCGATCTTGCGCGCACAGACAGCCGAGGTCATCAGGATCGGCCATCTGACGCCGCGCACCGGTTTTCTCGGACCGCTCGGCGAATACGCCGCGATGGCGGCCGATCTTGCGGTCGAGGAGATCAACGCCGCGGGCGGCATGATGGGCCGCAAGGTGGAACTGTTGAAGGAGGATTCGGTCAATCCGCAGACCGCATCCACCAAGGCCGAGCGCATGATCGAGCGCGACAAGGTGGCCTGCATCATCGGCGAGATTTCATCCGCCTCGTGCCTGACCATCGCGCAGGTCGCCTCGCGCACCAAGACCCTGTACATCAACACCGGCGGCAATTCGGACGCGCTGCGCGGCAAGGATTGCCAGCGCTATATGTTCCACGTCGAGTCGCAGAATTCGATGTATGTGAAGACCGTCGGCCGCTCGTTCCTGCGCGACGGCCTGGTCAAGGGCAAGAAGTGGTACTCGCTGACGGCGGATTATTCCTTCGGCCACGACCTGCTGAAGGTTTCAAAGCGCTTCATGGAAGCCAATGGCGGCCAATTCGTCGGTGACGATCTGGTGCCGACCGACGCCGCCGATTTCTCCGCCTATCTGTTGAAAATCCGCGAAGCCAAGCCCGATCTGGTCGCGATCAATCTCGCCGGCAACCAGACCACCAACTTCCTCAAGCAGTATGCCGAGTTCGGCCTGACCATCCCGGTCGGCGGCTTTGGTTTCGACACCGCGTTGGCCTGGGCCGCCGGCAAGGGCAACTTCGTCGGCACCTGGCCGGTGGTCTGGCATCACCAGCTCGACACCCCCGGCAGCAAGGCGTTCGTGGCGGCCTTTACCAAGAAATACAACAAGCCGCCGGAGAACCAGGCCTGGGGCGACTACATCGCCATCAAGATCGTGGCGCAGACCATCAATGAGCTGAAATCGGCGGAATCGCCCAAGATCATCCAGCACTTCGAGAAGGGCGCGAAGTTCGACCTGCTGAAGACCCGGCCCGGCTATTTCCGCGCATCGGATCATCAATTGATGCACGAAATGTACGCGGTCACCGCACTTCCAGCCGACAAGATCAAGAACCAGTGGGACATCTTCGCTTCCAGCCCGGCGGTGCCCGGCCCCAACGAGGATCTCGAAGTGATCGCCGCTACCAAGGAAGAGAACAGCTGCACGTTCCCGAGCTAACCAACTGACATCAGCGTCTCTCCGGAATTCCGGGGAGACGCTGTTTTTCCTCCGCCTTCCCCTCATAGATCTCCCTGGCGCGCAGCCCGCGCGTATTCCAGCAGCGGGACCACAGCCATGTCCGCCATGTTGTTAGCCCAGCAAATCCTCAACGGCCTGCTCGACGGCGTCTATTACCTCTTGATCGCACTCGGCCTGTCGCTGATCTTCTCGCTCGGCGGCATCGTCAATCTCGCGCACGGCGCGTTCTATGCGATCGGCGCCTATCTCACGCTGGTGCTGTCGCCCTGGCTCGGCTTCGGCGGCTCGTTCGTGGCAGCGCCCGTGGCGGTGGCGATGCTCGGCATCGTTATCGAGCGCACGCTGTTCCGCCGCTTCTATCGCTCCGACCCGATCCTCTCGCTCCTGATGACATTCGGCCTCGCCATGGTGGCGGAGCAGGCGCTGCGGATGATCTTCGGCGCCCCGCCTCTGTCCTATTCGATCCCGCCATGGCTGCGCGGACAGGTTGCGATCGGCAGCTTCATCTATTCGTTCTATCGCGTGGTGCTGCTCGGCATCGCCGCGACCTGCATCGCCGGACTGTGGCTGCTGCTGCAGAAGACTTCCTTCGGCCGCGTGGTGCGCGCCGGCGTGCAGAACCCCGACATGGTCGGCGCGCTCGGCATTTCGCTGCAGCCCTATATGTCCGCGGTGGCGGCGCTCGGCATCGGGCTTGCCGGCTTCGCCGGCGTGCTGCTGGCGCCCATCTATTCGATTCATCCGGCGATGGGCCAGGAAATCATCACGCCGGCCTTCGTCGTCGTGGTGATCGGCGGGCTGGGATCGTTCTGGGGCGTGGTTGCCGCGGCGCTGCTGGTCGGCCTCGTCAAGGGCGTGATGGTCGGCATCGGCTATTCCGCGGCATCGACCGCGGCGATCTACCTGCTGATGCTGCTGGTGTTGCTGTTCCGGCCACGCGGCCTGTTCGGCGAACGCATCACGCGGTTCGAGTGAGGCGCCGATCATGATGAAGCGCCTGCCGATTCCACTGTTGATCGCCGCCCTCGGACTGCTTGTGCTGCCGCCGCTGCTGCTCGCGCTCGGCCTCACCATGACCTCGGCGACCGAGGTCGTCACCTATGCGCTGGCCTGCATGGCGCTGAACATCCTGGTCGGCCATACCGGCCTGGTGTCGTTCGGCCATGGCGCCTGGTTCGGCCTCGCCGCCTATGCGGCGGCGCTGGTCCAGCGCAATGTGATGCCGGGCTCGTTCTTCGGTCCCACCATCGCCGGCGTGCTGATCGTCACCGCCATCGCCGCCACGTTCGGCTTCCTGATCCTGCGGCGGCGCGGGGTATATTTCTCGCTGCTGACGCTGGCGCTGGCGGCGATGCTGTACGCGGTCGCGTTCCGCTGGACCGACGTCACCGGCGGCGAGAACGGCCTCGGCGGCATCACGCGGCCGACGCTGCTCGGCGTCGATCTGGAATCCTCCACGAATTACTACTGGTTCGTCGCTGCAATCGCCTTCCTGGTGCTGATCCTGCTATGGCGCTTCCATAACTCGACGGTCGGCAGCGTGCTGGTGGCGATCCGCGAGAACGAGCAACGCGCGCGTTTCCTCGGCTATCCGACCAACCGCTACAAGCTCGCCGCTTTCGTGCTGTCGGCCGGGATCACCGGGCTTGCCGGCATCCTGCTGCTTTACCAGAACCGCATGACCTCGGCCGATCCGATCTCGGTCTCGTTCTCCGGCGATCTCCTGGCCATGGTCGTGATCGGCGGCATGCGCAGTTTCCTGGGACCCGCGCTCGGCGCGCTGTTCTTCATCCTGTTCCGCGAGTTCCTCGGCATCTACACCGAGAACTGGCTGTTCTGGTTCGGCCTGATATTCGTCAGCTTCATCGTGTTTTCGCCGACCGGTCTGGTCGGCGTCGGCGAACAGCTGATCGCGCCGTTCCGCAAGAAGACGACCGAAGACGCCGCGATGTCGGCGCGCCGCATCGAAGCGCTGCCGCTGCCGGAATTCCTGCGACCCAAATCCCACATCGCAGGGCCGGTGCTGTCGGCCCGACACATCGTCAAGAATTTCGGCGGCATCAGGGCGGTGCAGGGGATCGACATCAGGATTGCCGACCGCACCCTGCATGCACTGATCGGGCCCAACGGCGCCGGCAAGACCACTGCGTTCAACCTCTTGTCCGGCATGTTCCCGCCGGACCAGGGCACCGTATCGCTGATGGGCCAGCCGATCGCCGGCGAAACGCCGGAGGAGATCGCCCGCGCCGGCATCGGCCGCTCGTTCCAGATCACCAACCTGTTTCCGGCCCTGAGCGTCGGCGAAAACATCAGGCTTGCGGTGCAGGCGCGGCATCCCCGCCGCTTCGATCCCCTCGCGAACGCGCTGTCGATCGATGCGATCAACGTCGAGACCGACGCCACCATCCGCTATCTCGGCCTTGCCGGCATCGAGAAGGCCGAAGCGGGCAACTTGTCCTATGGCGGCCAGCGGCTGCTCGACATGGGCGTGGCGCTTGCGACCGCGCCCCGCGTGCTGCTGCTCGACGAACCGCTCGCCGGCCTTGCCGCGGCGGAGCGCGAGCGGATCGGCGCCATCATCAAGCGGATATCGTCGGATCTGCCGGTGCTGCTGGTCGAACACGATATCGACCGGGTATTCCAGCTCGCCGACCATGTCACGGTCATGAATGAAGGCCGGGTGCTGCTTGACGGCACCGTCGAGGAAGCCCGTACCAGCCCGAAGGTGCAGGAAGTCTATATCGGCTCCGGCGCGACGGAAATTGCCGCGCGCCCGCGCGAAACCGCCGCCCGCGTCAACGCGCTGCTGACGGTCGGCAACGTCGACACGTTCTACGGCAAGAGCCACATCCTCAACGACGTCAATTTCACGCTGCACGAGAACGAGATCATCGCGCTGTTGGGCCGCAACGGCGCCGGCAAGTCGACGCTGCTGAAGACGCTGGTCGGCATCGCGCCGGCATCGAACGGGTCGATCAAACTCGCCGACAGCGAGTTGATCGGCCATTCGTCGGCGCAGAATGCGCGGCTCGGCATCGGCTACGTGCCGCAGGGCCGCGGCCTGTTCGCCGGCATGAGCGTGGAACAGAACCTCGAGCTTGGCGGGCTGAAGCGCCAGACCGGCAACGGCGTGCACTGGACGCGGGAGCGCATCTACGAATATTTCCCGCGGATTCGCGAACGACTCGACAGCCCCGCCGACTATCTTTCCGGCGGCGAGCAGCAGATGGTCGCGGTCGCTCGCGCGCTGTCGGGTGACGTCCGGGTGTTGCTGCTCGACGAACCCTTCGAGGGCCTCGCGCCGACCGTGGTGGAGCAATTGTTCGAGACCTTCGACCGGCTGCGCAAGGAAATCGCCATCATCATCGTCGATCACCATCTCGATCTGGCGCTGGCGTTGTCCGATACTACGGTGGCGCTGGAGCGCGGCCGGGTGATCCACCAGGGGCCGTCGAAGGACCTGCGCGACGATCTCGACTTGCGCCGCAAGGTGCTCTGGCTGTGAGATGAGGGCTGTGAGAAGGAAAAATGGCAAGCACTGAACGCAACGTCGCCATCGTCGGAAGCGGCCTGATCGGACGCGCCTGGGCCACCATCTTCGCGCGTGCGGGGTGGAACGTGCGACTCACCGATCCGCATGTTCCGACACTGAAGGCGGCGCCCCGCCTGATCCGCGACGAGTTGCAGGCGCTGGCCCGCCATGGCCTCGCCGACGATCCCGACGGCGCCGTCGCGCGGATCTCGATTGCGGGAAGCCTGCAGGAAGCGCTGCTGGACGTCGAATTCGTCCAGGAAAACGGTCCGGAGATCGTCGAGGACAAGAAGGCCATCTTCGCCCAGCTCGACAAGCTCGCGCCATCAGACGCGCTGCTGGTGTCCTCGACCTCGGCGATTACGGCATCGCGCTTCACCGAGACGCTGCCGGGCCGGGCGCGTTGCCTGGTCGGCCACCCCGTCAATCCGCCGCATCTGGTGCCGCTGGTCGAATTGTGCGGCGCGCCGTGGACCTCGCCCGACGCGATCGAGCGCGCGCGAAAGATCTATCGCGAGATCGGCCAGGTGCCAGTCACGATCAACCGCGAGATATCAGGCTTTGTGCTGAACCGGCTGCAGGGCGCGCTGCTGGCGGAAGCATTTCGTCTCGTCGGCGAAGGCTATATCTCCGCGGAAGACCTCGATCACACCGTCAAGGACGGCCTCGGGCTGCGCTGGTCGTTTCTCGGACCGTTCGAGACCATCGAGCTTAATGCGCCCGGCGGCATTCCCGATTATTGCGCGCGCTATACCGGATTCTACAAGGAGCTGGCCTCGGCTTGCGCCGGCCCCGAAGTCTACCAAAGCCCGAATGTGGACCGGGTGATCGCGGCGTGGCCGCATCAGCCGACGCCGGAGCGCATCGCCGCACTGACGCAGCGGCGCAACGAGCGCCTGGCGGCGCTGGCAGCCCACAAGGCTACTCAAACGTCATTCCGGGGCGTCGCGACAGCGACGAACTCTGATGTGCACTTGCACATCAAAGAATCTCGAGATTCCCCGGTGCGCAATCGCGCACCTTAGGTCTGGTCCTGCGGACCATCCCGGAATGACGAATTAGATACGACCGCGAAGAAAGTGAACAAGACATGAGCCGAAAAGTCATCATCACCTGCGCCGTGACCGGCGCGATCCACACCCCCTCGATGTCGAAGGCTCTGCCGGTGACGCCGCAGGAAATCGCCGACGCCGCGGTCGATGCCGCCGAAGCGGGTGCGGCCATCGTTCATCTGCACGCGCGCAATCCCAGGACCGGTCAGCCCGACCAGAGCCCCGAGGCCTTTGCGCCGTTCCTGAAAATCATCAAGCAGCGCTCGAACTGCGTGATCAACCTCACCACCGGCGGCGCGCCGACCATGACGGTGGACGAGCGCGTCCGCCCCGCCGCGGTCTACAAGCCGGAAGTAGCGTCGCTGAACATGGGCTCGATGAATTTTGCCTTTTTCGGCATGCTGAACCGCTTCAAGAAATTCGAGCACGAGTGGGAACTGAAGCATCTGCAGAACAAGGACATCGTGTTCCGCAACACCTTCCAGGACATCGAATATGTCCTGAAGACGCTGTCGGAGACCGGCACCCGCTTCGAATTCGAGTGCTACGACACCGCGCATCTCTACAACCTCAACTACTTCCTCGAGCAGGGCATGGTGAAGCCGCCTTTGTTCGTGCAGACCGTGTTCGGCCTGCAGGGCGGCACCGGCGCGCATCCGGAAGACGTGCTGCACATGAAGCGCACCGCCGACCGGCTGTTCGGCGACAAGATGGTGTGGTCCGTGCTGGGCGCAGGCCGCAACCAATTGCCGATCGCGGCGATGGCCGCCGCCATGGGCGGCAACATCCGCGTCGGGCTCGAGGATTCGCTGTGGGCGGCGCCCGGACGGATGGCGGCCTCAAACGCCGAGCAGGTAACGCTCGCGCGCAAGATCATCGAGGGGCTGGGCCTCGAGGTGGCGACCTCGGACGAGGCCCGCGAGATTCTCGACCTGAAGGGCGGCGACAAACTGGAGGTTTGACCGGTTCGTCAAGCCTGCAGCGCCAACCCAGCACCCGACGTCTGCGGAAGTGGCCGCTGCTGCATGTGTTCGTGACCGGCATATATTGAGTGCGGATCGAGAGGCGCGGCGTTGAGCCCCGCCTTTCGACGCGATACGCAATTCTGTCAGAAGGCAACCCCAAGGCGGCGGCCGGAGTTCCAGACAATCCGGCAACGCTTCCTGGTGCCGCCGAATAGCAGCTCAAATCGATTGGGCAATCTGGGCTGTCCGAACACTTCGAGGCACGCGCCGCCAGGGGAATAGTCTATGACCCTGCAATCAATGACGGGATCCTTCGGGCCAACGATCAATTTGGCCACATCGGCATTTCTGCCTGTCGGCCGCACTCGTGTGAAGCGTCTCGGGTGCATCGCTGCTTCCTGTGACTGAATCTCACACACAGTTTCGCAGAATGGTCTAAACGCTTCGTGGAGCTTTATGGTTAGGAAAATGCATAGGGTGCACTTGCCTTCTTATCCTGGGATAACACGTCCCACGACAAGTCTCATCGCCCGAGGCAGGTGATCGCAGCCTCATTGCACGGCTTCAAGATGACCAGCTTGATCGAGGAATCACTGGCGGCGAGGAAGGTTGTTTGACGAAATTTCAGCAAGCCCCACTGGGGATGATTGTATGACTTTTCGATCCCGTCCGAAGACAGAACCCGCTGTTCTTGCCACAATCTCCGAAAGTGATCCGACTCCTCGCTTAGCTTGCTGACCAGATCAAGCATCTTCTGATCATCAATATACTTGCCGAAATCAACCCGGAACTGTGCCAGGAGGCTGCGCGCCCGAGGCTCCCAATCGACGACGAGCGTTCTCGCATTCAAATTGAGAAACATAAGTCGCAGCAAGTTCCTTTCCGGATCGTTCAGCCATGGCGGGAACAGTTCCGCCAATTCGTCATTCCAGAACAGCATCGTCCAATATCTGTCGAGCACAAAGGCCGGGTACGAGATGGAACGGACACAGCTCTCGATCGTTTTGCCGACGAGATCATCGGCGAAGTTCGAAGCATCGTTCGGATCAACTCGTCGGCCCAATTCGAAAAGGTAAGCCCGCTCTGCGGGTGCCAACTGCAGCACGTCGGCAATGCGTCCGAGCGCAGCGCTGGAAGGCGCTACTTCCTTTCCCTGCTCCAGCCGCGTGTACCAGGTAGAGCTAATCGCCGCCATCTCAGCAACTTCTTCGCGGCGAAGTCCTACCGTTCTTCGTCTCCGTTCGCCGACGTGCTTGTCATCGACTGGCTTGACGATCGACTCGCGATGCTTGCGCAGGAATTCGGCAAGAGCTCGTTGTCGCACCGCAGTGCGTATCATAGGATATTTTGTCCCTCCATAATCTTCCGGAGAGCTTCCCATCTCAAGTTCCCCGAGCGCAGACTAAATTACTTTTCACAATTGGCACTGATGAAAATCGACGTAGTCGAGGTAATTTACCGTACGTTGTAGTTTAGAGAGCATCCTATGGAAATTGTCGAGTTCTAGTTGTGAATACGGCTCCCGCCGGGGCTGCATAGCGTAGCAAGGGCAACGATGCCCGCTGCGGACAATTTTGGATAGCAGTCCTGCAAGACGCCGGCGCCTCACATTTGTCCGACGGCCTTGCCGCGCTGCCGATCGGGAGAATCGAGACCAGAAGGCAGGATACGAAGAGCACAAGATTGATTTCGCGAAGCCGTCGAAATCAAACGCCCCGCGACTGCGGCGATTTTTCGCAGCTCTGCGAAGTAAATGCGAGGAGCGCCTGACGAGGATATTTTATCGATCGGATTTTGCAGATGGCTTTTGGAGACAGAAAGAGCGAGCGCGTCAATTTCGAACGCGGCATCCATGTTTATGTCATGGGAATTGACGGCACCTGGCGGCGAGACTGCGTGATGATCGACGTTTCACAGACCGGCGCGCGCCTGTGCATCGATGGGTCCATCGAGGGATTGGACCTCAAGGAATTTTTCCTGCTGCTTTCGTCCACGGGCAGCGCGTTCCGCCGCTGCAAACTGGTGCGGGTCGCCGGCGACCAGATCGGTGTCGAATTCCTGGAGCGGAAGCTCATCCGGAAGAAACCTCTGAAACCCCAAACAACCAACGAGCCAGCCTGAGATGAGCGACCCACACAAGATAACCGAAATCCTTGTCTTGACCAAATCGACCGAACCGCTTTCCGGCATCGTGCAGATCAATACCGCCGATGAAGAAATACGATTCGAAATCACGGAGGATCTGGCCCACCAGATATGCACCGAACTCGAACGCTTTCTTACACGATGACTGCAATCATCATCACTTTGGATGACGACAGACAGAAGTGAGACCTGACGTCCATGCCCGTTCATGTTGTCGCAGATACCGTTAGCAAGCTTACGGGCCTCCGCGCCATGCTGGAGCAGCATTACGCCGTAACAACCGAGTTGCTGAACGACGCTAGCACTCGACGCAACGAATCCGATGCCGTCGTCGTCACGGCGGACCTGCGGGCCGTTGACAATATTGCGGCACTTAAGGAGATGTTTGGAAAATCAAGTCACGTGCGCAGGCGCATTTTCGTCATTGATCAGAAGGCGCGCCTGTTTTCCGTTCAGGCCTATGCGCTTGGGGCGACGCGCGTACTTGTCAATCCCGTCAATCAGGCGAGCTTGCTGGCCGCACTGGTCGATACCAATCCTTCCCGGACGATCTCTACCGAGGCTTTGCCGGGCGCCTGCGAAGCCGCGACGGCTGGTGCGACCGCCCTGTCCTCGATGTTCTCGGCAGTGTTGAGCGGCAAGGCCATCGATATCAGGGGCGCGAAAGGTGCCGCCGGCAAGATTGCCGACAGCATCGCTGAGGATGGGCTGTCCAGCTGGCTCGAGACGGTTCGCCGTCACCACGAGGGCACCTATCAACACTGCCTTCTGGTTACGGGCATAGCTGTCGATTTCGGACTGAGCCTGGGTGTGCCGAAAGCGGACCTCGAGCGGCTGTATTCGGCCGCGATGTTTCATGACATTGGCAAGGCCAAAATTCCGCTCGCGGTCCTGGACAAGCCTGGGCGCCTCGACGACCAGGAGCGCGCGCTGATCGAAACCCATCCCGCAGCTGGATACGACGTGCTGAAGGGGAATGCCGGCATTTCCCCGGAGATCCTTGATGCAGTGCGGCATCACCACGAATATCTCGATGGAAGTGGTTATCCCGACGCGCTTTGTAGCGGCAGCATATCCGACATCGTTCGGATACTGACCATTTCCGATATCTTTGCGGCATTGATCGAACACCGCAACTACAAGCCGACCATGCCCCGGGAACAGGCCTATGAAATCCTTCGCAGCATGGAAGGAAAGCTGGAGAGGCCGCTCGTAGCCGCATTCAGGGACGTAGCGCTGAACCGCTGAAGAGATTGGCTTGGATTACAGGTGGCGACCTCGGACGAAGGCCACGAAATTCTCGACCTGAAGGGCGGCGACAAACTGGAGGTTTGACCGGTTCCAGCAGGTCAAACCCGCTTGCGCGCTGCACCAAAATGGCCCCGCCATCGAATTAGCCGCCACGCGGAATTGCATTTAGTCCGAAGGATCGATGCCCACCCCGGCCTTGCCGGTGTCCGTAGCGGGTGAAGTTGTCGTATTTTTGTAGCTCGTGATCTGTCGCCTTCGTTATTGAGTTTCGGAGGAGCCGGAAGGCGTGGACGGTTCCGCCGGTTTGGTCATGCCATGGATATTGGTGGCAGGTTAGCCCCTCGGGTTGGTTTCTTTGTTTGACTTGAAGCCCGTTTCTCCGCCCCGACCCGCGCTATCTCGACGGCGGCGCGCGCAGGAGCGGTCAAGGACGCGCACTTGCGCGCCCGTAAGGGCTTGTCCTTGACGGCTCCGAGCACGCTGCCAGGCTGAGGCGCGTCGGGGCTGATCTGCTGTCCATCGGCGGCAAACCTCGCCAATCGGTGCGGGCCAAGGAACACGCCCACGGTGCCATCGGGATACCCGTGAACCCGCACCACGGCCTTGACGAAGTGGGGCCTGAGCCGGCTCTCCGGCAACTGCAGCCGCCGGCCGCTCCATGCGATCGTGTTGTCGTTGGCGACGGTTCGCTCTTCGATCACGCACAGCGCTTCGCGCCAGGCCTCGTGCCGGTCGGCTACGAACGCCGTGCCTTGCTGTTCGGCCACGATCGCAAACGCCGCATTATGCTCGGCGATGTAATGCGCCTTCAACCACGCATTGGCGGCCTCGACCGTCCTGATCCCGGCGAGCCGCAGATCCTTCGGCAGCCGGCCCTGCAGCGTGCCGAACACCCGCTCTGAACGCCCGCGCGCCTGCGGCGAATAGGCCGCGATATGCTCGATCCCAAGATGCGATAAAGCCCGTCCCACCTGGGTTTGTTGCGTCTTCGAGACCTTCGCGCCGGCCTTCGGGGTGTAGAAGTAATGGCTGCCGCGATCGGTGTAGAGCGCGCAGAACAGACCACGCTCGCCAATCACCTCGCCCAAGGCCCGGAACGTCGACGCCGTCCCTTCTTCCTCGACCAGCAGCATCGAGTAGATCTCGCTCGTCGCATCGTCCATCGTGACGATCAGGTCCATCGCCGGCAGACCTTCGATCCAGACGTGGCGCGACCCGTCCTGGTGAAGCAGCATGCCCCGAAGCGGCCGGCGCGGACGCTTCTTGCGGTGCGCCGAACGCTTCGGCGCCTTCTGCACCAAGCCCGCAGCATGCAAGGCCAGCTTCGTCACCGTGTAGCCCAGCACATAGCCATGTCGCTTTTGCAGCTGCTCGTGGAAGTGCTTCACCGTGAAATCGGCGTACTTGTCCCGGAACAGCCCCAGCATCCGCTCCAGCTCTTCCTCCGGCGCACGCCTCGGTGATCGCCGGCCCATGCGCCGGTCGACCAGCCCGTCATCGCCCTCCGCCTCAAAGCGTTCCGCCCAACGTTGGAACGTCCGCACGTTGATCCCCAGAAGCTCAGACGCCGCCTCCTGCGTCAGCTCCTTCGCCTCAGTCCGATCCAGCAAACTCGAAAACCGCATCCGTCGTACACCCTCGTGAATGGATGCCGTGCCCATCGTGCCCCCTTTGTTCCGGGGCACCAAAAACACGACACTTCACGAGCTACAAACAGGCGACAGATCACGAGCTACTGACACACCCCGGCCTTGCCGGTTGCGTGGACGCATCGTCATGGGTAACCTCCTGCGCAATCGGCCCGATGAGGCTGAAATATGAGGGAGGGGAACATGCGGAGCGTCCGTGCGCTTGCTGCCGTCGTGGCGTCGTTGCTGACTGTCTCTGGTTTTGCGCTCGCCGGCGAGCCGAAGCAGGGCGGTATCCTGAAGGTCTATCACCGCGACAGTCCGGCCAGCGCCTCGATCCACGAGGAGGCGACCTTCTCGGTCAACGGTCCCTTCATGGCGGTCTTCAACAATCTCGTCATGTACAAGCAGGACGTGAAGCAGAACAGCCTGGAGTCGATCGTCCCTGATCTTGCGGAGAGCTGGGCCTGGGCCAACGGCGGCAAGACCCTCAATTTCAAGCTCAGGCAGGGCGTCAAATGGCACGACGGCAAGCCTTTCACGTCCGCCGACGTCAAATGCACATTCGACATGCTGATGGGCAAGTCCGAGCAGAAGTTCCGCAAGAACCCGCGCAAATCCTGGTATAATCAGGTTGCCGACATCACGCCGAACGGCGACTTCGAGGTCGCGTTCAACCTGAAGCGGCCGCAACCGGCGCTGCTGGCGCTGCTGGCCTCGGGCTATACGCCGGTTTATCCCTGCCATGTTTCGCCCGGCGACATGCGCACCAAGCCGATCGGCACCGGTCCATTCAAGTTCGTCGAGTTCAAGGCCAACGAATCGATCAAGATCACCCGCAATCCGGATTACTGGAAGAAGGGCCTGCCTCATCTCGACGGCATCGAGTACACCATCATCACCAACCGTTCGACCGCCATTCTCGCCTTCATTGCCGGGAAGTTCGATATGACGTTCCCGACCGAGGTATCGATTCCGCTTCTCAAGGACGTCAAGACGCAGGCGCCGAACGCGGTATGCGTGGTCGAGCCGGTCAACGTCAGCACCAATATCATCGTCAACTCGTCCTCGCCGCCCTTTGACAATCTGGACATTCGCCGCGCGATGGCATTGGCGCTCGATCGCAAGGCGTTCATTTCGATCATGTTCCAGGGTCAGGCCGATATCGGCGGCACCATGCTTCCCGCGCCGGGCGGGTTGTGGGCCATGCCGAAGGAAATGCTGGAATCGATTCCGGGTTACGGCCCCGATATCAACGCCAACCGGGAAACGGCGCGCAAGCTGATGGAGAAAGCGGGCTATGGACCGGAGAAGCGCCTCGCGGTCAAGATCGCGACCCGCAACATTCCGATTTACCGCGATCCCGCCGTCATCCTGATCGATCAGCTCAAAGGCATCTATATCGATGGCGAGCTTGACGTGGTCGAGACCGCCAACTGGTTCTCGAAAGTCGCGCGCAAGGATTATTCGCTCGGCCTCAACCTGACCGGCAATGCCGTCGACGATCCCGACCAGTCGTTCTACGAGAACTATTCCTGCGGTTCGGAGCGCAACTACACCAACTATTGCAACAAGGACATCGAGAAGCTGATCGACCAGCAATCCCAGGAGGCCGACGCCGCCAAGCGCAAGAAACTGGTCTGGGAAATCGACAAGAAGCTTCAGGAGGACGTCGCCCGTCCCATTATCTACCACAGCCGCGCCGGTTCGTGCTGGCAGCCCTACGTCAAGGGCATCACCATCATGGTGAACAGCTCCTACAATGGCTACCGCTACGAGGATGTGTGGATGGACAAGTAGCATCCGCCGTCAGCGGAAGAATCTGCCAGCCACTCATCCGCGTTAACGGGAGCAGCCAGGTTGTTTGCTTATATCGTGCGGCGCCTCGCCTTGATGCTCGTGACCCTGTTCGGGATCTCGGTCATCATCTTCGTGCTGCTGCGCGTCGTGCCGGGCAATATCGTCGACATCCTGTTTGACGCCGCGGGTTTCGTCGACCAGGCCGACAAGGCCAACCTGGAAAAAGAGCTCGGCCTCAGCCAGCCGATTGCGGTGCAGTATATGCAGTGGATCGGCGGGCTTCTGCATGGCGACCTCGGCTATTCCTACGTTTCCGAGAAGCCCGCGCTGCAGGAGATCCTGCCGCGGATTCCGATCACCGCGCGGCTGGCCGGCCTCGCGCTGTTGTTCTCCGCCTCGATCGGCATTCCCCTCGGCGTCATCAGCGCGGTCCATCAGGGCACGCGGCTCGATTATGCCCTGCGCGTCGTCAGCCTGAGCGGCCTGTCGCTGCCGTCGTTCTGGCTCGGCCTGCTGATCCTGATGGCGTCGGTCTCGCTGTTCGGATCGATGCCGATCTTCAACCCGAACCCGGCAACATGGACCGAGGCCTTCGCGATCTATTGCGTGCCGGCGATGGCGGTCGGCTTTCGCAGCGCCGCGCTGACCATGCGAATTACCCGCTCCTCGATGCTCGAAATCCTGCGGCAGGATTACATCCGCACCGCGCGCGCCAAGGGCGCTTCCGAAACGGCGGTGAACTATCATCACGCGCTCAAGAATGCCATCCTTCCTGTCATCACCGTGATCGGCATCGAGGCGGCGTTCCTGATCGGCGGATTGATCGTCACCGAAACGGTGTTCAATATTCCCGGCGTCGCCCGCTTCCTGGTCGAGGCGCTGCGCTGGCGCGACTATCCGATCGTGCAAAATCTCGTGATGCTGATCGCGGTCGTGGTCGTGGTCGCCAACTTCACCGTCGACATGCTCTACGCAGCGATCGATCCACGTATCCGGTATACGGACTGACTTTCAGGAAGATTTGGAGACACCGTTTGGCCGTTATCAACTACGACAGCGAACTGAGGCGCGCCGGCGCTCATGCAACGCACGGCTGGCGCCGGCTGGCGTTCCTCGGGCAGCGGTACCTGCTCGGCACCATCGGCCTGTTCATCATGCTGACATTCGTGTGGGTGGCGGCGGCGGCCGACCTGATCTGCCGCTTCGATCCGCTCAGCGTCGATTCCGCGCATCGCCTGGCGGCCCCCAGTGCGCAGCATTGGTTGGGAACCGACTCGTTCGGCCGCGACGTCTGGAGCCGGATCGTGCACGGCGCGCGCATATCGCTGGCCGTTGGTATCGGCTCGACGGCGCTGGGATCGTCGATCGGCGTGCTGGTCGGGCTCGTGTCCGGCTATCTGTCGGGCTGGGTCGATCTGGTGTTCCAGCGGGTGACCGACATTTTGCAGGCGCTGCCGCTCCTGGTCCTCGCCCTCGTCATGACCGCGGCGCTGGGACCGTCGCTCCCCAACGTGATCCTGGCGATCGCAATCCCGCTGATCCCGACCGTCGCCCGCGTGATCCGCGCCAATACGCTGGCGCTGCGCGAGCTGCCGTTCGTCGAAGCCGCCAAATCGATCGGGATGAGCGAAACGCGCATCGCGATACGCCATGTGCTGCCCAACACGCTGGCGCCGCTGATCGTGCTGGCCACCGCACAGCTCGGCTCCACCATCCTCACCGAGGCCTCGCTGTCGTTTCTCGGCCTCGGTATTCCCGAACCCTACCCGTCGTGGGGACGCATGCTGTCCGAATCGGCAGCGGAGTATGTCCGCACCGCGCCGTGGCTGGTGATCTTCCCCGGCATCGCCATCAGCCTCGCGGTGTTCGGCACCAATCTGTTCGGCGACGCGCTGCGCGATATTCTCGATCCGAGGCAGCGCGGCTGATGACCGAAATGCAAGCGGAAGAAGCGGTTCTCGACGTGAAGAACCTGCAGACGGTGTTCTTCACGAACTCCGGACTGTTCAAGGCGGTCGACGACGTCTCCTTCAGCGTCCGCCGCGGCGAGACGCTGGCGATCGTCGGCGAGTCTGGCTGCGGCAAGAGCGTGACCGCGCTGTCGGTGATGCGGCTGGTGCCCGATCCGCCCGGCCGCATCGTCGGCGGATCGGTGACGCTGGAAGGAACCGATCTGCTCGATCTCGACGATGCCGCGATGCGCGCGATCCGGGGCAATCGCATCTCGATGATCTTCCAGGAGCCGATGACCTCGCTCAACCCGGTGATGCGGATCGGCGACCAGATCACCGAAGCGGTGCGGCTGCATCGGAAGACGACCGGCAAGGAGGCATGGGCCAAGGCCGTCGAAATGCTGCGCCTGGTCCGGATTCCGGAACCGGAGCGAAGGGCAACCGAGTATCCGCATCAGCTTTCCGGCGGCATGCGCCAGCGCGCGATGATCGCGATGGCGCTGGCGTGCCGGCCGGCGCTGTTGATCGCGGACGAGCCGACCACCGCGCTCGACGTCACCATCCAGGCCCAGATCCTGGCGCTGATCGTCGAACTGCAGAAGGAACTCGGCACCGGGCTGATCCTGATCACGCACGATCTCGGCGTCGTCGCGCAGACGGCGCAGCGCGTCATTGTCATGTATGCCGGCAAGAAGGTCGAGGAGGCCACCGTCGAGGCGCTGTTCGAAAGCCCCAGGCATCCCTACACCCGCGGCCTGATGGCATCGATGCCGGCCGTGATTGCGCTCGGCTCGAAGAACGATGCCCGGCTGGTGGAAATTCCCGGCATGGTGCCGTCACTGACCAACCTGCCGGCGGGTTGCGCCTTCGCGCCGCGCTGCGGGCTGGCAGTCGACCGTTGCCGCGCCGAATATCCGCCGTTGCAGGACTGGGGCGACCACCATTTTGCGGCGTGCTGGCGCGCGGCGGAAACGGCGGTGCCGCTATGACCGACGCGCGTCCCCTGCTCGAGGTCACCGACCTCGTCAAACATTACGCGGTGCGGGGCGGCATCCTGCGCCGCCGCGTCGGCACGGTGCATGCCGTCGACGGCGTCAGCTTTTCGGTCGGGGTCGGCGAAACACTGGGGATGGTCGGCGAATCCGGCTGCGGCAAATCGACGGTCGCGCGCAGCGTGCTGCGGCTGGTCGAGCCGACCAGCGGCAGCATCCGTCTCAATGGCGTCGACGTCACCCACCTCGGCAAGACGGATCTGCGTCCGCACCGCCGTTCGATGCAGATCGTGTTCCAGGACCCGTTCGCATCGCTGAACCCGCGCATGACGGCGGGCGATATCGTCGGCGAGCCGCTCAGCGTGCACGGGCTGGCATCGGGCCGCCAAAAGCAGGAACGGGTCGCCGAACTGTTCCAGCAGGTGGGCTTAAGGCCGGACCAGATGAACAACTATCCGCACCAGTTCTCCGGTGGCCAGCGGCAGCGCATCTGCATCGCCCGCGCGCTGTCGCTCGGACCAAGCCTGATCGTGTGCGACGAGCCGGTATCGGCGCTCGACGTCTCGATCCAGGCCCAGGTGATCAATCTCTTGATCGATCTGCAGCGCAAGCACGGCTTCTCCTATCTGTTCATCGCCCACGACCTCGCCGTGGTCGCCCATATCAGCCATCGCGTCGCCGTGATGTATCTCGGCCGCATCGTGGAAGTCGCCGAAAAAGCCGAGCTGTTCGCCAACCCGCGCCATCCCTATACCCAGGCCCTGCTGTCGTCGGTTCCGGTGGCCAATCCGAAGACGAGGCGGCTGAAGCCGCTGATCGACGGCGACGTGCCGAGCCCGATCAATCCGCCCTCCGGCTGCGCCTTCCACACCCGCTGCCGCTACGTGATGGACCGCTGCAAGGTCGAGCGTCCCGTACTGGCGGAAGCCGGGACCAAGCACCAGGTGGCGTGTTTCCTCAATGAGGGCACGGGGCGAGAGGCTGAAATCGTTCTATCAACGTCGTCCCGGCCTTGAGCCGGGACCCATATGTGGACGGCCCCCGTGCCACAAGAGTTTTTTGAGGTCTGATCGGATCGCTTGCATCCATATGTCCGGCCTGTTGGTGCGGTCGCTTGGACCGCTGGCCAAGATGGCTTCCGCGACGCGAGTTCCAAACAACCACACGACCTGTCTTGGGCCAATGGGTCCCACGGATTGTCTCGCACCTCGGATCGATCGATCCTACCATCTGCTCCTCTTGCAGCTCCGGCTCAGCCGATAAGACGAACTTACCGGCTGATCTCTTAGGCGGCTGACGCCGATGCCTCAGACATCCGCGCGCCGTCGTAATTATCCCCCGTAACCATCAGTTTCCAGGCGATGCGGGCAATCTTGTTGGCGAGCGCCACCGCCGCGAGTTTTGGCGGCTTGCGCTTGAGCAAAGCGATCAGCCAGGGCGATGGATGGCCACGGCCGTACTTCGCCTGCTGAATCACGGCGGTCGCTCCTGCCACCAGCACGCTGCGCAACCTCTCATCGCCGGCACGGGTGATCTTGCCGAGCCGGGTTTTGCCGGCAGTGGAGTGGTCTTTCGGGGTCAGTCCGAGCCAGGCCGCAAAATGCCGGCCCGAGGAGAAGGCACGCGGATCAGGCGTCTTCATCACCAGCGCCGTGGCGCCGATCGGCCCGACTCCTGGAATCTTCGCCAAGCGCCGGCTATCGGCATTGCCGCGGTGCCAGGCCCTCAGCCTGGCTTCGATTGCCTTCAACTCTCCCTGCAACTGCGCGTACTCGCGGCCCTGGACCGCAAACGACTCGCGCGCCAGCGCCGGCACGCTGTCATCTTGCGCGATGCCAGCTAAAAGCGGTTCGATCTTGTCGAGGCCCTTGGCCACCGCAAGGCCGAACTCTGCCGCATAGCCCCGGATCATATTGCTGAGCTGGGTGCGACGGGCGACCATCTGCTCGCGGAGACCTGCCAGCATCAAAGCTGCCTGCTGCTCGGCCGTCTTCACTGGCACAAACCGCATCGTCGGTCGGCCCATCGCTTCACACAGCCCCTCGGCATCTCGCCCGTCGTTCTTGTTCCGCCTGACGTAAGGCTTCACGTGTTGCGGCGCGATCAGCTTCACCTCGTGGCCGAGCTTGCCAAGCTCGCGCGCCCAATAATGCGCCGCACCGCAGGCCTCGATCCCGATCACGGTCGGCGGCTGCTTGGTAAAAAATGCCACCATTTGCGCCCGGCCGAGCCGCCTGCGCAACACCGGCCGTTCGGTCGCATCAACCCCATGCAGCTGGAAAATATGCTTCGACGTATCCATGCCAATTCGGATAATCTGTTCCACGGACGGCTCCTTTGTCTGAGATTTGCAACAACCTCATTCTGGCACAACTGATGCCGTAGGGGGCCGTCCACCCCATCAACCACCGGCCTTCGTGGTTACGACAGGTCGTCGAACGGCTTTCCAAAATCGATAAATCACGCGGTATGGATCCCGGCTCGGCGCTCGCGATGCTCGCTTGGCCGGGACGACGGAGAACTATGTTGCCGCCGCCGCCTCGATCTCGACGACGATCTTCCCCGTCGTCACCTGCTCGCCCTCAGCGACATCGATGGCGGAGATGGTGCCCGCGATCCCTGCGGTGTGGACATGCTCCATCTTCATCGCTTCCAGCGTCATCACGGGCTGGCCGGCCGCGACCTTGTCGCCCGGCTTGACCAGCACCGCGACGACGCGGCCGTTCATCGCCGCGCGAACCTTGCCGTCGCCGCCGGTTGCCGCCGCCGTTGCCGGCGCGGCCAGGGTAAGATCGCGCACCGCTATGGTCGTTCCCCGGTGCAGGAAATAGAGCCGGTCGTCGTTGCGCAGGAACTTCGCGGTCTCCATCACACCGTTGCTGCGGAAGCGGATGGTATCGCCGCCGAGGTCGTCGATCTCGAAACGGTGCGCGCTGCCGCCGAGGCTTGCGACATAGCCGCCGTCGCGCTCGCGCACGACTTCGAGATCATAGTTGCCATGGTCGAGCTCCAGGCGAACGGGAAGCGGGAACGCCGTCGCCAGCGTCCGGCCCTTGCGCCACGGCGGCGCGTCAGGAGCAGTTACGTAGAGCAGCAACGCCGCCAGCGTCGCCTCGGACGACGGATCCTTTGTTCCCGCCAATAGTTCGTCGCGATGCTCTCCGATGAACGCCGTGGTGGCTTCGCCCCCCGCAAAAGCGGGATGACGCAGGCAGTCGATCAGAAATCCCTGATTGGTGGTGACGCCGAAGGCCGCGACCTGCTCGAGACCGCAAATCAGCTTGCCCCGGGCTTCGTCGCGGCTTTCGCCATGGCTGATCAGCTTGGCGATCATCGAATCGTAGAACGGCGGAATCTCGGAGCCGGATTGCAGCGCGTGCTCGACGCGGATGCCTTGCGGCATCTGCCACAGCGCCATCCGGCCGGATTGCGGCATGAAATCGTGGCCGGCATCCTCCGAACACAGCCGCACCTCGATGGCGTGGCCGGAAAACCGGATGTCTTCCTGCTTGAGCCCCAGCGGCTCGCCGCCGGCGACCCGCAATTGCAGTTCGACCAGGTCGAGCCCGGTGATCGCCTCGGTGACGGGATGCTCGACCTGCAGCCGCGTATTCATTTCCATGAAATAGAATTCGCCTGACTTATCGAGCAAAAACTCCAGCGTGCCCGCGCCTTCGTAGCCGATCGACTTGATCGCGGCCACCGCGACGGCGCCCATCCGCGCCCGCAAATCCGGCGTGACCGCCGGCGACGGTGCCTCCTCGATCAGCTTCTGGTGCCGCCGCTGCACCGAGCAGTCGCGCTCGCCGAGATGGATGGCGTTACCATGACGATCGCCGAACACCTGGATTTCGATGTGGCGGGGATCGGCGATCGCCCGCTCCAGGATCACGGTCGGGTCGCCGAACGCGCCTTGCGCTTCGGACCGCGCGCTGCGTAGCGTGTCGAGAAACATCGCTGCATCCGTGACCAGCCGCATGCCGCGCCCGCCGCCGCCCGCGACGGCCTTGATCATGACGGGAAAACCGATCCGCTCGGCTTCGGCGAACATCGCGCCGTCGCTCTGGTCGACGCCCTGATAGCCGGGCACGCAGGGCACGCCGGCCGCCCGCATGATGTCCTTGGCGCCGGCCTTGTTGCCTATCGCCTTGATGGCTTCCGGCGACGGCCCGATGAACACCAGACCCGCGTCGCGGCAGGCTTGGGCGAACTCCTCGTTCTCGGCGAGAAAGCCGTAGCCGGGATGAATAGCGTCGGCGCCGCTGGCCTTGGCCGCCGCGATAATCGCCTCGATCCGCAAATAGGATTGCGCCGGCAGTGCCTCGCCGATGCAGATGGCCTGATCCGCCTCGCGCACATGCAAAGCCTCGCGGTCGGCGTCGGAATAGACCGCGACCACGCCATAGCCGAGGCGGCGCGCGGTACGCATGATCCGCAAGCTTATCTCGCCGCGATTGGCGATCAGTATCTTGTGGAACGGCATCTTCTTCATTTGAGCCTTCATGGCCGCGCGACCGAGAACTGCATGCGCTGGGGGTTGCGCGCCTCGGCCTCGCGGCAGATCGCCAGCACCTCGGCCAGGATCTTGCGGGTATCGCGGGGATCGATGACGCCGTCGTCGAGCACCCGCGCGCTGGTGGAGAATACGTCCATCTGGCCGTCGAACACGCCGATGATTTGCGCCTTCATGGCGTCGAGCTTTTCCTTCTCGATCGGCTTGCCGCGCCTGATGGCGGCGGCTTCCGTGACGATCGCCATGGTTTCGGCGGCCTGCTCGCCGCCCATCACAGCGGTCTTGGCGTTGGGCCACGAGAAGCAGAAGCGCGGATGGAAGCCGCGGCCGCACATGCCGTAATTGCCGGCGCCGAACGACGCGCCGCAATAGATCGTGATCTGCGGCACGGTGGCCGAGGTCACCGCCTGGATCATCTTGGAGCCGTGCTTGATCATGCCGGCCTCTTCATAGGCCTTGCCGACCATGTAGCCGGTGGTGTTGTTGAGGTAGAGCAGCGGCGTGCGCGACTGGCAGCAGGCCTGGATGAAATGCGTCGCCTTGTTGGCGCCGTCGGGATCGAGCGGGCCGTTATTGGTGATGATGCCGATCGCCTGGCCTTCGATGCGGGCGTGGCCGCATACGGTGGCCGGTCCGTAATTGGTGCCGAACTCGGTGAAATCGGAGTCGTCGATGAACCGGGCAATCGCCTGGCGCATGTCGACCGGCCGCTTGTGGTCCATCGGCATGATGCCGAGCAATTCCTCCGGATCATGGCGCGGCGGCCGATGCGAGGTCTGGTCCGGGGCCGGCCGGTCCCATTGCAGATTGGCCATGATGTCGCGCGCAATGCGCAGCGCATCGCGGTCGTCCTCGGCCAGATAGTCGCCGAGGCCGGAAATGCTGGTGTGCATCTCGGCGCCGCCGAGTTCTTCCTCGGTGGCGATCTCTCCGGTTGCCGCCTTCAACAGCGGCGGTCCGGCGAGGAAGGCGCGGGTGCGGCCGCGCACCATCACGATGTAATCGGACAGGCCGGTCTGGTAGGCGCCGCCCGCGGTCGATGAGCCGTGCGTCACCGTCACCACCGGCAGGCCTGCCGCCGACAGCCGCGCCAGGTTGCGGAAGATGTTGCCGCCGCGGACGAAATCCTCGACCCGGTAGCGCAACAGATTGGCGCCGGCGCTTTCGACCAGCTGCACGAAAGGCAGCTTGTTCTCCAGCGCCAGTTCCTGCACCCGCAAGGTCTTGTCGAGGCCGAACGGCTGCAGCGCACCGGCATCGATGCCGGAATCATTGGCGCTGACCATGCAGCGGATGCCGGCGACGAAGCCGATGCCGGCGATCAGGCCGCCGCCGGGAACGCTCCTGGCGGCGTCGGGCACGTCGAACATGTAACCCGCCAGCGTCGACAGCTCGATGAACGGCGCGCCGGGATCGAGCACCAGCGCCACGCGCTCGCGCGGCAGCAACTGCCCGCGCTTGTGAAAGCGGTCCTTGGCGGCGGCCGAGGCGGCGCGCGCCCGCTCTTCGAGGCTGCGCATCCGCGCGATCAGCGCCAGCATGCCTTCGCGGTTGGCCTGGTAGGCAGCGCTGCCCGTGGCGATGGTCGATTCAATGACGGCCATAAATGTCGATCATTCCTGTTGCCCCGTCATTCCGGGGCAGCCCGCAGGGCTGAACCCGGAATCCAGAGATAATTAGCTCGAGATTCCGGGCTCGCGCTTCGCGCGCCCCGGAATGACGGTGTCTGGTCATGCGCTCTTCTTCGCAAAATGCTCGCTGTAGGCCTGCCGCAGTTCGACTTTGCGCAATTTGCCGGTCGCCGTCATCGGCATTTCATCGACGATCTTGATGAATTTCGGCACCTGGAAGCCGCCGAGATGCTTGCGGCAATGCTCGGCTATCCCGGCCTCGTCGGCGACCGCGCCCGGCTTCAATTTGACGAAGGCCGACACCGCCTCGCCCCATTGCGGATGCGGCAGGCCGACCACGGCGGCGTTCTGCACCGCGGGATGGGCCAGCAATGTCTCCTCGATCTTGACGGAAGCGACGTTCTCGCCGCCGGACTTGATCATGTCCTTCTTGCGGTCGAGGAACAGCACCTCGCCGTTCTCGTCGATGACGGCGAGATCGCCGGTGTGGTGCCAGCCGAACTTGCGCGCCTCTTCGGTCGCCTTCGGATCCCTGTAATAGCCCATCATCACGTTGGGTCCGCGATGCACCAGTTCGCCGGCCTGGCCGTGCGGCAGGAGGTTGCCGTCGTCGTCCATGATCGCGGTCTCGTTCACGATCAGCGATTCGCCCCAGTAATTACCGAAGCGGTTGAGCTGCACTTCCGGCCGCGACATCGTGGTGGCCGGATACATCTCGGTCTGGCCGCTCGACAGAACGAAGTTCGGACAGAGGTCGGCCATCGCGCGCTCCAACAGCGGGCGTCCCATCGGCGCCATGGTATAGATGCAGGTGCGCAGGCCGGACAGGTCGTATTCCCTGCGGCGAGGGTGATCGAGAATCGCCTGATACATCAGCGACAGCCCGACGAAGACGGTCAGCTTGTCGCGCACGATGGCTTCCATGCAGACCACCGGATCGAAGCCGCGCATCAGCGCCATGCGCCCGCCGACCGAGAGGTAACTCAGGAGCAGCACATGGCCCGCGCAGTGGAACAGCGGGAACTGCCCGGTGATGCCGTCGGTGCGGTCGAGATGCATCTCGACGCAGTTGCTCATCACCGCCATCACCACCGCGAGATGGCAATGCATCGCGCCTTTCGGGCGCGAGGTGGTGCCCGAGGTGTAGATGATCATGGCGAGATCGCGATCGTCGATCTCGATCTCGGGCTCGATCTCGGACTGGCCTTTCAGGAGGTCGTTGAAATTCTGCAGCCCCTGCGCGGCGGCGGTGCCGGCGAGGTCGACCGCGATCAAGTCCATGCCGCGCTTTTGCAGCGCGGCGCGGCGATCTTCTTGCGCATGCAGATTATCGTCGATCAGCGCGAAGCGCACCCCGGCATGATCGAGGATGTAATCCATGTCGGCCGGGCCGAGCATGGTGTTGATCGGAACCCAGACCAGGCCGGCGCGATGGATGCCGAACAGCGCTTTGACGAATTCGACCGAATTGTTGTTGATGGTGGAGATCTTCTCGCCGGGCTTGAGGCCCCGCGCCACCAGATAGTTGGCAAAGCGATTGGCGTCGCGCTCGAGCTCGGTGAAGGTCACGCGCCGCGCGCCGTCGGTCAGCGCGACCCGGTCTGGAAACCGCGCCGCGGCGCGTTTCAGGAGATCGCCGATCGCCACCCGGCCGATACGGCCCGGTCCCGGCACGCCGCCGGTCGCTGCGAGATTGGTCATTCGGTTAACTCCCTCATTTCGTCATTGCGAGGAGCGAAGCGACGAAGCAATCCATTCTTTCTTTGCGTGGCGAGATGGATTGCTTCGCTTCGCTCGCAATGACGATCGGCTGACTAATGCCTGATCCCGAAAATCTGCCGCGCTTCGGCCGGGCTTGCGATCTCGCGGCCGGCCTTGCGCGCACAGGCGGCGATGCCCTCGATCAGCTGGCCGTTCGAGGTCACCTTGGTGCCGTCGCCGAGATAGAACGTATCCTCCAGCCCGGTGCGCAGATGGCCGCCGAGATCGGCGCAGCGCTGGTGCAGCGGCCAGATTTCGGCGCGTCCGATCGCGGTAACCTGCCAATGCGCGTCCGGCAGTTTCAGCTTCAACAGGATCGGCAGCAATTCCGGATCGGCCGGCATGCCGGAGGCAACGCCCATGACGAAATTGTATTCCAGCGGCCCGGAATACATGCCGGTCTGCCGGTACATCCCGACACAGCGCACGATGCCGACGTCGAAGCATTCGAATTCCGGAATGGTGTTCGCCTGCTTCATGACGTCGAGATAGTCCTGCACCTTCTCGACCGCGTTATCGAACATCATCGGCGGCCAGGCCCAGGTGTTGTCGGCCTTCACCTTGAGATAATTCAGCGAGCCTGCGTTGCAGGCCGCCATTTCCGGCCTGGTCTCGCGCACGCAATCGAGCGCGCCCTGGTAGTTGGGTCCCGATGTGCCGGTGGTGTGATTGATGATCACCCCCGGGCAGGCCTCGCGGATCGCCTGCTGGATCTCTCTGCTCACGCCGACCTCCCAGGACGGCAGATGCCCCTTGCCCGGCGCCTGCTGGCGCAGATGGATATGCATCACGCTGGCGCCGGCGTTGAAGGCAGCCCTGGCTTCGCGCGCCATTTCCTCCGGGGTAACGGGAACGTGGTGCTGTTTCGGATCGGTCAGCACGCCGTTCAGCGCGCAGGTGATGACAGCCTTGTCGCTCATGGATCAGCTTTCGATCGGTTCAGGTCGCGGGGGGCGCGCGCATGCATGATGTTCGCGGCGGATCATGCGTCGCGCCGTCATCGGCTTCTTGCGTCCACCCGCTATTGCCCCGTGACGATCGGCATCAGGGCCGTCCCTGACGGAATCCGGCGCTGTCGAGCACGCCCGCGTCGCTGCGATAGATCGCCAGATCCCTGGAGCCCGAAAAGATCGCGCGCGGCTGCAGGCCGTAGAACCGGCGGATCGAATGGCTGAAATGGGTCGAATCGGGATAGCCGATGTCCTGCGCCAGATGCGCGAGGTTGATGTCCTCGTTGACGAAATGCAAGAGATGCCGCGCCCGCTTCCAGGCGCGAAACGCGCGGAACGATACGCCGGTCTGTTCCTTGAACAGATGCAGGAAGCGCGACGGCGACAGGCTGACCGATGCGGCGCAGTCGGCCGCGGTCATCTTGACGCCGGAGAAGTCGTTGAGTCTTGCGGCCGCTCGCCGGATGCGGCAATCGATGTTGCGGTCCGGCAAATTCTCGCCGAAACAGAGCTGGTCGAAATCGGCGGTGGTAAAGCCGCCGTTGCGCTCGCCGAGGCGCAAGGCCTCGTAGGCATCGCGAATCCGCCGCGCGAAGTCGGGCGCATCGGTCCCGGAAATCCTGGCGCTCAGGGCCGCCATCGCCGCGGGCTCGACCGTTTCCGGTTCGATCACGAGGCAGATGATCGATGTGTGATCGCTCTCGACGCTGTGGGTCGAATAGGGCGACACCACCGCCACCTCGCCCGTTACCTCCGACTTGCCTTCGGTGATTTTGAGCTGCCCGCGCATCGCGGCGTAGATGTTGTATCCGCCACTGGTGCGCTTTCGCGGCCTGCCGAGCAGGCCCGCATAGAACACCCGTTCGGGGCTGATCAGCATCAGCCGCCCGGATTCGCGGCGGTCGTAATCGTTCATAAGCGTTCCCTCCCGGGAGCGAGATCTACTTCTTGCCGCGTTGGTGCGGAGCTCTCTGGTGGAGCGAACGGCAGAATACAGAAATCGCGGCGGATGTCACCCGCGATAAATACCGGGGAATGCTCAGGATTCGGCCGATTTGGACGCTCCGGGGGGAACCCTTCAGGAGCGCCGCGCGACCTTTTGCTGCTCGCCGGCCAGAGTCTCGGCGGCGACCGCCCTTCTGTAGCCGTCGCGCGCCTGCAGGCGCTGCCAATAGGCGGCGACATTGGGCCCGAAATCCTTGGATAGCCCGATGTTTTCGGCCAGCCGCAAGGCATAGCCGATGACGATATCGGCCGCGGTGAAGCGGCCGGCGACCAGCGTCTCCGCGTTCGCCGTGGCGGCTTCGACCGCCCGCAGCCTCCCCAGGAACCATTTGGCGTAGTCTCCCGCCACCTGCGGATTGCGCCTTTCCTCGGGCTCCAGCTGGCTGTAGCGGAGCACAAGCGTCTGCGGAAAGGTCAGCGTCGCGTCGCTGAAATACATCCAGTTCAGGAACGCGCCATAGGCCGGCTCGTCGACCCCGACAATCAGCGGCGTCGGTCCGTGCCTTGTGCCGAGATAGTGACAGATGCCCGAGGACTCCGTCATCCTGGTATCGCCGTCGATCATGAACGGAATGGTGCCGAGCGGATTGATGGCGAGATATTCCTTGGCCAATACCCGCGGCGGAAACGGCAGCATCTTCAGATCGTACGGCAGCCCCATCTCTTCCAGCATCCACAGCGGCCGGAACGAGCGCGCGGCGTGGCAGTGATAAAGCGTGATCATCCGGCGTTTCCCTTGATGTTGATTCAAGCCAGTTTGGAACGCCGACACGCCGTCCGCAACGATATCTTTTTGCTCTGGGAGGCCGCGGTCGATGCGATCGAACGCGCCCATCAGCTACTCAGCGCAAGACGGGGTACCAATGCGGCGCATCCAGTCGAAGAGACACGTTCGTTCCGCTGCTCGCCGATACACTCCGGCGTATATCGTTTGCTCACTCCCGAGAAGAAAGACCGCGAAGATGGATTTCGAGCACAGTCCCAGGGCGATCGAGCTGCAGGCGAAGCTGTCGGCCTTCATGGTCCGGCACGTCTATCCCGTGGAAGGCCTTTATCAGGAGCAGGTCGAGAACGGACATCGCCATCACCGCCCGCCGATCCTGGAAGACCTGAAGCGCCTCGCCCGCGCCGAGGGGCTGTGGAATCTGTTCTTGCCCGGCGATCATGGCGCCGGCATCGGCAATCTCGAATATGCGCCGCTGGCCGAGATCATGGGGCGGATTTCCTGGGCTTCCGAAATCTTCAATTGTTCGGCGCCCGATACCGGCAACATGGAAGTGCTCGCGCTGTACGGCACCCCGGAGCAGAAGAAACGCTGGCTCGAGCCGCTGCTGTCGGGCGAAATCCGTTCGGCCTTCTCGATGACCGAGCCCGAGGTGGCCTCCAGCGACGCCACCAATATCCAGTGCAGCATCCGCCGCGACGGCAACGACTACGTTATCAACGGCCGCAAGTGGTTCACCTCGGGCGCGATGAGCGAGGATTGCAGGATCCTGATCGTGATGGGCAAGACCGATCCCGACAATCCCAACAAGCATCTGCAGCAATCGATGGTGCTGGTGCCCCGGGAGACGCCGGGGATCCGCATCGTGCGCGACATGCGGGTGTTCGGCTATGACGACGCGCCGGTCGGCCATCCCGAGATCATCTACGACAATGTCCGGGTTCCCGTCAGCAACATGCTGCTCGGCGAGGGCCGCGGTTTCGAAATTGCGCAGGGCCGCCTCGGCCCCGGCCGCATCCATCATTGCATGCGGCTGATCGGCTGCGCGCAGCGTGCGCTGGAACTGATGTGCGCCCGCGCGCAATCGCGCATCGCCTTCGGCAAACCGCTGGGTGAGCAGGGATCGGTGCGCGAGGACATCGCCCATTCCTGGTGCGAAATCGAACAGGCGCGTCTATTGACGCTGCGGGCTGCCGAGAAGATGGACCGCGAGGGCAACAAGGCGGCGCGCGACATGATCGCGGCGGCGAAAGTCGTGGTGCCGAGCATGGCCGCCCGCGTGATCGACCGCGCCATCCAGATCCATGGCGGCGCCGGCGTTTCCCAGGACACCTTCCTGGCCGAGGCCTATACCTATGCGCGCTTCATGCGGCTCGGCGACGGCCCGGATCAGGTCCATCTCGCGCAGCTCGGGCGAGGACTGCTGAAACGCTACGGCGCGCCGGCGTGATTGCGGGCCGAGCCACTAACTTCATCGTCGTCCCCGCGAAGGCGGGGACCCATACGCTGCGGCTTCGCGGTGAGACTCGGTGTGAGACGGCTTCTGCAACAACAAGCACCGGTGGCTATGGGTCCCTGCGTGCGCAGGGACGACGTTGAGAGATGACGTCATTGCGAGCCAACGGGTCGCGCGAGCGCGCGCCCGATGACAGGCTCCGCGAAGCAATCCAGAAGTCTCACCGGGAGAACAACTGGATTGCTTCGTCGCGGAACCGGTCATCGGGCGCGCATTCGCGCTACCCGTTGGCTCCTCGCAATGACGAGGTGAGGGCTCCAGTTCTGTTGACAGGAATAGACATCGCATGACCATCCGCCGCCGGGATTTTCTTGCTCTTGCGGGCGCAGCCGCGCTTGCGGGCGGGCTGCCGCGATTGGCGCGCAGCGCCGAAGGTGCCGCAAACTACGATCTCGAGCGCTTCGGCAATGCGCGCATCCTGCACATGACCGACACCCATGCGCAGCTGCTGCCGCTGTATTTTCGCGAACCGAGCGTCAATCTCGGGATCGGCGCGATGGCCGGAAAACCGCCGCATCTGGTCGGCCGCGCCTTTCTCGACCGCTTCGGCATCAAGCCTGACAGCGCCGACGCTTACGCCTTCACTTTTCTCGATTTCGAGAAGGCAGCCGTTCGATTCGGCAAGCTCGGCGGCTTCGCACATCTGAAGACGCTGATCGATCGCCTGCGCAGCGACGTCGGCCCGGGCCGCTCGCTGCTGCTTGACGGCGGCGATCTGTGGCAGGGCTCGGGCCTTTCCAACACCATGCAGGGCGCCGACATGGTCGAGGCCGCCAATCTGCTCGGCATCGAGGCCATGACCGGCCACTGGGAATTCACCTATGGCGAAAAGGCGCTGCGCAGCAACCTCGATCGCTTCAAGGGCGAATTCCTGGCGCAGAACGTCTTCCTCACCGAGGAAGCCGCCTTCAACGACGCCAAGGCGTTCGATCCGGCCTCGGGGCGGGTGTTCAAGCCGGCCACCATCAGGGAGATCGGCGGCAGCCGCGTCGCCGTGATCGGGCAGGCATTTCCCTATGTGCCGATCGCGCACCCGAAGCGGTTCACACCGGACTGGAAGTTCGGCATCCGCGACGCCGAACTGCAGAAGCTGGTCGATAGCTTGCGCAACACCGACAAGGTCGACGCCGTGGTGCTGTTGTCGCATAACGGCATGGATGTCGATCTCAAGCTGGCGAGCCGCGTCACCGGCATCGACGTCATCCTCGGCGGCCACACCCACGACGCCGTTCCGCAGCCGATCCCGGTGACCAATGCCGGCGGCACGACGCTCGTGACCAATGCCGGCTCCAGCGGAAAATTCCTTGGCGTGCTCGATCTCGATATCGCCAAGGGCAAAGTCGCCGGCGTGCGCTACCGGCTGCTGCCGGTGTTTTCGGAGCTGCTGAAGCCGGATCCGGCGATGCAGTCGCTGATCGCGAAGATGCGCGAGCCGCACGCCGCCGCTTACGCCGCGAAGGTCGCGACATCGGATCGCTTGCTCTATCGCCGCGGCAATTTTGGCGGCACCGTGGACCAGTTGATCTGCGATGCGCTGCTCGCCGAGTTCGACGCCGAGATCGCGCTGTCGCCGGGCTTCCGCTGGGGCAACAGCGTGCTGCCGGGCCAGCCGGTGACCATGGAAGACGTGCTGTCGGAAACCGCCATTGCCTACCCCGAGACCTACGCGCTGAGCATGACCGGCGGCCAGATCAAGGACATCCTCGAAGACGTCTGCGACAATCTCTTCAACGTCGATCCCTATTATCAGCAGGGCGGCGACATGGTTCGCGTCGGCGGCCTCGCCTATTCCTGCGCTCCGACCGAGAGCGTCGGTCGCCGGATTTCCGACCTGAAACTCGGCAACGGCAAGCCGCTCGAGGCCGGCAAGAGCTACAAGGTGGCGGGATGGGCTTCCGTCAACGAGCAGCAGGGCGTGCCGGTGTGGGATGTATTCGCAAAACATCTGCGCTCGGGGAAAACGTCGACCCAGCGCGGCACCGGCGTCACCCTGAAGGGCGTTGAAGGCAATCCAGGCATTACGGAACAGGGATGAGAACTATCCCGGCACATGGACGATCGATCGCTCGCGCCTTCGGTTTTGCCGTGATCGCGGCAACGTTCGCGTCGCTCGCCCGCGCGGAGCAGGCGCCGCTGCCGGACAAGCCGTTCGCCGAGCATCGAATCGTACTGCAGCTTTCGGACAATGATCCGAAGAAGCAGGGCCTCGTCATCAGCGTCGCCAATAACCTTCTGAAACTCTACGATCCCGACAAGGTCGCGGTCGAAGTGGTGACGTTCGGCCCCGGCATCGAATTGCTGTCCCCCGGCAACAGCAACCGCAAACTGGTCGAGAGCCTGGTCGCGCAGGGCGTGCGCTTCGATGTCTGCCTGAATACCGTGGATTCGGTCGAGCGCGACACCGGCAAACGGCCGGAATTCATCGCCGCCGCGACGCCGGTACAGGTCGGCGTCGGGCAAATCCTGTCGCTCACCGAGAACGGCTATACCTTGGTTCGGCCTTAGAGGAGTTTTGTGATGCGCGGCTTCCTTCACCGTCTGGCCACCGTGGCCTTCATGTCGCTGGCGCTGGCCTCGGCCGGCTCCGCGGCCGAGGAGAAAAAACCGCATCGCCTCGCGATCCAGGTCGACCAGAACGATCCGCAGGTCATGAACCTCGCGCTGAACAACGCCACCAACGTGATCGAATATTATCGCGGCAAGGGCGAAGACGTCGATGTCGACATCGTCACCTATGGGCCCGGCCTCCATATGCTGCGGGCCGACACCTCACCGGTGCAGGACCGCATCAAGCGCCTCAAGGAGCTGGCCTTTCCCGGCAAGATCCAGTTTTCGGCCTGCAACAACACCAAGCAGGGCATGGAGAAGGCCGAAGGCAAGGCGGTTTCCATCCTGTCCGACGCCACCATCGTCCCTTCGGGCGTGGTTCAGTTGATGGAGCTGCAGGAGCAGGGCTGGAGCTATATCCGGCCGTGACGATGAAGCACGCAAGACCTGAAAGACCGAAGCTGCGATATCCAGCCATGATCGGCGCGATGATGCTTGCGCTCGGCGTGGCGCCGGCCGCGGCGGGCGACGATGCGCTGGTGGTCTATAAATCGCTGTCGCCGGAAGTGGCGCTGGAAGCGGCGCAGGCGGCGCTGAGGAAGTGCCGCGACAACGGCTTTCAGGTCGCGGTCGCGGTGGTGGACCGCTTCGGCCAGCCGCAAGTGATGCTGCGCGACCGCTATGCCGGGCTGCCCGCGCCCGATACCGCCACCCGCAAGGCCTATACGTCCCTGAGTTTCCGCGCCTCCACCACTGATCTTTCGAAGTCGATCAAATCCGGTCAGCTGGACCCCGGCCTGGCCCGCTTGCCGAATGTCGCCATGCTCGGCGGCGGGCTGATGATCGAGGCCGCCGGAACGCTGCTCGGCGGCATCGGCGTCTCCGGCGCGCCCGGCGGCGACAAGGACGACGAATGCGCCAAGGCGGGGATCGATGCTATCCGCGACAAGCTCGATTTCTGATATGATGCCGAACCACAACGGTAACAGGCGACCATGATCTTTCGGCAATTGTTCGACAGCGTTTCGGGCACCTACAGCTACCTGCTGGCCAGCCGCGCCGGCGGCGAGGCGCTGATCCTCGACCCCGTGCTGGAGAAGGTCGATCGCTATTGCCAATTGCTCAGGGAGCTCGATCTCCGGCTGGTCAAGGCGGTCGATACCCATCTGCACGCCGACCACGTCACCGGGCTAGGCGAGCTGCGCGACCGCACCCACTGCGTCACCATCATGGGCGAGCAGAGCAAGGCCGACGTGGTGGCGATGCGGGTCAGTGACGGCGACAAGGTGATGATCGAGGGCCTCGGCCTCGATGTGATGTACACGCCCGGCCATACCGACGATTCCTACAGCTTCCTGATGCGCGACCGCGTCTTCACCGGCGATACGCTCCTGATCCGCGGCACCGGCCGCACCGATTTCCAGAACGGCAGCGCGCGGGCGCAATACGATTCCATTTTCAACCGGCTGCTCAAGCTGCCCGACGAGACGATGGTATTCCCCGCCCATGACTACAAGGGCGATACCGTCTCGACTATCGGCGAGGAAAAGCGCTTCAATCCGCGGCTGCAGGTGCGCTCGGTCGATGAATACATCGAGCTGATGGGCAATCTGAAATTGCCCAACCCGAAATTGATGGACGTGGCGGTGCCGGCCAACATGCATGTCGGCCTGCATCAGGACGATCTGGCCAAACAGGGGCAATCGCTCACCGCGCGCGAGGGAATCGACAGCCTCGGCCGGCCAGACATCCTTCTGGTCGATCTCCGCGAAACCAGCGAACGCGCCAAGCATGGCACCCTGCCGGGCGCGCTGCACGCGCCCTATCCCGGCATCGGCGAAGCCTTGAGGCCCGGCGGCATGCTGCGCGAGGTGGCGGCGGCGACCGGACGCCGCATCGTGTTCTTCTGCGCCTTCGGCGAACGTTCCGCGATGGCTGTGACTGCGGCCAAGGAAGCGGGCCTCGCCAACACCGCGCACATCGCCGGCGGCATCGACGCCTGGAAGAAGGCCGGCGGCCCGGTGCTGACGGGGTGACCGTCATTGCGAGGAGCGAAGCGACGAAGCAATCCAGCTTTCTTCAAGTGAAGCTGGATTGCTTCGCTTCGCTCGCAATGACGATTTGAAACCCTTACTTCCCCACCCGCCTCAACTCCTTGACCAGCACGTCCAGTGCCTCCGCCAGCATCACGCCGCCGCATTCGGTCAGCCGTTCCGGGATGACGATGCGATTGGCGGTCGGATAGAACCGCTCGAGCGCCGGGTGCAGCAGGAAGGCCTGGCCGTCATCGCGCGCGACGTCGCCGGCCTGCGACACCAGCAGCAGATCTGGCTTCAGCTTCACGATTTCCTCGAGCGAGGCGAATCCGCCAGATGCAAAACCGAGTTCGCGGGCGGTGTTGAACAGCCCGGTCTCGGCCAGGAGCGAGCCGACAAAGCTGTCGCTGCCCGCCACCCAGCCGCGCCGCGACAGCGGCAGCACCCGGTAATGCCTGTCGGCGACGGCCTGCCGCGCGCGCGCGAGCGCCGCATCGAGCCGGGCGACCTGTTGCGCGGCGCGATCGGGATGTCCGGCAATGGCGCCGAGCTCGCGAATCTGGGCCTTCACCTCGGCGAGATTGCGCGGCACGGCAAGCTCGGCGAGATGCAGCCCGTTCGCCTTCAACAGTTCCCGCGTCGAGCGCTTGTCGAACAGGCTGGCGACCACCACGTCGGGCTTCAGCACCAGCACATCCTCGGCGCCTCCGGACAGCGTCGGATAACGGTTGACGTCGCCGGCCACCCAGGCATCCCTGGAAAACCGGCTAAGGCCGAGGATCTGGTCGGGATCGGCGAGCGTCAGCAGCGCCTGATCGGTGCAGACGTTCATCGATACGATGCGTGGGCCCACGGCGGACGCGGGCGGCGCAGCGCCGAACGTCGCCAACGCAGCGATGGCGACCGCAGCAGCCAGCGATCCGGGGCGCTCCGGCATCAGATTTCCGCCCACGGCACGATCACGGCCTCGTGCCGGTATTCCGCGCGATAGGCGCTGATCCTGAACACATCGGCCATCACCTGTTCCGACAGCGCCACGGCGGGCGCGCCTTGCGCGACGAGGCGACCCTCGCACAGCACCAGGACATGATCGGCGAACCGCGCGGCAAGCCCGAGATCGTGCGTCACCACGATCACCAGCACGCCGCGATCGGCAGCGGCGCGGAGGCCTTTCATGACGTCGAACTGGTGACGCGGATCGAGCGAGGCGGTCGGCTCGTCGGCCAGGATCACCGGCGCTTCCACCGCAAGCACGCGCGCCAGCGCAACGCGGCTGCGTTCGCCGCCGGACAGCTCGGTGACGCGACGATCGCTGAAGGCAACGACGTCGGCGGCCTGCATCGCCCGCTGCACCGCCTCGACATCCCCGGGGCTCAGCCGCGCCGGGTCGGTCGCACCATGCGGATAGCGGCCGAGCGCCACGATATCGCGTGCCGGCAGCGGCCAGTGCACGATGTGGCCCTGCGGCAGATAGCCGAAGCGCCGGGCGCGCTCGCGCAGCGAGAGCGACGACAAGGCCTCGCCGCCGATGTGGATGGCGCCGTCCGACGGCAGCAGCCCCGCCAATGCGCGCAACAGCGTGGTCTTGCCGGCGCCGTTCGGTCCGACCAGCGCGACCAGATGCCCCGGCGATAGCGACAGCGAGATATCGTTGAGCACGGCGCGGCCGGCCAGCCGGACGTTCACACCCTGCGCGGTGAGAAAGGCGGAAGCGGTCATGTGACGCCTCCGCCGAGCGCGCGGCGTTCGCGCATGATCAGATAGAGGAAGAACGGCACGCCGATGATCGAGGTCAATACGCCGACCTTGATGTCGCTGGTCGATGGAATGATGCGCACCGCGATATCGGCGGCCAGCAGCAGCGCAGCTCCGGTGAGCGCGCTTGGAACCAGCAGCCGCGCCGGATCGTGGCCGATCAGGGGCCGCATCAGATGCGGCGCGACCAGGCCGATGAAGCCGATGGTGCCTGACACCGCGACCGCGCCGCCGACGCCGAGCGCAACGCCGGCAATGACCACCAGCCGCAGCCGGCCAACATCGACGCCGAGGCTTTGGGCGGTCTCCTCGCCGAGGCTGAGCGCGCGGAAGGCGCTGCGCTGGCTCATCAGGATGATCGCGCCAGCGACGATGAACGGCAGCGCCAGTGCAACATGCTGAAAACTGCGATCCTCCAGCGAGCCGAGCAGCCAGAACGCGATTTCCAGCACCACGAAGGGATTGCTGGACAGGTTCATCACCAATGCGGTCGCGGCTCCCGCAAGGCTCGAGATCGCAAGGCCCGCCAGAATCAGGATCAAGAGGCCGGCGTTGCGGCCGGCGATCGCGAGCAGCACGAAAACGGAAGCGAATGCCGCAAAAATCGCCGCGACCGGGAGCGCGTAGGAGCGCACGTCGGCAAGCCCGAGCGCGATCACCAGCACCGCGCCGAAGGCCGCCGACTGCGGCCCGCCGAACAACGACGGCGAGGCCAGGGGATTGCGCAGCAATCCCTGCAATGCAGCGCCGGACAGTCCGAGTATCGCGCCGATCGCGAATCCCAAAATCGTACGCGGCAGCCGGATCTCGCGCACGATCACCTGCGCCACGTCGCTGCCGCCGCCGAACAGCGCCTCGGCCACGGCCGGTGGCGACAGCCACACCGGCCCGGTCCCGAGCGAGATCAGCACCAGCAGCACGACCAGCATCACGAGCGCGGCCATCACGCCGGCGCGCCGCCGCGCCGCGATGTCCGCCATCGCCATGACGTTCTGAATGCTCATCAATTCATTCCCGGGGCGGCAAGCCGTGCCGCTTTCCCATGCTCTTACAACGATTGAGGTCGGGCACAAGCGGGGCCGCGAACAAAATGCGTACCCGATCCCGCGCAGGCGGTGGCCCGAACGATGAGCATTGACTCCTCGCCCGGCAAACTTCTAGATGTCCGCGACGGTTCCCTCGTTTGGGGATCAAAAGGGAATGCGGTGCGGGGAAACTTCCCCAATGCCGCGGCTGCCCCCGCAACTGTAAGCGGTGAATCTTTCGTCCTATGCCACTGGGAATCTCGGTCCTGGGAAGGCGACGAAGGGTTACGACCCGCGAGCCAGGAGACCTGCCGTCAATCGTGGTCACACGCGAAGATGTCGGTCGGGGAGTACAGACATTAGCTTCACCAGAAGTGCTTGAAGCACAAAGGTGAGACTTCGTTCGCTGTGACGTGCCACTGACGTCATACCGAGGTCTAACCATGTCTTCCATCTCTCTGGCCGCACAGCGGCGCCGCAGCTGTTGGCTTGCCACCACTTTCCTTGTGCCCGTTCTGTCTTTCGGCGTTTCCACGGCACGCGCGCAGCAGGTCGCGGCCGCCCTGCCGCCGATCGAAATCAGCGCCCCCAATGACGAGAACCGCACCCGGGCCAAGCCTAGGACCGATCAGGAACAGGGGTCGCGCCGCATAGCGCCCGCGCCGACCAGCCGGCGCAATGCCGCGCCGTCCGCTGGCAGAACCGCAGGCGCCACGGCTGTCCGGCAATTCAACGGCATCGTCGGCACATCCGCGACCGTGATCACCGCGGAGGAGATCGCGCATTCGCCGGCAGCGACGCTGCAGGAAATCATCGCGCAGACGCCGGGCGTGCAACTGACCAGCCTGTATGGCGGCGTCAACGGCGTGAAGACCAGCGTCGACCTGCGCGGATTCGGCGCCTTCGCCAGCTCCAATACCCTGCTCCTGATCAACGGCCGCAGGGTCAACGACATCGACATGCAGGGCGTCGACTTCTCCACCATTCCGCGCGATTCGATCGAACGCATCGAGATCACCCGCGGCAACAGCGGCGCGGTGCTCTACGGTGACAACGCGGTCGGCGGCGTCATCAATATCATCCTGAAAAACGGCGTCGGCGGCCCGCCGGCCGCGATCCGCGCCGAGGGCGGCGCCGGATCCTTCAACGCCCGCATGGTTTCGTTCTCGGCCGCGACCAATTACGGCCCGTGGTCGGCGTCGTTCTACGGCAACGGCATCAAGTCCGACGGCTACCGGGTCAACAATGCCCTCGACCAGCGCAACGGCATCGGCAACCTCAATTACACCACGTCCGATCTCACCGCGTTCCTGACCCTGTCCGGCGACGACCAGAAGCTCGGCTTCCCCGGCGGCCGGCTGGTCGATCCATCCATTGGTCTCAACGAGCTCGTCACCAATCGCCGCGGCACCAACACGCCGTTCGACTACGGCAACCAGCAGGGCGCCAACGCCACCGCCGGCTTCACCAAGACCTTGATGAACGGCGTCGATCTGATCGTCGACGGCGGCGTGCGCGACAAGAAGCAGCAGGCCGGGTTCTTCAATCCCTTCGGTAACAGTTACGTCGACAGCCATCTGCAGACCTGGGCGATCACCCCGCGCCTGAGCATCAAGAACGTGATCTTCGGGCTGCCGTCGTCGATCCTGACCGGCGTCGACTACTACGACGCGACCTTTCACCAGGAGCGCCCGGTAAACAAGGGCACGCCGCCGATCCACACCTATGATCTCCAGCAGCAGACGCTGGCCGGTTACTGGCAGCAGACCATCGGACTGTTGCCGACGACCGATTTCTCGTATGGCGCCCGTGTGCAGCAAACGACGCTGAAAGCCAGGGATATTCTCAACAACGATCCGAATTGCGCATTTTTCTTTACCTGCAGTGCGCAAAACCTGCCGCTGGATAGTCAGGAAGGCCAATACGCCCTGCATATCGGCCTCGAACATCGCTTCAACAATGTCTTCTCGGTATTCGGCCGCGCCGCCCGTGCGTTCCGCACGCCGAATGTCGATGAGAGATTGTCCTCCGGACCCGCCTTCGATCCATTCTTCAACGCGCTCCCCGGCGACTTCAGGCTGAAGACCCAGACCTCGCACGACATCGAAGGCGGCTTCCGCGTCAGGTCGGGCGGCTTCCAGATGCAATCCAGCATCTACGGCATGGACCTCGAGAACGAGATCCATTTCATCCCGGCGCTGTTCTACAACGTCAACCTCGATCCGACCCGCCGTTACGGCTCGGAGACCAGCGCATCGCTGCGCGTCAGCGACAGCGTGATGCTGCGGGGCGGCATGGCCTATACCCGCGCGGTGTTCCGCGAAGGCCAGTTTGCCGGCAACGACGTTCCGCTGGTGTCCCGATATACCGCCAGCGGCGGCGTGACCTGGAACATCTGGCAGAAATATCTGGTTGCGGATGCCACCGTGCGCGGCTGGAGCGAACGCTTCATGGACAACGACCAGGCCAACACCCAGCGGCGGATTCCGGCCAGCGCCACCATCGACTTCAAGCTGAGCGGCGAATACGAGCACTTCTACTGGTCGCTCTCCGTGAACAACATCCTCGACGCGCTGTATTACGACTACGCGGTGGCGAGCAGCTTTACCGCCGGCCGCTTCAGCGCCTACCCGCTGCCGGGCCGGACCTACATGGTGAAGGCCGGCGCAACGTTCTGACGGCCATAGCGTTTTCGAGCGAAGTGGATACCGGTTCGCGTGAAGAAAACGCGTCAAAACAAGAACTAAAGCCGGTCCTGCCCGGACCGGCTTGCCCCGATCTCCCGTGACGCTATTCTCCCCGGCCGGATGCCGGGAGAATAGCGAACGATGCGTGTTGCGACGATCGATCTGCTGCAGGGGGCGATCGCCGATCCCGACACGCAATGGAGCCTCGGCACCTTCGGCGCCATCGCCGAATTCTCGCGCGACCGCGATGAGCCGGTCGCACTGCGGCAGGCCGACGACGCCGTGTCGGCCGTCACGCCGCGCGGCGGCATCGTCATCAGGCATCATCCGCGTAACCGGCCTCTCGCCTCCGAAAGCATCACCAAATCGGGCTGGAATCAGCGCATCGCGCTGTGCCTGACCGACGACGATGGCGCGATGGGCGGCCGAACCGTGCTGACCGAACTCGGCGCCGACCGAGACGCCCTGCGCGCGGAGGATCGCGAATCGGTTCTGTTCGATCTTGGCCTCGGCGCGCCACATGCGGATTTCTGCGTCCGCGTCGGCGATAGCGACACCGCGGCACAGTTGCGCCAGCACGCCGGCCGGGCGGTGTTCGAGCCCGGCAATCCCGCGATGGGACTGATTCTGGCGGCCAATCCGCACCGCGTCTTCCTCAGCCGGCTCGGCCGGATCGAGGTCTATCAACCGATCCCGCACGCTTCGGGAAAAAGCCCCGACGGGCCGCACACCCATGTCCTGCCGAAGCTGTTGAAGAGCGGCCGGACCCATCCCGCGACCGAGCCGATCCCCGAGGGCTGGGTTCCCTGCGCGCATCTCTATCCGCCGCATCCGGCGCGCGATGGGTTGGGCGAGCCCCGGCCGTTCGACGCGGCCCGCCATGATTCGTTTCAGGAAATAATCGAGCGGTTCGGACAGCCCGAGACCTCAGCGATCAAGCGGCGCATCATGGAAGCGATCGATGCCAACGAGCCGCCATCGGCGCTGGCGCAGGACCGCCATGGCCGCACCACGATCCGGATCGCCTTGCGGCAGATGAAGGCCGCCGGACACCTCTCGCCGGCCTTGCAGTCCTGGATCGAGAACTTCGATCCGGCTGGCCTCGAGAGCGACGCGGACGAAGCCGACCTTCACCACGATCGCTGATTTGGGCCGAAAAGCGGCTCTTTTGCTCCGAAAGGCGGCCTAAACTTGCCCTGTCCAGATGCATATATAGTGTTATTGGACAGGTTGCTGCACCCATGCTGGGCGCCGTGAATTTGAGGCACCCGATGAACGACGAACCGAAAACGCCGGCCGAACTGAGAGAGATCAGACTGAGCCGAAAGGCCGCCCAGAATGCCGAAGGCATCAAGGCGATGGCCGATATCGCGGCGGCCGACATCGCGATTCGGAAGCGGACGGCGGACCTGCGCGCGCTGCGACTGGCAAAGGAAGCCGCCGACCGAGAAAACCCGCCGGAGCCGAAGGTAAAGGCCAAGGCCAAACCCAAGAAAAAGAAAACGACCTAGATGACAAAAGAAGATCGCGACCGCGCCGATGCGCGTTTCAACAAGGCTACGCGCGCAGCAAGCCAGGCCAGGGCCGGCGGCACCGAGCGCGACGCCGCAACGAAAGCCGTGCTCGACAACATGGCCAGGCTGAAAGCACTGCGGCTCGCCCGCGAAGCCGCCGAGCCGCTGCGACCTCCCGCCGCGAAAACGACGCGCGCCAAATCACCGAAGAAGTCGGGCGAAAAAGCCCCGGCACTGTCGGATTGGCTGGCGAGCCAGCAGAAGGGCGGACACCGGACTTAAGCGATCATGTTGCCTGGTCGCACCTGCCCGGCCTCTTGGTTCGGGACGCGCGGCGTTGCCGCGCTCTTCACCATGAGGGTCTAAGACTTCATCCTAAGGGGAGCGCGCATCTGCGCGCGTCCCGAAGGATGACGCCCGGCGCGAATGCTTAGGCCGGCACCGGCCATTGCACCATCGACCGCGTCTTGGTCGCGGCATCGTAGACCTGCACCTGAAGCATCGGGAACTTGTTCTTCAGCGCCATGCCCGCCTCTTCGGCGGCCTCGACGGTGTCGTGGTGCGACTTGAAGTGACCGTCCACGACCAGCGAGTACCCGGTGGTCGGCGCTTTATCGGCGCGCAGGATCTTGCGGGGCTGCTGTTCTTCGACGGCTTCGATCTTAGGTTTTTTCATCTTGGCTCCAAATCATGATCCGATTGAACGGGATCATGATCTCATCTGTTGTTTGAGCATGCCCGGGACAAACGCTACGCGTTTGTCCTGAGGGTCTCCATTTTCTGGATCATGCTCGGGGTTATGCTTCCGTTTACACCGAACAACGGAAAAAGGCAGGAAATATTGTCGGATTAGGCCTAATATGCCCAGCAAAAGGCGGTGACATTGAGGTCGATCCGCCGATGTGACCGACCCGATCAAAAGGGAACGAAATGGGTGGAATCGGGAAAAAGACCGAACGTCCGAACAAGGACGACAGCAAATCGAAGAAAGAACCACCGCCGGCGCCAGCCGACGATGACGACTACGAGGATGGCGACATCGCCACGCCGAAGCGCGATCGCAGCGGCGAGGACGACGAGCCGTTGTAGAGAAGCCTCCTTAAGCTTGAGATCGGAGGGCGCTGCGAATCTCGATCGCACCTCTCCCATCGGGAGCACACTACCGTCGCGCAAGGAAGCGGCGTTGTCTTCCCGAACTTCGCCGTTCCGGCGCGCTTCGCGAGGGCTGCCATGCAGCGGTATTCATGGACAAATAACCGGCCCAGCCGATAATTTGGCGCCTGCCTTGCCGGGCCGTTCATTTCAACGGGGTTTCAGTTCAATATGGCCGACGTTCTGGCCGCACCGCAACAAGCGAAGTCGGACACCTCGCTGCGCACGCTGGTGGCGATCTCGATCGCGCATTGGGTCAGCCATTTTCATCTGTTCGTGTTGCCGATGCTGTTCCCGTTCCTGAAGGAGCAGCTCGGCGTCGGCTATATCGAACTCGGCTTCGCGCTCACGGTGTTCGGCGTCGTCTCCGGCCTGACGCAGGCGCCGACCGGATACCTCGCCGACCATATCGGTGCGCGCAAGGTCCTGCTGATGGGCCTCATGCTCGGCGGTTGCGCGCTGATCATGCTCGGCCTGCAGTTGAGTTATTTCTGGCTGATCGCCTGCGCCGCACTGCTCGGCCTCGCCAACAGCGTCTATCATCCGGCCGATTACGCGATCCTGTCGGCGCATATGGACGAGGCACGGATGGGCCGCGCCTTTTCGATCCACACCTTTGCCGGCTTCCTCGGCGGCGCGGTGGCGCCCGCCATCATCGCGGCCCTGGTGGCGACCGTCGGCGGGCTCGGCGCGCTGATCGCGGCCGGCGCGGTGGGGCCGCTGGCGGCGCTATTGCTGATCGCGATGGGCCTGCCCGACGCCAGCGCCGCCGACCGCAAGGTCGATGGCGTGCACGCGCCGAAGCAGAACATCATCACGCCGACCATCATCATGCTGACGATCTTCTTCATGCTGCTTGGCCTGTCCAACGCCGGCATCAGCAATTTCGGCGTGGTCGCGTTGATGAGCGGCTATGGCGCATCATTCTCGGCAGCCAACATGGCGCTGACCGCCTATCTCGCCGCCAGCGCCATCGGCGTGCTGGCCGGCGGCCATCTCGCCGACCGCACAAGGCGTCACGGGCAGGTCGCCGCCGGCTGTTTCGCCATCAATGCGATGATCGTGCTCATCATCGCGACGGTCGCGCTGCCATCGCTGCTGCTGACGGCGATGATGGCGATCGCCGGATTCCTCGGCGGCGTGATCGCGCCGTCGCGCGACATGATGGTCCGCGACGCGGCGCCGCCGGGCGCGGCCGGCCGCGCCTTCGGCATCGTCTCCACCGGTTTCAACTTCAGCGGCATCCTCGGTCCGCTGCTGTTCGGCTGGATCATGGACCAGAGCATGCCGCACTGGGTATTCGGCGCTTCCGTCGTCTTCATGATCCTGACGGTGCTGCTGGCGCTGGCCACCGACCGCAAACCGCAGGCCCGCCCCGCCTGACGCATTCCTGAACCTCATCCCGTGCGGTTGACAGCTTCGAGCGACAACCCATGATGCGGCAACAAAAGTTCAAATCCGGGATGAAACGCATGACCTCCGATCCAGACCTCGTGATCCGTGGCGGCAGCATTGCCGACGGCCTCGGCGGCAACCTGTTCGAAACAGATGTCGCCGTCACCGGCGGCCGCATCACCGAGGTCGGCAAGGTCGCAAGCCGGGGCAAGGAAGAGATCGACGCCCGCGGCAAACTGGTGACCCCCGGCTTCGTCGACGTTCACACCCATTATGACGGCCAGGTCACCTGGAGCCAGGACATCACGCCATCGTCGCAGAACGGCGTCACGACCGCGATCATGGGCAATTGCGGCGTCGGCTTCGCGCCGTGCAGACCGTCCGATCATCAGCGGCTGATCCAGCTGATGGAGGGCGTCGAGGACATTCCCGAGCCGGTCTTGAGCGCCGGCATCCCCTGGGCCTGGGAGAGTTTTCCGGACTACATGGACTGGCTGTCGCAGCGCCGCTTCGACATGGATATCGGCGCGCAACTGCCGCACGCCGCGTTGCGCGTCTACGTGATGGGCGAACGCGGCGCGCGACGCGATCCCGCGACCGCCGAAGACAACGCCGCCATGGCGGCGCTCGCCGGCGATGCCGTGCGCGCCGGCGCGCTGGGATTTTCGACCTCGCGCACCCTCAACCACCGCACCTCCACCGGCGACTTCACGCCGACGCTGAAGGCCGGCGAGGACGAACTGACGGCGATCGCCGGCGCCATGCAGAAGACCGGCCGCAGCGTGTTCCAGTTCGTGCTCGATCTGTCGACCATCCACGAAGACCTGCCGATGATGCTGCGGGTGGCCGAGAACACCGGGATCCCGGTGTCGTTTTCGATCACCCAGAACGACAGGGCGCCGCGGCGCTGGCGCCAGACGCTCGACGCCATCAATGAGGCTTCCGCGCGCGGGCTGTCGATCACCGCACAGATCGCCGCGCGCCCGGTCGGGCTGCTGCTCGGCCTCGAACTGTCGCGCAATCCGTTCCAGACCCATCCGAGCTACAAGGCGATCGCCAGCCTGCCGCTGACGGAGCGATTGAAGCGCCTGCATCAGCCCGACGTCCGCGCCGCGATCCTGAGCGAGACGCCGACCTCGACCGACGACCCGCTGTTCTTCCGGCCGAACTACGACAAGATGTATCTGCTCGGCGATCCCCCGGACTACGAACAGCCGCCGGAGAACGCGCTGGGCGCACGGCCCGCCGCGAGGGCCGGCAGCCGGAAGAACTGGCCTATGAGGCGATGCTGTCGGACGATGGCCGCGGCATGCTCTATGTGCCGTTCTTGAATTACGCCGACGGCAATCTCGATGCCACCCGCGAGATGCTGACCGATCCGAATGCGGTGCCGGGCCTCTCCGACGGCGGCGCGCATTGCGGCATCATCTGCGACGCCAGCTTCCCGACCTATCTGTTGACGCACTGGACGCGAGACCGGACGCGAGGCGAAAGACTGTCGATCCCGTTCGTGGTAGCCGCGCAGTCGCGCAAGACCGCGCTGTCGGTCGGCCTCACCGACCGCGGCGTCATCGCGCCAGGCTACAAGGCCGATCTCAACGTCATCGATTACGACAAACTGCATCTGCATCCGCCGAAGGTACATTACGACTTACCCGTAGGCGGCCGCCGTTTGCTGCAGCAGGTCGACGGCTATGACGCCACCATCGTCTCCGGCGTGGTGACGCAGCGCAATGGAACGGCCACCGGCGCGCGACCGGGCCGGCTGGTGCGCGGCGCGCAGGGCGACGCGCGGAAGTTCGGCGCCGCAGCGAGCTAGCGCCTACCGCAGGGGTTTACAAAAAAATCGCGAAAACAACCCCATGCAAAGTAGAATGCCCGGCTCATCCCGCTTTCCTTCTCCCCTCCCCCCGCGAAGCAAGCGTAGCCCGCCGTCCCGACTGGCGTTCGATTTCGACGACGCAGTCCGCCATTTTCAAGCCGCGAAACAGACGGAGCGATTCCTCGGCGCTGATCGCGGCACCTTCCGAAGCCGCCGCCCGAGCCAGCACGGTATTGGCGATCCCCTCGCTGTCGACCAGAACGCCGTCGGAATCGAAAATGACGAGTTCGGTCATACGGCATGCGTCCCGGCGACCTCAGGTAGCGTGGCCGCGTCGCCGCCATTGTCTCAGGCATGGTGACGCAACGCAACGGCGCGGCCACCGACGCGCGGCCGGGCCGGCTGGTACGCGGCGCGCAGGGTGGTTTGCAGTAGGTAACAACACACACTCGGTGTCGTCCCTGCGAAAGCAGGGACCCATACGCCGCGGCTTATCCGCAGGGCGATGAGGTTAGTTGCTTTCGCACAATCGACATCGGTGGTTATGGGTCCCTGCTTTCGCAGGGACGACGCTGCTATAGTTGTGACCTCACGCGAACTTCGGCTGCGCGGCCAGGGCCATCAGCCGAGCGCGCTCGGTGTTGGGCCACAGCAGCAACAGGCCGAGCAATCCCGATACCACGAGGACGACGGCGTTGATGGTGAAGCCGGTCATGTAGCCGTCGAGCGGCACCGCGGCGTGCTGGATCATGCTGCCCATTACCCAAGGGGCCAGGATGCCCGCCAGCGTGTAGATCGCGCCGTAGATCGCGATCACGGCGCCGCGCTGCTGCACCGGCGTGAACTCGCCGAGCATCGGCGGGCAGACCACATAGATCGAGCCGCAGAGCCCGGAGCCGATCACCAGAAAGGCGATCTGCAGGCCGGCGCCGTTGACATGCGGAAGAGCCGCGAGGATCACGCCGCCGACAATCAACGGCACCGAACCGAGCACGCCGCGGGCGCCGCGGGTGGTGAAGCCGCGCGCCAGCATCACCTGCGAAATCCACCCCGTGAGCAGCACGACGACGGCGCCGAACACCCATGGCAGCACCGAAATCCACCCGGCGTCCTTCTGCGAGAAGCCGAGGCCCTTGACGATGAAGGGCGTAAACCAGGTCAGCCCGAGCGACAGCGCCAATAAGCACCGAAGGTCGCGGCGCAGCAGCCGATGAAGGTCCGCGAGGTCAGGAGCTGGAAATAGGGCACACGGGGATCGGCCGCCGCCATCGCGACGGTCTGCACCAGCGGGCCTTCCTTGCCCATCACCATCCACGCCACCACCCACATCAGGCCGACGATGCCGAGCGCCCCGAACGCATAGTGCCAGCTGTGATTGACGATGATCCAGTTCAGCGCCGGCACCGCAAGGATCACGCCGAACGCGGAGCCCTGCGACAGGATGGCGGTCGGCAGGGTGCGCTTCTCGTCGGGAAACCATTTGTAGATCGCATGCGCCGCCACCGAAAACGCCGGCCCCTCGCCGGCGCCGAGGATCACGCGGCAGATCAGCAGCGTGGTGAAACTGACGGTGCCGACCATCGGGAACTGCGCCAGCGACCATATCACCGCCATCGCCAGCAGCACCCAGCGGGTGGCGACGCGGTTGACGATGAAGCCGACGACGATCGCCGAAATCGAGAACAGTCAGGAAGAACGAGGAGCCGAGCAGGCCGAACTGCTCCGGCTGCAGCTTCAATTCGTCCATGATCGGCGCGCCGGCGAGGCCCACCACGATCTTGTCGGCGAAATTGACCAGCATGAACAGAAACAGGAGAAACGTGATTTTCCAGGCGCCCTTGGGCGTCGTTTTGCGCGGTCATGCCTTCTCCCCGATTTCATTTGCTGGCCTGTTGATCGGCCTGCCTGCAATGCTACCTGTGGGACATACGGCAATGCAACCCGGCATTTTCTGAGGGATCGCGGCCCAGGCGCCTGCCGTGCGCGGCACCTCGGCATTGGTTTGCCGGATGCCGCCTGACGCTGTTTCGGCCCGCCCTGCAACCGGAACACGGTCGCGTCGCCGCCATGATTGAGCCCGTGATCTCCCGCAAGGGGCTTGGTATGCTGGACCAGAACGTGAGTATGGACTTTCGAGAGGCTTCGCATCCGTCTTGGCATGGCAACCGGCAACCCCATCGTGCTGAGCGTCAGAAATCTGACCAAGACCTATCGCTCTGCCGGCGAGGAGGTGGTGGTGCTGCGCGGGGTCAATCTCACCGTTGCGGCAGGCGAGCGCGTCGCCCTGACCGGCGAATCCGGCAGCGGCAAGAGCACGCTGTTGCACCTGATCGCCGGGCTGATGCGGCCGATGGCGGCGAGATCACGCTCGCCGACATTTCCGTCTCCGACCTCGGCGATGCCGGCCGGGCGGCATTGCGGCGCGACCGGCGGGACTGGTTGTTCCAGCAGTTTCAACCTGATTCCCGAGTCTCAGCGTCGAAGACAACCTCGTGTTTCAGTCCCGCATTGCCGGCCGTCATGATCCGGCCTGGCATGCCGAACTGGTGGAGCGGCTCGGGCTCGGCGCCTTGCTGAAGCGCTATCCCGAACAATTGTCGGGCGGCCAGCAGCAACGCGTCGCGATCGGCCGCGCGCTGGCGGACAAAGCCGCTGCTGCTGCTCGCCGACGAGCCCACCGGCAATCTCGACGAGGCGACGGCGGATGATGTGCTGGCGCTGACGCGCGACCTGGTGACGCGAACCGGCTGCGGCTTTCTGATGGTGACGCACAGCGAGCGTCTCGCCGCCACGCTCGACCGCCGCATCCATCTCCATGCCGGACTGGTCGCATGAAGCGCGCAGTCTGGACTCTCGCGGTTCTCCTGAGCCATTGGCGGCGGCATCCGATGCAGCTTGCGACCTTGCTGATCGGGCTGATTTCCGCGACCGCGTTGTGGAGCGGCGTGCAGGCGCTGAACGCGCAGGCGCGCTCGAGTTACGACCGTGCGGCCGCGACCTTCGGCGGCGCCCGAACCGCCATGCTGGTCGGCCGCGACGGCGCGAACTTCCCGCAGGCGCTGTTCGTCAGCCTGCGCCGCGCCGGCTGGCCGGTGTCGCCGGTGCTCGAAGGCCGTATCCAGATCGGCGGCCGCTCGTTCCGCCTGTTGGGCATCGAGCCGGTCACGCTGCCCGCCGAGGTCGGCAATGCGCCGACGATCGGACGCGCCGGCCTGCAGTCCTTTGTCACGCCGCCGGGAGAAATGCTGGTGGCGCCGGAAGTGCTCTCCGATCTCCATCTGCCGGAAGGCGCGCGGCCTTTGGCGAGCGGCGGCACCGAGCTGCCGCCGCTGCGCGTGCAGGCGCAGCTCGCGCCCGGCGTGCTGGTGGTCGATATCGGCATCGCCCAGCGGCTCCTCGACATGCCGGACCAGCTCTCCCGCCTCGTGGTCGGCAAGATCAAGGGCAAACCGGGCGCCGCTGGAGAACGTCGTCGGCGGACAGGCTTCACTTGATCAAGGCGGATGCGGGAAAGCGACCCTCGAAACGCCTCACCGGACAGTTTTCACCTCAACCTGGCGGCGTTCGGCCTCTTGTCCTTTGTGGTCGGACTGTTCATCGTCAATTCGGCTGTGGGCCTTGCCTTCGAACAGCGGCGGCCGATGCTGCGAACCCTGCGCGCCTGCGGCGTGTCCGCCCGCATGCTGAACGCGGTGCTGGTGATCGAACTGGTATCGCTGGCGCTGGTGGCCGGCGCCAGCGGCCTGGTCTGCGGCTACGGAATTGCGGCGTCGCTGCTGCCCGATGTCGCAGCATCGTTGCGCGGACTCTATGGCGCGCAGATCCCCGGCCAATTGACGCTGAGAGCGAATGGTGGTTGCCGGCCTCGCCATCAGCGTGATCGGCGCGCTGGCGGCGGCAGCCGCCAGTCCTCACCAAAGCGATCCGCCTTCCGGTGCTGGTGGCCGCCCAACCCCAGGCGTGGCAACAGGCGCAGCAGCGCTGGCTGATCGTGCAGAGCGCGGTCGCGCTCGCCGTGTTCGCCGCCGCCGGAGGCTTTCTATGGTTCGGCGATTCCCTGGTATCGGGATTTGCCGTGCTGGCGACGCTGATGCTGGCGGCCGCGCTTCCTGCTGCCGGCGATCCTGGAGCGCCTGCTCGCGCTCGACCAGCGCAACGCGCGTCGCCCGCTCGCGGTCTGGTTCTGGGCCGACAGCCGCCAGCAGCTTTCCGGATTGTCCGCTGGCGCTGATGGCGCTGTTGCTCGCGCTTGCGGTCAATGTCGGTGGTCGGCACCATGGTCGAAGTTTCAGCCGGACCTTTGTCGGCTGGCTCGACGGACGGCTGGCGGCGGATGTCTATGTCAACGCGGCCAGCGATGCCCAGGCCACCGAGATCAAGACATGGCTGCGAAACCGGCCGGAAGTGCAGGCGATCCTGCCCGGCGGCCGGGCCGAATCGCAAATGGCCGGCGCGCCGATCGAGATATTGGGCTTGCCCGATCATCCCACCTATAGCGAGCACTGGCCGTTGCTGGAATCAACTGCGAACGCCTGGGTTCGCCTCCGCGCAGGCGATGCCGGCCTCGTCAGCGAGCAACTGGCGCGGCGCCTGAAACTTGGAATCGGCGACCGCATCGAAGTGCCCGCCCCCGGAGGCAACTGGCCGCTCGAGGTGATCGGCATCTACGCCGACTATGGCAACCCGAAGGGTCAGATCGCCGTCAATTACGCGGCGCTGACACGGCGCTTCCCCGCCATCCCCACTACCCGATTTGGCTTGCGGGTCCCGCCTGCGGAAATTCCGGCGCTGATCTCCGGCCTGCGCCAACGATTTGGCCTCGACGATCGCAACCTCGCCGATCAGGCCACGATGAAGGCGGAGTCGAAGCGGATCTTCAACCGCACCTTCGCGGTGACGGCAGCGCTCAATACTTTCACCCTCGGCGTCGCCGGCATCGCGCTGCCTCACCAGCCTCTTGACGCTGAGCAATTCGCGGCTGCCGCAGCTGGCGCCATTATGGGCGATCGGAATCACGCGGCGGGAGCTGGCGTCGATCGAGCTTGTCAAAACCCTGTCGGTGGCGCTGATCACCGCCCTGCTGGCGCTGCCGCTGGCCTGCTGGTGGCGTGGTGCCTGATCGCGGTGGTGAACGTGAAGGCCTTCGGCTGGCGGCTGCCGTTTCACGTGTTCCCGCTGCAATTGCTGCCAACTACTTGGCGTGGCGATGGCGGCTTCGCTGTTGGCCGCGCTGCTGCCGGTTCTCAAGCTGGCGCGGATGCAGCCGACCAGCCTGATCAAGATCTTCGCCGATGAACGATAGTGTCAGAATATCCCGCCGCGCCTTCGCGGGCGGCCTTGCCCTGATCGGGTTCGGCCGAGTTCCGGCGCTGGCACAGGGCTTTGCCGGTCTCGGCGAAAACGCGGAAGGGTTCGCGCCCGTGGTGCCCGGCAAGACCTTCGCGTTTCCGCCGATCACGGTCCGCATCCGGAGTTTCGCATCGAGTGGTGGTACGTGACGGCTAATCTCAAGGACTCGACCGGCGCGGCCTATGGCGCGCAGTGGACCTTGTTTCGCCAAGCCTCGCGGCCGGGTGCGCAACAAGAGGGCTGGGCCAACCAGCAGATCTGGATGGGCCACGCCGCGTCACCCGCGCCGACATTCACCGCTATAGCGAAGCCTTCGCCCGCGGCGGCGTCGGTCAGGCCGGCGTCGAACCAAAGCCGTTTCAAGCCTGGATCGATTCCTGGGCAATGCGCGGGGTGAAGCGATGCGCGACGCCATGCTCGCGCCGCTCGAACTCACCGCATCGGGCGCCGATTTTCAGCTACACGCTGCGGCTCGATGCCGACCGGCCGCTGGTGCTGCAGGGCAACGCCGGCTACAGCCGCAAATCGGAGCGCGGGCAGGCCTCGTATTATTACAGCCAGCCCTTCTTCAAGGCGACCGGCCGCATCAGCATCGGCGACAAACCCGCGGGAGGTCGCTGGGCAAGCCTGGATGGACCGCGAATGGAGCAGCCAGCCGCTCGCCCGGATCAGACCGGCTGGGACTGGTTCTCGCTGCATCTCGACTCCGGCGAAAAGCTCATGCTGTACCGGCTGCGTCAGAAGGACGGCCGCGCCGATCTGTTCGGCAACTGGATCGAGCCCGACGGCCGCTCCAGCGAAATCGCATCCAGCGAAAACACGATGACGCCGACGGGCCTCGACCGAGATCGAAGGCCGCAAGATCCCGACCGGATGGAGCATCGTCATCCCGCGCGCGGCCTGCGCATCGAGACCACGCCTCTGAACGCGAGGAGCTGGATGGGTACGAGCTTCCTTACTGGGAGGGACCGATCAGCTTCGCCGGCAGCCACACCGGATTAGGATATCTGGAGCTGACCGGCTATTGAGTTGAATCCGTCATTCCGGGACGCATCGAAGATGCGAACCCGGAATCTCGAGATTCCGGTTCGCTCACTCCGTTCGCGCCTCCGGAATGACTCGAAAATGGGGAATATGCGATGTACCATTTCACCGCGCTCGTCACCTGCTTCGCCATCCTGTTCTACTTGTCACCGGCATTCAGGTATCGAAGGCGCGCGTTGCATTGGGCGTGAAGGCGCCGGCCACGTCGGGCCATCCCGATTTCGATCGGGTGTTCCGGGTGCAGATGAACACGCTGGAATGGATGCCGGTCTTCCTGCCCTCGCTCTGGCTGTTTGCGGTCTACATCAGCGATGCCGCCGCAGCCGTATTGGGCCTAGTGTGGATCGCCGGCCGCATTCTCTACCTAGCCGGCTATTCGCGGGCCGCGGCGAAGCGCGGGCCGGGCTTTGCGGTGCAGGGGCTCGCGGCCGGCGTCCTCTGGCTGGCGCGCTCGGCGCCATCGTCTGGCGCCTCATTCATACGTGACCGTGGACGCCGCCCGATCAGCGGCGGGTCCGGGCAATGGTCTCGGAGGGGCGTTCGCCAAAGAACGGCCGCGGAGGACCGTCGTCATTTTGTGGTTTCCCTCCGCGCGGACTCCGCTAGATTGTTCTCCAAGGGCCGTAACAAGGCCAAACGTCCGGGAGGACAAGCGTGTACAAGGGCCGCGTCGTTTCGGCGCCATGGACGAGGTGGTTTTCGGGACTGCCGCCGCCGAGGCTGTGGTCGCGCAGATGAAACCGCCTGGGCACGACCCGCGCCTTCCTGATGGTCAGCGGCACGCTCAACCGCGAGACCGACGAGATCGAGAAAATCCGAACGGCGCTCGGCCCGCGTTGCGTGGGCACCTTCGATGCGATGCGGCCGCATACGCCGCGGGAGGGGGTGATCGCGGCTTCCGAACAGGCCCGCGCCGCCAATGCCGATCTCATCGTCACGGTGGGCGGCGGCTCGATCACCGACGGCGCCAAGGCGGTGCAGATCTGCCTCGCCAACGATGTTCGCAGCGTCGAGGATATCGACAGGGTCCGGGCCCACAAGGGCGTCGCGCCGCCGATCAACCCGCCTGTCGTGCGCCAGGTCAGCGTGCCGACCACGATTGCGGCGGCGAGTTCAGCGCAATTGCCGGCGTCACCAACGGGCGCACCAAGGTCAAGGAAATGCTACGCCACGACCTGGTGATGCCGCGCGCGGCGATCCTCGATCCCCGCGCTGACCGTACACACGCCGGAATGGCTGTTTCTTTCGACCGGCATCCGCGCCGTCGACCATTGCGTCGAAGGCCTGTGTTCGCGCGAGGCGCATCCCTACGCCGACGCCCAGGCGATCAAGGGATTGTCGATGCTGGCCGAGGGCCTGCCGCGCGTGAAGGCCGACGCGCGCGATCTCGACGCGCGGATGGACTGCCAGCTCGGCACCTGGCCTCTCGATGGGCCCGCTGTCGTCGGGGGTGCCGATGGGGGCGAGCCACGGCATCGGCTATGTGCTCGCGCCGTCTACGACGTGCCGCACGGATATACTTCCTGCGTGATGCTGCCGTCGGTGCTGCGCTGGAACAAATCCGCCAATGCCGGGCGGCAGGCGCTGGTCGCCGCGGCGATGGGTCAACCCGCAAGGACGCCGGCGACGTGCTGGAGTCCTTCATCCGCGGCCCTCGGCATGCCCTGCAGCCTGCAGGACGTCCGGATCGGTCCCGAGCATTTCGACCGCATCGCGGAACAGGCGATGGGCACGCCGTGGATCCGCGCAACCCGCGCAAGATCGATTCACCGGCGCAGGTGCGCGAAATTCTTCTTCTGGCCGCATAAGAAAATTGGAGACACGATGTACACCGGCAAGCATGCTCATCTTCGTCCGCTGCAGCCCGCCTCATCATGGCGAGTACCGGCGAGGCCGTGACCTATCGGGAGCTCGAGGCGCGCTGCAATCGCCTGGCGCACCTGTTGCGTCAACGCGGCCTGAAGCGGCTCGACCATTATGCCGTATTCATGGAGAACAACGGCCGCTACCTGGAAGCCTGCGGCGCCGGCGAACGGTCCGGGCTGTATTACACTTGCGTCAATTCGTATCTGACGCCCGGCGAACTCGCCTACATCGTCAACAACAGCGAATCCCGCATCCTCATCACCTCGGTTGCCAAGCTCGACGTGGCCCGCGAAGCGCTGAAGGAATGCCCCAAGGTCGAACTCTGCATCGTCGCCGATGGTCCGGGCGAGAGCGAGCGCATCGTCGGCCTGCAGGAAGCAACCCGCGGGCTGCCGAAGACGCCGATCGCGGATGAATGCATCGGCACCCGCGATGCTCTATTCGTCGGGCACCACCGGCCGGCCGAAGGGCATTCTGCGCCCGCTGCCGGAGCAACCGGCGACCCAGCAACTGCCGATCTTCGATTTTCTGCAAAAGCTCTGGCACTACCGCGAAGGCATGATCTACCTGTCGCCGGCGCCGCTCTATCACTCGGCGCCGCAGGCCGCGGTCAATCTCACGATCCGCAGCGGCGGCACCGCCATCATCATGGAGCACTTCGATCCCGAGCGTTACCTCGAGCTGGTCGAGAAATGGGGCGTCACCCATACCCAGCTGGTGCCGACGATGTTCTCGCGGATGCTGAAGCTGCCGGAGGCCGCGCGCAAGCGCCACGATTTGTCGTCGCTCGAGATCGCGATCCATGCGGCGGCGCCGTGCCCCGCGGCGGTGAAGGAAGACATGATCAAGTGGTGGGGCCCGATCATCCACGAATATTACGGCGCCACCGAAGGGCTCGGCTTTACCGCCTGCAACAGCGCGGAATGGCTCGCCCACCGCGGCAGCGTCGGCAAGGTGCTGCTTGGCGACCTGCACATTCTCGACGAAGACATGAAGCCGTGCCCGATGGGCACGCCGGGCACGGTCTGGTTCAAGACCGCCACCCCGTTCGAATATTTCAACGATCCGAACAAGACCAGGAAGCCCGCTCGCCTGATGGCACCATGAGCACGGTCGGCGACGTCGGCTATGTCGACAGCGACGGCTTCCTCTATCTGACCGACCGCTCGACCTTCATGATCATCTCCGGCGGCGTCAACATCTACCCGCAGGAATGCGAGAACCTCCTGATCACCCATCCCAAGATCGCGGACGCCGCGGTGTTCGGCGTCCCCAATGCCGATCTCGGCGAGGAGGTGAAGGCGGTGGTGCAGCCGATGCCGGGCATTCAGCCGGGCCCCGAGCTTGCCGAGGAACTGATCCAGTTCTGCAGCCAGTCGCTGTCGCGCCAGAAGGTGCCGCGCTCGATCGACTTCGAAGCGGAACTGCCGCGGCTGCCGACCGGCAAGCTCTACAAGCGGCTGCTGCGCGATCGCTATTGGGGCGACAAGACGACGCGCATCGTGTGACGGCGCCGGGAGCGCGCTAAGGCCCGCGCCCCACACCAACGATGCGTCCATCCGCTGCGTCGCTTGGTGCGGATTTGCGCCAAGGCAGCAGCATCGACACGCGGTTCCTGTACCGAAGATAGTCGTCGCCGAACAGATCGACCAGATCGCGTTCTTCCAGCCAAATTCCGACGAATATGTAAGCGGTGGTGACCGCCGCGAACAGAAGGTGTCCGACCGTCATCGTCGGCGCCGACCAGAACGCAATGATGAAGCCGAGATAGATCGGGTGCCGCACGAACTTATAGTAAAGCGGCGTACGGAAGCGCGGCGCGGGCATCGCGCGGCCGGCGAGATTGTTCGCGACCTGATGCAGTCCGAACAGCTCGAAGTGATTGATCAGGAAGGTACTGGTCAGCACGATCAGCCAGCCAACGAATGACAGGCCGGTGATCGCCATGGCGATCTGCGGATCGGCGATCTGCCACGCCACCGCCGGATCGGTCGCCACTGCCAAAACAGCAGGACAAGCGCGAGGCTGGCGAACAGCACATAGGTGCTGCGCTCGACCGACTTCGGCACGAACTGCGTCCACCATTGCTTGAATTGCTTGCGCGCCATGACGCTGTGCTGGATGGCAAACAGCGACATCAGCAGGATGTTCACGATCAGCGCCTCCGTCACCGGCACCGACCGTTCGGTATCGATGGTCTTCGGCACCATCAAGCCCGAGACGAAACCAATGGCGTAGAGAAACGTGACGAAGAATACGACGTAGGATGCGAGACCGTAGAGAAATATGATTAGTCGGCCTCATGTGCTCCTCCTGGCTGTAAACGTGACGCGCAAACCGCGCGTCGTCGTGGATAGGGCTCTCATTGCGGGGACGGCGCTCGACAAAGGCGATACCGGACAGCACCAGCGCGGCGCCCGCCGCCTGTGCCCAAGTCGGCGCTTCGGCCAGCACCAGGAACGCCAGGCCTGCACCGAAGACGGGCATCAAATTGACAAACTGTCCGGCCCGGACCGGTCCCAGCTCCGACACCCCCGGAACCACAGCAGGAATGCGATCGCCGAAGCGAATACCGCGATGTATCCGATGCTCAGCAGCACGCTGACGGAGCCGAGGGCCGCAAGCGGGTTCGTCGCGGCAAGCAACAGCAGCGGCAGCATCATGAGCAATGCCGGCAGCCACGCTTGCGGCCAGCGCGACCGATGGCGGCAGATCCGAGGGACGACGGCGCAAGATCAGCGAATAGGCCGCCCAGATCACGACCGCCGCCAGCATCCACAAATCTCCGGCACTGAAGCCTTGGGAAAGGATACCGGCAAGCTCTCCGCGCGTGATCAGGACACAGGCGCCGGCAATCGAGATCAGCGCGCCGCCGATTTGCCTGCCGGACGGCCGCTCCAATCCCAGCAATGCGGACCCGAGAAGCGTCGCGATCGGGGCAAGCGACAGAATCAGGAGGGCGCTGGTTACGGTCGTGCTTTGCAGCGCAACATAAATCAGGGTGTGGAACGCCGCGATCCCGGTAGCGCCAAGCGCGAGGATGAGCCGCCATTCCCGGCGCAGCGCCGGCAGAGCGGCGAATGCGCTTCTCCAGACGAAAGGCGCGATGATGGCGAGCGCGATCAGCCAGCGCAGGAAGTTGAGCGTCACCGGATCGACGGCGCCGCTAAGCGCCCGGCCGGCCACGAAATTTCCCGACCAGAATAGAGCCGCCAAGGCGAGGGCCAAGGCTGGAGATCGAAGCACCGCGCCGACCCTGGCTGCCTTCATCTCAGATAATGTCAGAGGGAACCGCCGCCGTCGCCGGTCATGCTTCACACCGCTTTTTGAGCGTTGGGAAGTGTGCCCGCTAACGGCCGGCGGTCATGAGGCCGGCGTCCCACGTGGCGGCGGTAAACCGCTCGAAATTACGAGAGGGCCTGAGCCGGTTGTCCTATGACGCCTCGCCAATGCCTGCATCTCTGGCAAGCACGATGGCCTGGGACCGTGTGCGGACTCCCAGCTTGGCAAAAATGCTCGAAACCTGATTGCGGACGGTCTTCTCGCTCTTGGTCAGCGCTGTGGCAATCGCCGTATTGTCGAGGCCTCGCGCCATCAACGTCAGAACGGCGTGCTCACTCGCCGTCAGGCCGGCCTGGCGCAAGGCCGGCGAAGTGCCGCCGGCGCCGCCCAGGAACGAGCGGAACTCATCGAGAAACTGTTCCCATGCAGGTTCACTGGGGAGCAAGACATGGTTGCGCCCTTCCAGCGGAACGAAACGGGCCGACGGGATGAGCGCCGCCAGTTGCCGCCCCTGTTCGAAGGGAACCCGCGCGTCATTTTCGCGAATGCATCACCAATGTCGGGACACGCAGGCTTGCCGCTTCCGCACTGACGTCGACCTGATACAACTGCTCGACAATTGCTACCGCGTTCTCCGGCGATGCCGAGATGCTCTCCAGATCGTTGAACCACTGGTGCTGCTCGCGGGTCCCGTCCGGAATAAACTGCGATGTGAAAACTTGCCGAAACGCCGGTTTGTCGCGTCCCCAACCAAGCCGGATGAGCTTGATGAGGGTCTCGGCCTCCTCGCGCTCTTGCTCCGTTACATTCCGGCGCAGCATGCCCCTGGCATAGGCGCCGAACAGGATCAAGATGTGACACCCTCTCCGGATGCCGAGCGGCCGTATGCAATTGCGATTGCGCCACCCTGGGACATCCCAAACAGCGGAAATTTTTTCAAGCCTTGCGCCTCGACGACGGCCTCCAGGTCCTCGATCCATGCCTCGAAAGAGGTGGACGGCGGCGAGCGGTCGGACAATCCGCAGCCGCGCTGGTCATATCGAATATAGGTGTGGTCGCGCGACAGCTCCTCAAGCCAGTGCGTCCAGACCGGGCTTCGCGCGTCGTGCTCGACGTGGCTGAGCCAGTGGGCGGTTCGCAGCAATGGCGGTCCGCGGCCGATCGAAGCCATCGCGATCTGGGCGCCGTCACGAGACTTGCAGAATCTTACCTGTTGGCCAGACCTCGACATGGAACTCCTGATAAATAAATATAGCACTCTTATGAGCTGATGCATGCTGCCATCAAAAACCCGGCAGCATGCAGAATTAGCAGTCTGCGCCCATTCATCATTCGCCAATCGGGCAAGCGCCGGGTATGGCGCAGGGTGGCGGGAACCGGTCGCGTCGTAGCCGCGGCTTCACCCGAAGCCGGGCCTTCAACCCCGTTCACGATCGCCGCGACGCGCCATCGATAGGCGGTTTTTGGCGTCAGGCCGGAATCGGCGAAACTCGGCCCGGCCACCTCCGCCACCGCTGCAAACGGGCCGTCGGCGCCGGCACGGAACACGCGGTAGGCTGTCGCGCCAGCCTGCGGAGCCCATGCCAGATCGGCGCCGGTGTCCGACCGGTCGATGACCCTGAGCATGATCGATGTCGCGGCGGGGCGCCGGCGAGGAAACGGCCGCCGGCGCGGCGCGCGCGGTCAACGCGTCGAGCATCGCCTTGATCGTCCTGACCTGCGCCCCGGACTTGGTGACATAACTGTCGTCGTAATTGACGTAACCCACCAGTCCCAGCAAGCGTGGGGATTGTAGGGTACCATTTCGCAGTGGTTTGCGGATAGAGCACGATCAGACGATTGGTATCTGCCCAGGCATTGTATCCGGTGCGCTCGACGAAACGCGTCCGATTTCGGGGCCTTCTTGCTGGTTGCAACCGTGCAAGGCGATATGGACGCGGCACGCCTCGCCATTCTCGCATTCCCTGGGCACGAACACGTAGCCGGTCTTGCCCAGGCTCAACGAACCCGCGCTGCCGGGTTTGGTGTAAAGCGACTGATCGAACGGCCTGATCGTCCCGCTCAACGGACCGGCATTCGGCTACTCAACGCGCCGTAAATGTGCTGGAGAATGATTCCGGCCTGGTCATAGCCGCATTGATCGATGAACGGACTGATACTCGCCTTGCATTCATTGAGGTCGGCGCGGGGCGGATCCTGCGCAACCACCAGCGAATGCCCGGCTCCGATCGTGGTCTGGTAGTAGAGGTTGCCGCGATTGGCCTCGCCGAGAGTGGCGATAGAAATCCGCAGCCGCATCGGCGACCGATCGTGCCACCACTTTGTCGTTATAGCCATGGAACAGATAAATTTTCTGCGCCGCACGAACTGCAGCGAGTCGATCGCGCCGGAAGCCGACTTGGCGTCGGCCTTGGCGAAGAAGCTGCTCATTCCGGGAGGCGGCCCGGACAGGCATGGGCCTGTCGCGTTGGTAATGGAAGACCAGTAGCTGAAGAACCCGCCGGCTTTCGCGCACCAATACGGCCCGCCGGCGACCACGCCGACGCCCTTGATCACCGAAGACCAGGCGGTGGCGAACTGGACAGCCATGAACGCGCCGGAGGAAATGCCGGATATCGAGCTTTCACCGATGGCGGCATTGTAGCCGGGGAGCGCCGCGGGCGCTTGGGCCAGCGCCGGTCCGGCGATAAACGCCGCGCAGCCAATCGCGACGGAAGTCCGGCGCAACGCTGCAACGACCATGGGACGCTCCCGTTGAACGGCATGCTATCAGCTTGCGGGCAAACAGGAAAGTCGAATTGCTTCGTCGCTATCGCTCCTCGCAATGACGTTGGGGCATCAATCCCTCCGCCTTACGGCTTCATTCCCGGCAGCGTGCCCATCATCTTGCACAGCACCGACAGCATCACCTCGTCGGCGCCGCCGCCGATCGAGGTCAGGCGGCTGTCGCGATAGGCGCGGCTGACCGGCGTCTCGTTCATGAAGCCCATGCCGCCCCAGAACTGCAGGCAGGCGTCGGTGAGTTCGCGCCCGAGCCGGCCGGCCTTCAGTTTCGCCATGGTCGCGAGCCGCGTCACGTCCTCGCCCGCGACCAGCGCTTCGCCGGCGCGGTAGATCAGCGCGCGCAACAGCTCGATCTCGGTCTGCATTTCCGCCAGCTTGAAGTGGACGGTCTGGTTATCGAGGATGCTCTGGCCGAACGCCTTGCGGTTGCGGGTGTATTCGATGGTCTCGTTGATAATGGTTTCATGCGCCTTGAGACAGGCGGCGGCGCCCCACAGCCGCTCCTCCTGGAACTGGATCATCTGGTAGGTGAAGCCCTTGCCTTCCTCGCCGATGCGGTTGCGCTTCGGCACCCGCACATTGTCGAAGAAGATCTGCGCGGTGTCGGACGAGCGCATGCCCATCTTGTCGAGCTTGCGCGCGACCTCGACGCCCTTGCTCTTCATCGGCACGCAGATCAGCGACTTGTTGCGATGGACCGGCCCGTCGCCGGTATTGGCGAGCAGGCAGATCCAGTCGGCCTTGACGCCGTTGGTGATCCACATCTTGCCGCCATTGATGACGTAATCGTCGCCGTCGGAACGCGCGCTGGTCTTGATCGACGCCACGTCCGAGCCGGCGCCCGGCTCCGACACGCCGATACAGGCGACCGCGTCACCTGAAATCGCCGGCGCCAGGAATTCGCGCCGTACTTCGTCCGAGCCGAACCGCGCCAGCGCCGGGGTGGCCATGTCGGTCTGCACCCCGATCGCCATCGGCACGCCGCCGCAATGGATCGCGCCGAGCTCTTCCGCCATCATCAGCGCATAGCTGTAATCGAGCCCCTGGCCGCCGAATTCGGTGGGCTTGTTGAGGCCGAGAAAGCCGAGATTGCCGAGCTTCTTGAACAGCTCATGCGAGGGGAACTGTTCCGCCTTCTCCCATTCGTCGACGTAGGGATTGATCTCGGCCGCGATGAATTTTTGCAGGATGCGGCGGGGTTCTTCGTGGTCTGCGGTGAAGAGCATTTTTTCTCCTGTCATTCCGGGGCGACGCGGAGCGTCGAACCTGGAATCTCGATGTTGCTTTACTTATCTCCAGATTCCGGGTTCGCGCTGACGCGCGCCCCGGAATGACGGCACTCTTGTTGCGCGTCATTCCGGGCTCGCCCGCTTCGTTCTGCTCCCCTCCCTCCACGCGCAACGCGCGTGGAGGGAGGGGAGCTAATCGCTCACAATCCCATCTGCCTTGAGGCCAGATCCTTCATGATCTCCTCGGTGCCGCCGCCGATGGCGTTGACCTTGACCTCGCGGTAGATGCGCTCGACCTTGATGCCGCGCATGAAGCCGGCGCCGCCGAAAATCTGCACCGCTTCGGAAGCGCAGAACGCCATGGTCTGGGTCGCCTGGTTCTTCATCATGCAGATCTCGGCAACCGGGCTTTCGCCCTGCCCGAGACGCCACGCCAGCATTTCCAGCATCGCTTGCGACGCCGCGACCTTCTGCGCCATGTCCACCAGCTTGTGGCGGATCACCTGGTGCTGGGCGATCGGCTTGCCGAACGTCTGGCGCTCCTTGGCATAGGCAATCGCCTCCTCGACGCAGACGCGGGCATAGGCCGTGCAGCTCGCCGCCATGCCCATGCGCTCGCTGTTGAAATTCTGCATGATGAGCTTGAAGCCCTGGCCTTCCTCGCCGATCAGGTTCTCGGCCGGCACGCGGCAATCGTCGAAATGTAGCGTCGCGGTGTCCGACGCCCACCAGCCCATCTTCTTCAGCCTGGTGCGCGACAGGCCCGGCGTATCGCCCTCGATCAAGAGCAGGCTGACGCCGCCCGGGCCCTCGCCGCCGGTGCGCACCGCTACCGTCAGATAGTCGGCGCGCATGCCGGAGGTAATGAAGGTCTTTTCGCCGCTGACGACGTAATGGTCACCGTCGCGGCGCGCCTTGGTCCTGAGATTGGCGACGTCGGATCCGCCGCTCGGTTCGGTGATCGCGAGCGCGGAGATTTTCTGGCCCGACAGCACCTGCGGCAGCACCCGCGCCTTGATTTCGGGACGGGCGGCGCGCGCGATCGGCGGCGAGCCGATGGTGTGGCTCATCAAGCTCGCATTGACCCCGCCGGCGCCAGCCCGGGCCAGCTCCTGCGAGGCCACGATCTTCATGAACTGGTCGGCGTCGACACCGCCATATTCTTCCGGGAATCCAAGACCCAAGAGGCCGATCGCCGAGGCCTTCGCATAGAGCTCGCGGGGAAACTCGCCGGCCTCGTCCCATTCATGGGCGTAGGGCTCGATTTCCTTCTCGACAAAGCGGCGCACCACGTCGCGATAGGCTTCGTGTTCGGCGGTGTAGAATGGACTGGCCATTCGCTTGCCTCCGTTGATTCTGTTGCGGTGCACGATGTCCGGAAACGGCTGCTCTAACTTGCGTCGAGTGGCTGGAGCCGCGGAGTCCGCCATCCGCTTCTGCCGGGCCGCCAACCGTCGCAGCATCAGGTGGCCGGGATCAAGGGGAGGGCGAAGTTTTTGGGCGGCAAGAGCCGCGAGATCGCGAAACCGTGTTTGTAGTTTGTTGGAAAGTCCTCTTCCGTCGTCCCTGCGAACGCAGGGACCCATACGCCGCGGCCTATCGGTGAGACCCCGGTGTGAGATACCTTCTGCAACAACAGACGACCGGGATTATGGGTCCCCGCGTTCGCGGGGACGACGCTGAGAGATGAATGATCGCACCCTACCGCAGCTACTCCGCGCAAGACAGAATCCCCATATCCCCTTGATCTGCTAGAGTATCATCGAAGCGGTCAGGCGGCGCCAGACCGCTGGACATGGAGGAAGCTTTGCCGGTTCGCCATTACGACTGGATCGCGCATTACGGCCGCCGCACGCCGGACAAGCCGGCGGTGGTCGACCTCGGCAGCGGACGCAGTTTCACCTACGCGCAATTCGATTCCCGGATTTCACGCCTCGCCGCGCATCTGCGCGACCGGTTGAAGGTCAAGCGCGGCGACCGCGTCGCCGTGCTGGCGCTGAACACGACCGATACGCTGGAGGTGCAGTTCGCCTGTGGGCGGATCGGCGCGGTGTTCCTGCCGCTGAATACCCGCCTCACCGTGCCCGAGCTGCAATACATCGTCGGTGACGCCGCGCCTGTGCTGATGATCCACGATGCGGAGCTGGCCGAAGTCGCGCTGACGGTGGCGAAAAAGTGCAACGTGGCCTCCGCACTGCTGCTCGGACCCGACGGGTCCTACGAGGCGGCGATCGCCGCCGCAGAGCCGCTCGACCAGTGCGAAATCGTCACGCTCGATGACATCTCGACCATCATGTACACCTCGGGCACCACCGGCCAGCCCAAGGGTGCCATCATCACCCACGGCATGACGTTCTGGAACTGCGTCAATCTCGGCGGCCCGGCCTATGTCTCGCCGTCGACGGTGCTGCTCACGGTGCTGCCGCTGTTCCATACCGGCGGGCTCAATTGCTACACCAACCCGGTGCTGCATGCCGGCGGCACCGTGCTGATCATGCGCGCCTTCGATCCCGGCGCAGCGCTGCAGCTGATCAGCGATCCCGCACGCGGCATCAACCAGTTCTTCGGCGTGCCCTCGATCTACCAGTTCATGGCGCAGCATCCTTCGTTCGCGACGTCCGACTTCAGCCGCCTCATCATCGGCGGCGTCGGCGGCGCGCCGATGCCGGTGCCGCTGTTGAAAGTGTGGGAACAGCGCGGCGTCGCGCTGCAGCAGGGCTACGGCATGACCGAGACGTCGCCGGCGGTATTGACGCTCGACAAGGAGGACGCCGCGCGCAAGGCCGGCTCCTCCGGCAAGCCGGTGCTGCATACTGAAGTGCGGATCGTCCGCCCCGACGGGTCGGATGCCGGGGTCGGCGAACTCGGCGAATTATGGGTGAAGGGGCCGAACATCACGCCCGGCTACTGGAACCGGCCGGACGCCAACGCCTCGTCATTCACCGACGGCTGGCTGCATACCGGCGACGCCGCGCGCATCGACGACGAAGGGTTCTACTACATCGTCGACCGCTGGAAGGACATGTACATCTCCGGCGGCGAGAACGTCTATCCGGCCGAGGTCGAGAACGTGCTGCATCAGCTCACCGCGATCGCCGAAGCCGCCGTGATCGGCATCCCGAGCGAGCAATGGGGCGAAACCGGAATGGCCATCATCGCGGTCAAGCCCGGCCACAGCATCACCGAAGCGGAAATTCACGCGCATTGCGAGAACAACCTGGCGCGCTTCAAGCGCCCGCGCCTGATAAAATTCATCGACGCGCTGCCGCGCAACGCCACCGGCAAGATCCACAAGCCGACCCTGCGCGCGAATTTCGGCGCGGCGAAAGTCACCGATCAGGCCACAGCCTCGTAAGGAACTCGCGAAATACCCTCTCCGTCGTCCCGGCCTCAAGCCGGGACCCCAGCGTGAGCGCAAGCGCTCATCGCGGCGCCGCGACTTATCGTTCGAGCTCCGGAGTAGAGACCTTCATCCCACAACAGACAACCGGGGTTGGGTCCCGGCTCAAGGCCGGGACGACGATGGTCGATGCTGTTCCTAATCGTACACGAACGCCGCATCGTCGAGATCGATCGCCGGGATTTCATCCTTCTCGGCCCAGTAATCCTGGCTGTGCTGCCATTCCGGCTTGTCGCCGCGCTTGGGCAACAGATGCATATTGCGCATCATATAGCCGGGATTGAAATTCTCCGGGTCGATCCAGGAATGCAAGGGCATGTTGCCTTCCTGCGGCCGCAGCGCCGGCACCACCTTCTTCGCGCCCTTCTCCTTCATGTGCGCCAGCAGCCGGCAGACGAAGTCCGCCACCAGATCGGTGCGCAGCGTCCAGCTGGCGCGGAAATAGCCGAACACCCAGGCCATGTTCGGGATGCCGGTGAACATCATGCCGCGATAGGTGACGGTGTCGGAGAAATCGAGCGGCTTGCCGTCGATCTCGAAAGCGATGTCGCCGAGCACATTGAGGTTGAACCCGGTCGCGGTGACGATGATGTCGGCGACCAGCGTCTCGCCGGATTTCAGCAGAATGCCGTCTTTGGTGAAGCGGTCGATCTCGTCGGTCACCACCGAAGCCTTGCCGCTCTTGACCGCCTCGAACAGGTCGGCGTCGGGCACGAAGGCGATGCGTTGCCGCCACGGCCGGTATTTCGGGGTGAAATGCTTCTCGACGATGTCGTCCGAACCGGGCCCGAGCGCGGCGCGAATGCCGTTGAGCAGTTCCTGCTTGATCTTCTCCGGCTCGGTAAAGGAGAGGCGGGTAAACAGATCCTGATCGAACAGGATCTTGCGGCGCACGATCTCGTGGATCCATTCTTCCTTGACCTGCAACTGCCGGAGCTGTTCGGCCAGTTCGATGGCGTTGCGGCCGGTCCTGAAATAGGTCGGCGAACGCTGCAGCATGGTGACATGCTCGCACTTGTCCGCAATCGCCGGGATCAGCGTCGCCGCGGTCGCGCCGGAGCCGATCACGACGACCTTCTTGCCCGACAGGTCCAGATCCTCGGGCCAGCGCTGCGGATGGATGATGCGGCCCTTGTAGTCCGCCATCCCCTGCCATTCCGGAGTGTAGCCTTCCGAATGACGGTAATAGCCCTGGCACATCCAGAGGAAGTTCGCGGTGAAGGCGCGGGCCTCGCCGCTGGCCTGGTCGACCGCTTCGACGGTCCACCGATTGGTTTCGCTCGACCACTTCGCCGAATTGATGCGATGGCGGTAGCGGATGTGCCTTGCGAGATCGTTCTCGTCGATCACCTCGCTCATATAGGCGCGGATTTCGTCGGCGGTCGCGATCGGCGGGCCGACCCAGGGCTTGAAGCGATAGCCGAAGGTGTGCAGGTCGCTGTCGGAGCGGATGCCCGGGTATTTGTGGGTCAGCCAGGTGCCGCCAAAACTTTCCTGCTCTTCCAGCACGACGAAGCTGGTGCCCGGAAGCTGCTTGGTGAGGTGATAGGCGCTGCCGACGCCGGAAATGCCGGCGCCGACGATCAGGACATCGAAATGCTCGACCGCCTGCGCGGCGGACATGGTGCGGAGGGGCGCGGTTACATTCATGGTTTTCGTTCTTCTCCCGATTTGCAACTCGTTAGCAGCTTGCCTCTGGAGCCTTTTCCGTTCCGATTGAATCGGAACGGGGCTCCATCTTTTTGTTTTGACGCGTTTTCTTCACACGAACCGGTATCCACCCCCGGATCAAGTCCGAGGACATGCTTCGCTTGAAAACGCTCTAATGACCAATGATCGGCCGCACAATGCGCCAGATCAATCGGCGAATTCACAGCACAGAGCCCCATTGGCGCGCGGTCTGCAGAATCCAGTCCCGGTAGAGCGTCAGCGGCGTGACGCCGGTGAGGCCGCCGCAGCCCGCGGCGCCGTTCGGCCCGGTCGACCAGCTGACAACGCCGACGATGGCGGGGCCGCCCTGCTTGTCCTCGAACACCGGTCCGCCGGAATCCCCGGTGCAGGCGCCAAGTCCGTCGCGCGTGCCCTGCCCGACTGGATCGACCAGGCGAATTTGCAGCGTCCCCGGCTTGCCGGTCGCGACCAGGCCGGCGGCACGAATGGTCCCGCCGCTCTTGCCATCGCCGCGAACGGCGACACCGATGCCGGCGATGGTGAAGCGGCTGCCGACGACAATGGGAATAGCCGGGATGCCGAGCAGCGCCGGGCTCTTCCCCTTCGCAGCGGCATCGAGCTGCAGCAACGCTACGTCGGCAGTAGCGCGATGCGAATTCATCGCCTTCATACTGAAGGCCGGATGGATGGCGACATTCTTCACGTCCTGCAGTTGCGGCTGCCGGTCCGCGCCATAGTCGACGATCTTGTAGGTCGCCCCCGGCTGCACGCAATGCGCCGCGGTCAATACCAGTTTCGGTGCAATCAACGTGCCCGTACAAAAATTGCCGCGCGAGCCGACAATGGTGACAACAGCGCGGCCGACGCTCTCGGCCGACGGCGCGCCGCCGCCGACGATGGCGTGAGCCGGCGCGGTGAGCAGCAGCGCCAGGCCTGTGATCATCGCGGCCGGGATTTTCATCGCAGCAGGCGTCACGCGTAGAGCTCGCTATGTTCCTTCTGATACGGCGAATAGGAATCCTTGATGCTGGCGAGGTTCAGCAACATGGTGGCGACCGGCAAATTACCAGACGCAAACACCGTGGTCCGCACCCAGAGACTCTCGGTCCGGCGGCTGCCGCTCAAGGCGACGACTTCCCGCTCGGTCTGGTAGTCCTCGCCGGCGAACAGCGGGCCCCGCAGCAGCCGGATTTCCTGGTCGGCAAACAGGCCCACGGCCGGGCCCCTGACCGGCAGGCGATCCTCCCTCGCTCTATATTGAAAGAGCACGCTGAGCATCTCGATCGGAATAATCTGATGGCCCCAGGGATTGCCGGCGCCGGCGTAAAACGGGCTCGGCTCGGTGATCAGCTTGAGCTTTTCCGCCAGCGAGAATGGATAGAGGTCGCCCATGTTCTGGTCGACATCCATCCGCACGGTCTGACGTTTGGTCTTCATGCCGACCTTGACGTCGCGCAGGATCACGGGATCGGCGAGCGGCTTCAGCTCGGTCAACCGCTGATCCAGCGCGGTGGGCAGCCTGGCGTCGCCGACCGAGGCCGTGCCGCGCAGCACTTCGGTGCCGTCGCGCTTCACCATCTGGATCGCGCATTGCGTCTCACCCGAGGCCGGCTTTGCCATGACGGCCTGCACCTCCTCGCCCTCGAAGGAGGGATTGCGATAATGCGCGGAGATGCATCCGGTCTCGAACCAGGCATTGCCCCACACGCTCACGCAGAGCGGCGCAAACTGGCTGAAATGCGTCGGCCCCTCGATGGTGCCGCCCTGGAATCCGAGTTTCTGCGCGGTCGCATCGTCGTGGATCGAGGCATGGGAATCGTAGACCTGCGCATGCAGCATCTGGCGCGGCCGCCGCCACGGCCCGGCGATAAAACCCGCAGACTCAGTAATGATGGTGTCAAAGGCTTTCATGGCGTTTCCTCGCGGCGGGACGGCGGCAGCAACTTACAGGAAGGCGCTAGCCACTCCAAATTCTGCAGAGCGGCAAAAGGCCGGCGGGCTGGTCCTTGCCCGGAGGCCGTGTTAGCCGTCTTGCAAAATCGGCGTTCGCATTGGCGGGAAAAGATGATCGAGGCAATAATCTGGGATTTTGGCGGGGTGCTCACCACTTCGCCGTTCGAGGCTTTCGCGCGGTTCGAGACCGAACGCGGGCTGCCCGCCGACATCATCCGGCGCACCAACGCCCATAATCACTGGGAGAATGCCTGGGCGAAGTTCGAGCGCGCCGAGGTGGACCTCGAAACCTTCGACCAGCTATTCGCCGCGGAATCGCGGGCGCTCGGCGCGGAGGTGCGCGGCAAGGAGGTGTTGCCGCTGCTGTCGGGCGATCTGCGGCCAGAAATGGTCGAGGCGCTGACGCGGGTGAAGTCCAGCTTCAAGACCGGCTGCATCACCAACAACCTTCCCGCCAACGCGATCGGCAGCCACAGCGGCCGCTCGCTTTATGTCGCGGAGGTGATGGCGCTGTTCGATCACATCATCGAGTCCGCCAAGATCGGCCTGCGCAAGCCCGATCCGCGAATCTATCAAATGATGGTGGAAACGCTCGGCGTCGATCCCAAACGTTGCGTCTATCTCGACGATCTCGGCGTCAACCTGAAGCCGGCGCGCGACATGGGCATGACCACGATCAAGGTCGCCAATGCGCCGCAGGCCATCGCCGAACTCGAGGCGGCGACGGGACTGGCACTGCGCTAGCGCTGCTGCGCCTCTTCCCGACGTTTGAGGCGTTTGGCGTCGGCGCCATTCACCGCAGCGCGGCGGCGATGTTGCCGCCGTCGACGGTGGTGACGTCGGCGGTGGTCTTGAGCGCCAGCGCCTGCGCCAGGAACGCCTGCGCGACATCCTCGGCCTCCACTTCGCGGCCGAGCAGGTTGCCGCGCATATAGGCCTGCTCGCTCAGCCCGCGAACCTTCGAGCGCGACGCGATCATCTCCTCGGTCAACAACCCGGAACGGATCCGGTCGGCATTGACGGCGTTGGCGCGGATGCCTTCGTTGCCGTAATCGACCGCGTATTGCCGCACCAGAAAGAGCGTCGCCGCCTTGGGCAGGCCGTAGGGACCGAAGTCGGGGCCGGGATTGACCGCCTGTTTGGAGACATTGAACAGCAGGCAGCCGCCGGTGCCCTGCGTCCGCATGATCTTGACCGCGGCCTGCGCCACGCGCTGGTGGCCGTAGAAATTCAGCTCGAAACTTTTTCGCAGCACCGCCTCGTCGACCTCGCCGATCCGGCCCTGCCAGGCGGCGCCGGCATTCGATATGGCGATATCGACCCCGCCGAAGGCAGCGGCGACCTGCGCGAACGCATCGCGCACCGATGCGGCATCGGTGACGTCGCATTTCAGCCCAAGCGCCGCGCCGCCGATCGCCTTGGCTTTGGCCTTTGCTGCGGCCTCGTCGACATCGAGCAGCGCCACTTCGGCGCCGGCCGCCGCAAACGCCTTGGCGGTTGCGAATCCGATCGCGCCGGCCGCGCCGGTGATGATGGCGACCTGCCCGGCGAGCGGCGGCTCCTTGGCGCTGCCGAGTTTGGCCTGCTCCAGCGACCAGTACTCGACGTCGAACAGATCAGATTCCGGCAGCGGCTCGAAACGACCGACCGCTTCCGCGTCCGTGATGGTGGCAATCGCGGCCTCGGCGAGGTCGGCGGCGACCTTCGCGTCCTTCTTGCTGCGACCGAGCCCGAACAGGCCGACGCCGGGCACCAGCACCACGCGCGGCGAGGGATCGAGCATGGTCTTGATGCCGCCGACACGGGCGTTGTTGCGGGCAAAATAATCCTTGTAGGTTTCGCCATAGACTGCGACCGCGTCGCGGACCGCGTTGCTGAAACCGGTTAGATCGCCATCCTCGGGCGCGGCGACCACCAGCGGCTTGTTCTTGATGCGGATATTGTGGTCCGGCGTCACCACGCCGGCCTGGCCGTAGCGCGCCACGTCGGCGCCGTTGACGAAATTCATCACCGCAGCATCGCCACGGAAATCGAGCACGAAGCGTTTCCAGGCGCCGTCGACCTTGCCGTCCGGCAGGCTGCAGGCGCCGCGGATGATCGGCGCGACCGCGGCGACCGGCGCCGGGCGGGCCGGCAGCTTCGCGCTGACGAAGGCAGGCTTGCGATTTTTCGCCAGCCGCGCTTCGGCCAGGCTTACCAGCGCGATCATGCGCTCATAGGCCTCCCGCGCATCGGCGCCGAAACTGAAGATGCCGTGCTTGACCAGGACCAGGCCCTCGACCGAAGGGTCCGCGGCGAACACATCCGCCGCGGCCTTTGCCAGACCGAAGCCCGGCATGATGTAGGGCACATAGCCGACGCGCTTGCCGTAGACTTCACGGCACAGCGCCTCACCGTCCGGCTGGTCGGTGAGCGCCAGCACCGCGGTCGAATGAGTATGATCGACGAATTTGTGCGGGATGAAGGCATGCAGCAGCGCCTCGACGGAAGGATTCGGCGCCATCGGGTCGATCAGATTGGCGCGCTGCAGCCGCACCATTTCCTCGTCGGAAAGTTTCTCGCGGGCACGGAGCTTGATCAGCGGCGCCAGCCGCACCGCCGGCAGGCCGGCCGGCTCGATCGAGCCCATGTCCCAGCCGGAGCCCTTGACGCAGAGCACGTCCACCGCATCGCCATTGAGATCGGCGACTTCCGTCTTCACCGAGGTATTGCCGCCGCCATGCAGCACCAGCCGCGGATCCTGGCCCAATAGCCGCGTGGTATAGACCCGCAGCGCCACGTCGCGGCCGAGGTTTTCGTAGCGGGCCACCGCCGCTTCGGCGTCGCGATCGTTCCAGGCGCTCTGCATGCGTTTTCTTTCCTCTCCTATTCGGCCGCTGCCGCTGTCCGCTCGGGGAACGCGGCTGCCAGCGCGGCGCGATCGGGCTTCAGCACCGCGCGCTCGGTGATCAGCCCCGTCACCAGCCGCGCCGGCGTGACATCGAAACCATAATTCGCAACCGGCGAACCGTCAGGCACAATCCGCACCGTCTCGGTCCTGCCATCGGCGGTCCGCCCCGTCATGTGCGTGACTTCCTCGGCGCCGCGTTGCTCGATCGGAATCTCCCTGACCCCGTCAGCGACGCTGAAATCGATGGTCGGCGATGGCAGCGCCACATAGAACGGCACGCCGTTGTCATGCGCGGCAAGTGCTTTCAGATAGGTGCCGATCTTGTTGCAGACGTCGCCGTCGGCGGTGACGCGGTCGGTGCCGACGATCACGAGATCGACCATGCCATGCTGCATCAGATGCCCGCCGGTGTTGTCGGGGATGACGGTATGCGGCACGCCGTGATGGCCGAGCTCCCAGGCGGTCAGCGAGGCGCCCTGATTGCGCGGGCGGGTCTCGTCGACCCAGACATGGATGGGGTGGCCGCGGTCGTGCGCCAGATAGATCGGCGCGGTCGCGGTGCCCCAGTCGACCGTCGCCAGCCAGCCGGCGTTGCAATGGGTCAGCACGTTGATGCGCTCGCCCTGTTGCTTCGTGGCGACGATCTTTTCGATCAGCTCGAGGCCGTTCCGGCCGATACCCTGGTTGATGGCGATGTCTTCTTCGGCAATCGCGGTCGCGCGCGCGTAGGCGGCCTCGGTCCGCTGCTGCGGCGGCAACGGCCGCAACAGGCGCCGCATCTCGTCGAGCGCCCATCGCAGGTTGATCGCCGTCGGCCGCGTGCCAATTAGCGTCTGATAGACCTGATCGAGCGCGGCATCCGACGAGTCGGCCCGCATCGCCAGCGCCATCCCGTAGGCCGCGGTCGCGCCGATCAATGGCGCACCGCGCACCAGCATTGACCGGATCGCATCCGCCGCGGCGTCGGAGGTTGCCAGCCGGACCGTGACAAAATCGTGCGGCAGCCGGCGCTGGTCGATCGCGCCGACCGACCAGCCGTCCTGCTCGAGCCAGATGCTTCGGAAGTGCCTGTCCCCGACCTTCATGACGCACTCATCGACGGTTCAAGTCTCACGCGTGCAAAATCCGTCCCGCCACCGCATCGAGCTTGCTCAGAAGCTCCGGATCGCGCGCTTCCGGAGCGGTGATCAAGGCGGTATCGAGCGCGCGGTCCGAACCGATCGGGCACGGCTCGTGCGCCTGGGGGAATTCCCGGGCAAGCCGCGCCACTAGGCTCTTCGCCTTCTCGGCGTTGGTGGACAGCACGCGGATGATATCCTGCACCGACACCGCATCATGGTCGGGATGCCAGCAATCGAAATCGGTCACCATGGCAACGGTGGCGTAGCAGATCTCCGCCTCGCGGGCGAGCTTGGCCTCCGGCATGTTGGTCATGCCGATCACGGAATAGCCCAGGTTCTTGTAGGTCATGCTCTCGGCATAGCTGGAGAATTGCGGTCCCTCCATGCAGACATAGGTGCCGCCGCGCGCGATCGCGATGCCCTCGGCCTCGGCGGCGGCGGCCAGATGGATGCGCAGCCGCGGCGACACCGGGTGCGCCATCGAGACATGCGCGACGCAGCCCTTGCCGAAGAACGAACTCTCGCGCTTGTGGGTGCGGTCGACGAACTGATCGACCAGCACGAAGGTGCCGGGCGGCAAGTCCTCCCTGAACGAACCGCACGCCGACAACGAGACCAGGTCGGTGACCCCGGCGCGCTTCAGCACATCGATATTGGCGCGGTAGTTGATGTCGGAGGGCGACAGCCGATGGCCCTTGTCATGGCGCGGCAGAAACACGACCGGAAGGCCGGCGATAGAGCCGCGGCGGACCGGCGCCGACGGCACGCCCCAAGGGCTCGAAATCGCCTCCTCGTGCGCATTTTCCAGCCCCGGCAGGTCATAAATGCCGGAGCCGCCGATGATACCGAGCACCGCCTTGGTCATGACTCTCTTCCGCCTCGTTGGTGGCGATTCAGCATGCCGGCGAAGCGCTCACAACTGTATCCATGTCTCTGCAATATCGAGTATTTTCGGAGGCTTGTCGACAAGGGCAAATCAGTCGCCCCGATGGCGAATCCCGGTGCTAGATTGCCGCCAACATAGGGACTGGCCATGAACAAAATTTGTCTCGCGCTGTTGCTGACGGTGGCCTGGAGCCAGGCCGGCCACGCCCTCGACCGCGAGCAGCGACACGGCAAGGCTCTACTCGAATCCATGTGCGCCCGCTGTCACGCTGTCGGCTCAACTGGCCAAAGCCCCCTCGCCGAGGCGCCGCCGTTCCGCACCTTCGGGGATAAACTGTACGACACCGACTTCGTGCAACGACTGCAGGACGGCCTGATCACCATTCACCCGGGCATGCCGACGTTCCGGTTTGACCGGCCTGACGCCGAGGCGGCGGTCAACTACCTCAAAGCCATCCAGCAACGCAAAAAGCCAAAATAGCTCGATTGCTGCGGCTTGCCCGCGACCTTTCCATTCGCGACATTTCAAGGGGAATAACCATGAGAACCAACGAACAGACCGTACGGGATTTCATCGCCGCATGGTCGCGACTGGACGTTGACGAGATCGTCGCATTCTTCGCCCCCGACGGCACCTATCACAACATGATGAACAAGCCGGTCAGCGGTCACGACAACCTGCGCAGGTTCATCGGCGGGTTCATCAAGGATTGGACAGAGACGAATTGGGATGTCCTGAACATCGTCTCACGAGGCGACATCGTCATGGCCGAGCGTCTCGACAGAACCCGCCTAGGGGCCAAGAGTGTCGATCTGCCCTGCTGCGGCGTGTTCGAATTGGCCGACGGCAAGATCAGGATCTGGCGCGACTACTTCGATCTCGCAACCTACGCTCGTGCGATCGTCGAGCCGAAATAGCGCCGCAAAGTCGGGCTTTTTGGCCGCCTTTGGCCGGAATTTCCTCACAGCCGGCCTGGAAGTGAATAGGGGCGGCGGCCCGAATCAAATAGACCTTGATCGCCTCTATTGAGCTCCATCCTTTCGGCGCGCCGGCCCCGAAACCCGGCCTTCGCAAGCAATCGAACCACCTGTCCCGCATGCCCGTTCCCGCCAAGGCCGCAGCCCGTAACGCCAAGTCCGACGCGGCGCCCGACGCGCTCTCGGTGCTCAATCACGTGTTCGGCCTGCCGGGCTTTCGCGGCGCGCAGGAAGAGATCGTGCGGCACGTTACCGGCGGCGGCAATTGCCTGGTGCTGATGCCGACCGGCGGCGGCAAGTCGCTGTGCTATCAATTGCCATCATTGTTGCGAAAGGGTTGCGGCATTGTGGTTTCGCCGCTGATCGCGCTGATGCGCGACCAGGTCGCCGGCCTGCTCGAGGCCGGCGTCAAGGCGGCGGTGCTGAACTCCACGCTGTCCTACGAGGAAGCTTCGGCAGTCGAGGCGCAGCTTGTGGCCGGCGAGCTTGACCTGCTCTACGTCGCGCCGGAGCGGCTGTTGACGCCGCGCTGCCTCGCCTTGCTCGGCCGCGCCGACATCGCGCTGTTTGCGATCGACGAGGCGCATTGCGTGTCGCAATGGGGGCATGATTTTCGCCCTGAGTATATCGGGCTCACGGTGATTCCGGAGCGTTTTCCCGACGTGCCGCGGATTGCGCTGACCGCGACCGCCGATGAACTCACCCGCAAGGAGATCGTCGACCGGCTCGGGCTTGGCGGCGCGCCGAGCTTCGTCGCCAGCTTCGACCGCCCGAATATTCGCTATGAAATCGTCGAGAAGCAGAATGCACCGGCGCAACTGAAAGCCTTCATCGCCGAGCGTCACCCGGGCGATGCCGGCATCGTCTATTGCTTGTCGCGCGCCAAGGTGGAGGATACCGCAGCCGCGCTGAACAAGGCCGGCATCGCCGCGCTGCCCTATCACGCCGGCCTCGACGCAAACATTCGCGCCCGCAACCAGGACCGCTTCATCAACGAGGACGGCGTGGTGATCGTCGCCACCATCGCGTTCGGCATGGGCATCGACAAGCCCGACGTGCGCTTCGTGGCGCATCTAGATCTGCCGAAAAGCATCGAGGCCTATTACCAGGAGACCGGGCGCGCAGGCCGCGACGGCAAGCCGTCCAGCGCCTGGATGGCTTATGGCCTCTCGGACATCGTGCAGCAGCGCCGCATGATCGAGGAGTCCAATGGCGCCGAAGCGTTCAAGCGGGTGTCGATCGGCAAGCTGGAGGCGCTGGTCGGCCTCGCCGAAACCGCGGACTGCCGGCGCACCCGCCTGCTCGGCTATTTCGGCGAGACGCCGAAGGCCGCCAAATGCGGCAATTGCGACAACTGCCTGTCGCCGCCGGTGGTGCGCGACGGCAAGGTCGTCACGCAAAAACTGCTGTCCTGCGCCTACCGCACCGGGCAGCGTTTCGGCGCCATGCACCTGATCGACGTGCTGGTCGGCCGCATGACCGAACGGGTCACGCAATTCGGTCACGACAGACTGTCGGTGTTCGGGATCGGCGCCGAACTCAACGAAAAGCAGTGGCGCGGCGTGATCCGCCAGGTGGTGGCGATGGGCCATCTCGCCGCCGACTCGGAGGCCTTCGGCGCGCTGAAGCTGACGGAGAGCGCGCGCGGCGTCTTGAAGGGCGAGACCGAGGTAATGCTGCGCGAGCAGGCCGCCGGTACCCGTGTCCGGGCGACGCGAACCAAATCAAGGCGCGGCGATATTGCACCTGATATCGCCGGCCGGGGCGCCGCCGCCAACCCGACCCTGGTCGGCGCGCTGCGGGCGTGGCGCTCCGAAGTGGCGCGCCAGCGCGGCGTGCCGGCCTATGTGGTGCTGCACGACGCCACCATCGACGGCATCGCCGCCTCGCGTCCCGCAACGCTGACGCAACTGCGCGACATCCCCGGCATCGGCGACAAGAAACTCGAACATTACGGGGATGAGCTGATCGCGCTGGTGAAGGCTGGTAGCGCCGAGGCGTGAGCCGGCGGCCCCCTCACCTCGTCCCGGCGCCAACCGGAGCCGCCGAGCCGGGGGACGCCAGGATACTCAGCGCGACATCGCCGACCGGCAGCGGATCGGCCTTGCGGCCGGCGCCTAGGGCCAACTCCATAGTGAAGGCGCCGAGTTCGCACATCACCTGCGAGGCGACGTCGCCGGCGAAGGTGAATTCGTTGGCGAGGTATTCGAACTGGGAACGCACCTGGCGCAGCGTGGCGCGCGGCACCACCACGTCGGCTTCACCGACGGCAAGCGCCGGTCGCGACGGCGCTTCCGGCCCCGGCGCTGCGGAAACGGCACGGCCGGCGCCGTCCTGGGGTTCGACGGTCTGGTTCTTGAGCTGGCTGATCCGATCGAATGCCGAGCGGAGTTCGGCGCGCTTGGCTTCGAGCGATGCCACCTTGGCCCGCAGCGCTTCATGTTCCCGCTCGGAGACGATGCGAAGCGCCGCAAGTTCATCGCCGCTCACCTTCAGCCGCGCCGCGAGGTCGTCACGTTCGTGGGCAAAGTCGCGACGAAACTCGGAGAGTTCCGTCTCACGCGCCCTCGCCTGTTCGGCGAGTTGCTGGCGAAGCTGGTCAAGTTCCTTGCCGCGCGCCTCTGCCGCGGCGTTCAGCGCCTGGCGCTCCCGGTCGAAAGCACCACGTATCTCGGCAAGAGCATCTTGATGCGCTTGCGATTTCGCCGCGATCTCGCCGCGGAGCCCGGAGAGCTCCGTCTCTCGCCCCTGCAGCGTTGCCTTCAGCGTATCGCGCTCGGTGACGGTCGACGAAAGGATGTCCAGGTGCCCGTCGATGTCATTCTTGAGCGCCCCGCACTCGGTTTCCAGCTCGTCGGCGTGTTGGGCGATGGTCTCATACTTGTAGCGCCAGAGCTGTTCTTCATCCAATGCCGCGGTCAGGCGGGCCATCAGGTCTTCGAGCAGAACCGCGGCGTGGTGCAGATAGGTCGCGTTTTGCCCAACGGACATCAGGTCGGCAAAACGCCGGAGGAAATGTGCGGTTTCGGCAATACCGGGTGTCTCAGGCGTCATGGAGGGATCCGTCATGAAGCTTGCTTTCCTGGGGCGCACGGCTTGATACGCCGTGCGTGGAGACAGAACGCGTCACCCATCCGTCCGGGCTCTCTGCAATGCGGACGGGAATATACTCCCGAGAGCTCGATCGGCAGGCCGGACGTGCCGATGGTTCTCCAGTTCGGCGGCGGCAAAAATAGGGCGTCCGCATCAAATCCGGAATCTCTAGACGCGGAGACGTCGTTTGGCGAGGCCGATGGCGAAGCAGTGATCGCGGGGCCGATTGCGCTGTGAATTTGCGCGCATAGGGAACGCGCCCGCGCAGGAAGCTTTGCTACGCCATTGCGAACAAAGCGGGAATCAGTGACGGTCAAGCCCAACCTCGGGGAACGATTCGAACGTGCCAGCGGCGAACTATCTGGAAGGCCTCAATCCTGAGCAGCGGCGGGCCGTGGAGCACGGCGTCACGTTGAAGAATGGCGGCCGTCCCGGTATGCCGCTACTGGTGATTGCCGGCGCCGGATCGGGCAAGACCAACACTTTGGCGCATCGGGTCGCCCATCTCATCGTCAGCGGCGCCGATCCGCGGCGCATTCTCTTGATGACGTTTTCACGACGGGCCGCCGCCGAAATGACCAAGCGCGTCGAACGGATCGCCCGCAAGGTGCTCGGCGGCAATGCCAGCGTCATGACCGACGCCCTGCACTGGGCCGGCACCTTCCATGGCATCGGCGCGCGTCTGCTTCGCGACTATTCGGATCAGATCGGCATCGATCCCGCCTTCACGATCCACGATCGCGATGACTCCGCCGATCTGATGAACTTGATCCGGCACGAGCTCGGCTTCTCCAGGACCGCGAGCCGGTTCCCGACCAAGGGGACGTGCCTTGCGATCTACTCGCGATGCGTCAATGCCGAGACGCCGATCGAGCAGGTGTTGGGCGCATCGTTCCCCTGGTGCGCCGGCTGGGCGGGCGAACTGAAGGAATTGTTCGCGGCCTATGTCGAGGCCAAGCAGAAGCAGAACGTGCTCGATTACGACGACCTGCTGCTGTATTGGGCGCAGACGATGAGCGACCCCGGCCTTGCCCGGGAGATCGGCGGCCGGTTCGACCACGTTCTGGTCGACGAGTACCAGGACACCAACCGGCTGCAATCCTCGATCCTGCTGGGGCTGAAGCCCGACGGCCACGGGCTGACGGTGGTCGGCGACGATGCCCAGTCGATCTATTCATTTCGCGCCGCGACCGTGCGCAATATTCTCGACTTCCCCGGCCAGTTCAGTCCTCCGGCCGGCATCATCACGCTGGACCGCAACTATCGCTCGACGCAGACCATCCTCGCCGCCGCCAATGGCGTCATCGATCTCGCGCGCGAACGCTTCACCAAGAACCTGTGGACCGACCGGACATCCGGCTTCAAGCCTCAGTTGGTCACGACACGAGACGAAGCCGACCAGGCCCGCTGCATCGTCGAACGCGTGCTGGAAAACCGCGAATCCGGCACGCTGTTGAAGCAGCAGGCGGTGCTGTTTCGAACCTCCAGCCACAGCGCGCCGCTGGAACTCGAACTGGTCAGGCGCAATATCCCCTTCGTCAAGTTCGGCGGACTGAAATTCCTCGACGCCGCTCACATCAAGGACATGCTGGCATTGCTGCGCTTCGTCGAGAATCCGCGCGACCGCGTCGCCGGTTTCCGCTTGATGCACCTGATCCCGGGAGTCGGCCCCGCCTCGGCGCAGAAGGTTCTCGACGACATGGCCGGCAGCGCCGACCCGCTGGCCGCGCTGGCGTCGTCACCCGCGCCTCGCCGCGCCGGCGACGACTGGACAAACTTCATCGCCGCCATTGCGGATATCGGCCGTTCCGGCTGGCCGGCCGATATCGAGCGCGCCCGCCTGTGGTACGAGCCGCATCTCGACCGGATCCACGAGGATGCCGAGACCCGGCGGGCCGATCTGATCCAGCTCGAACAGATCGCCGGCGGCTATCCGTCACGCGAGCGCTTCCTGACCGAGCTGACGCTCGATCCTCCCGATGCGACCAGCGACCAGGCCGGCGTGCCGCTGCTGGACGAGGACTATCTGATCCTCTCGACCATCCATTCCGCCAAGGGACAGGAATGGAAATCGGTATTCGTGCTCAATGTGGTCGACGGCTGCATGCCGTCCGATCTCGGCACCGGAACCTCCGCCGAACTCGAAGAGGAACGCCGCCTGCTCTATGTCGCGATGACCCGGGCCAAGGACGACCTGCATCTGATGGTGCCGCAACGGTTCTTCACCCACGGCCAGAGCGCGCAGGGCGATCGCCATGTCTATGCCTCGCGGACGCGGTTCATTCCGGACCGGCTGCTTCACCTGTTCGAAAAGACGACCTGGCCGCAGGCCACGGCCGGGACCGCGGCCCGCGCTGCCAGCAGCGGCCCGCGCATCGACGTCGGCGCGCGCATGCGCGGCATGTGGCGCTGATCCTGCGCCGACGCGCTCCTGCTTCTACGCACCCCGTTCGAGCATCGCCCTGAAATCGGCACGGGCGCGTTGCGCCTCGCGCCGCGCGATGTCGGACGCGTCGCCGAGGCCGAAATAGCCGTGGATCAGGCCGGCGCCATGGTGGTACTTGGTCGGAACATCGGCGGCGGCGAGCGCATCGGCATAGGCCTTGCCCTCGTCGCGCAGGGGATCGAATCACGCCGTGCACACCACCGCCGGCGCCAGCCCGGCGTGGCTCGTCGCGCGCAACGGCGAAACCCGCCAGTCCGCGCCGTGTTTGGCGTCTTCGAGATAATGACCGGAGAACCACTCCATCACCGCGCGCGACAGGAAATAGCCTTCGGCGTTTTCCGTGCGCGAGGGAAAGCGTGCGTTCTCTTCTGCGTCCGCGAAATTGCCGGCGACATCGGTGACGGGATAGACCAGCAGCTGCGCGGCAAGATCGACGCCGGCGTCGCGGCAGGCGATCGCAACCGTCGCCGCCAGATTGCCGCCGGCGCTGTCGCCGGCCACGCCGACGCGCGCAGGGTCTCCGCCGAATTCACCCATGCGCCCGACAACGTCGCGCACGGCGGCGAAGGCATCCTCGAACGCGCCGGGAAAGCGCGTTTCCGGCGGGCGCCGGTAGTCGACCGAGACCACGACGGCGCCGGTCTCGATCGCGAGCAGCCGGGCCTGCCGGTCATGCGTTTCGAGGTCGCCGGCGACCCAGCCGCCGCCGTGGAAAAACACCACGGTCGGCGATTTCTCGTCCGATACACGATAGACGCGGGCGGCGAGCGGCCCGGCCGCGCCCTGCACTTCCGCATCGATCGCGCTCGCGACCGGCGGCGGCGGAACGGCGGCGCGCGCGGCGGCCAGCGCGCGGAGGGCATCGCGCGCACTTTGCGGCGTCATCGTATCGGGATCGCGCAGCGGCAATTTCGGAATGATCTCGGCAATGACGGGATCGAGCGGTGTAATCATGGGGTCTCCCGGACGGTTTCATTTTGCGTCAGCATAGGTTCGGTTCGCCGCCCCGGCAACGATCCAGCCGCATCTGGCGGGAGCACCACATCGCGCCTTGCGCACGCCTAGCGGCTGCCTTTCGCCGGCCCTGATTTCGCCCGCTCGCCGAGCGCCGGATTGATGGCCAGCGACGCTCCGGCGACGCCCCCGGCTTCATAGGCCGTCAGCGACACCATGCGGCCGGCGCTGCGCGACGACCGCAAATTCAAGTCGAGCTTGCCGAACTCGGCATCGACGATCGAAGTCTTGAGGACGACAAGCCCGCGCCCGGTGCTGTGGTTTACCTTGTCGCGGCCGGCCTTCATCGCCGTCAGCTTGTCCGCGATCGACGCGACCATTCCCAGCGCAAACGAGGCGTTGGCCAAATGCCGCTGATTGTGCCGGAACCGCCCGTAGCCTGACGTGGTCTTGTAGCGGCCGAGCTCGGTGCGGACGGCGATGTCGATCAGTTCGGTCAGGTAGTGCGCGACTTCGATATCCGAACGGAGACCGAAAAAAACATAGCGGTTCTCGCCCGCCTGGTTCTTCTCGCGCCAGACCCGGCAGTTGCAGAAATTCGCGACGGCGCCGATGCAGTCGTCGAGCGGGATTCGCTTCTTGCGGTGGGTCTCGTACACGCGGCGATCGCAAGGCGCCTCGCGAATGTCGATGTCGGTCAGCGACAAGTCGTAGCGATCGAGCAGCTCGGCGACTTTGGCGGCGGCGGACAGCGCCTCGTCCTCGGTGCAGCCGTTGTCGATGGTCTTTGCGCGCAAGGCCTGGATGCGCATCTTGAGCTTGTCGAGCTCGGCGAGCTTGGAGCTTTGGTCCACCGATTACCCCAGGAAGCTCCGACCAAACTGACGGCCAAGGCGTGGCGGAGAGAGTGTCAGTCAATCCCCGTTGAAAGATCGGGAATTTTCGACCTTCTTAGGCCAAAACCCACGATTTGAGCAACAGCCTGAAGAGGCCTGTGCGCCGTCGCGCCGGGTCGCCGCGGCTCCTATCAAAAATATCGAAAACAACCCCATGCAAAGTAGCCGGCAGCCGCTGCAAACGACGGTTTGGACCCAAAACTTGACACGACGAGGCTGGGCAAGAATGCTAATTATGAGGCTGGGGTGGCGCGGAAAGGACTGACTGCGAGCCACAGCAGGATTCTAGTCCGGAAGGGCCGCAAAGCAAGCTGAAGGGCGCGCAGAGTGCTTATAGGAAGGTTTTCGCGGGCAATGGCGCCTTTTCAAGGTACGCGACGAAGCGGTCGAAGCCGAGAATGTTGAGCACGCGAGTGAAATTGTAGCAGAGGGCCATCAGGCTCCATTCGCCACGGACCTTGTCGAAGCCGCGCACGAGAAAGTGCTGATACCCGGCGCGGCATTTGAGCGTTCCAAAGGGATGCTCGACGATGGCGGAACGGCGGCGCATCAATTTTTTGGCCTCCTCACTTTCCATCCTCGCGCGGTGACGTTCGAGAACATCCTCGTGTTCCCAGCGAGCGATGCTCCGGTAAGGTGCCTTCGGGGCGAGACACTGCGCTCTCAGAGGACAGGCTGCGCAGGCCGCCTTGCGCCCCAGGTAGCGGATCTCGACGCGGCCGCTCGCATTCTTCCAGCGCCCTTCCGTTGGACGCAGCAGTTCTCCGGTCGGGCAACGGTAGACGTCGGCGCTCGCATCGTAGCGGAAATCCTTGCGGCTAAAGCGACCCTCCTCGAGCTTGCCATTGCCCTCATGCATCGGCACATAGGCTTTGATGCCGTCATCCTCGCAGGCCTTCAGGTCCTCGCTATTGTAATAGCCGGTATCGGCCGCCACCCGCAGGGTCTCCACATCGAGAACCTCTTTTGCCGCGTTTGCCATCTCATGAAGGTGGCCTGCATCGCTGCGATTGACGACCTCGCTGGTAACAATGAGCATGTGCTTGTCGTCGACAACGCTCTGCACGTTGTAGCCCGCAATGGTCTGATCGCCCTTGCTCAGAAGCCTCGCGTCGGGATCGGTCTTCGAGAGTTGCCCCTTGTTGCTTGTCTCCAAGTCCTTGAGGTCGGCTTGCGCGCGTTCGCGCCGGGCCATCAGCTCCTTCACCTTCTCGCCGACGTCGCCACTACCACCCTTGCCGTCGCCCCGCGAACCGTCGCTTCGCTGCTTGGCCTCTTCCGCATCATTGGCTTCGAGAGCCTTGCCATAGGCCTCGATCTCCTTGTCCAAGGCGGCGATCTGTTTGGTCAGCCTCCTTTGCGTGAAGATGCTTCCCTTGCTGGCGTTGCCGTGGAACAAGGCGCCGTCGAGCGCAACAAGGCTCCCTCCGATCAGATCGAGTTCGCGAAGCAGCAGCACGAAACTGCGGTTCGCGGCCTTCAGCGCTGCCCAGTTCTCCTTGCGGAAGTTGGCGATCGTCCGATAGCCCGGCCTCAGGTTCTTCAACAGCCAGATCAGCTCCAGATTGCGACCTGCTTCCCGTTCCAGCCGGCGCGATGATCTGACTTGGTTGATGTAGCCGTACAGATACAGCTTCAACAGATCGGCCGGATCGTACGGTGGCTGCCCCATCTCGTCCGCCCCGCGCGCCGCATGGAGGAAACCGAGCTTTGCAAGGTCGAGGGCACACACAAAGCTCTCGATCGCCCGCACCGGGTTGTTCGGCCCGACATAATCCTCAATCCGTGGAGGAAGCAGGCTGGTCTGATCCCGGCTCGCGCCGGTCTTGAATGTGCGATTCGTCATGAACCGAATCGTACATCAACTCCTCAAAATGCCGAGTTCTTGCTCAGCCTCGTCGGGCAAATCAGCGGCACAATTTCATCATCCCGGAATTCGCTAGACGACTGCGTGCGCGCGCAATATTGATGCGATCATGTTCCGCGTGGCTGGACCGTTGAGGACACGCCGCTGCCGCTTGCGCGAGGGTGCAGAAGCCGCGAAAATCCGAGCTGTTTCAGAACTTGTCAGGGGAATTCGGCACAGATGCAGTTTGATGATGTTATTCTCGGTCGCCGGAGTATCCGCGGTTACAAACCCGATCCAGTACCCAAGGCGTTGATTGCGGAAATCATTGGTTTGGCGATGCGCGCCCCGTCGTCGATGAACACCCAGCCCTGGAATTTCTACGTCATTACCGGCGAGCCGCTGGATCGAATCCGCGCCGGCAACACCGAGCGGATGGTGGCGGGCATACCGCAGTCGCGCGAGTTCCGCACGGGGCAGGCCTTTGCAGGCAAGCACCGCGACCGGCAGATCGGCGTCGCCAAGCAATTGTTCGCCGCGATGGGGATCGAGCGCGACAACAAGGACAAGCGCCAGGACTGGGTGCTGCGCGGATTCCGTCAATTCGACGCGCCGGTATGCGTGATCATTACCTACGACAGGGTGCTGGACGGCAGCGACGACACGCCCTTCGATTGCGGCGCCGTGGCGACCGCGCTGGTCAATGCCGCCTGGTCTCGCGGGCTGGGCGCCGTGATCAACAGCCAGGGCATCATGCAATCCCCCGTGGTGCGCGAGCACGCGAGAATAGCCGACGATCAGATCATCATGAAAAGCATCGCGCTGGGCTGGCCGGATGAAACGTTTCCGGCAAATGCGGTCGTGTCGGAGCGAAAGTCCGTCGAGGAAGCTACGGTGTTCGTCGGGTTTGATAAGTAGGCGCGCGCAGGCGTTTCCCGGTCGAAAACCCATGTCGTAATGTGGCTCAACATTCCGGGTGCGAAAAATGTTGAGTTTCAAATCTTCCGACTATCGTACGCCCAGTGCAACAGAGCTTGCCGTTGCCGCGGGCGGCAAAACGGATCGCCAGGCTCGCAGTTCATTTTGATTTGACTGACGTGGCGGCGAAATGCCTTCCAGCGCTTGATCTGCCGTCTGTCCTCATCAGGCATCCTCCTACCCATGTAGTAGCGGCAGTACCATTGAAACCAGCCGCGCGGATCATCGTCATGAAGCCAGCCTTTGGAGCGCCACTCCGATAGCGGCCGGCTGGCGTCGACGCCAAAATAGTTGAGCGAGCAGTCGCGGCCTTTCGGCGACAGTTTTGCTTTCTTGAACCAGCTCGCGGGGAACTCCTTGCGGCAGTCGGTCATGTACTTGCCGCAGAACACACCAAGCGCGAGCATTTCTGCGGGCGTCAGTTCAGGCTTGAATTCCGGATCGAAGTTGCGACCGACGGGATCGGTCAGCTCGTAGCGATATCCCGCCTGCATACGGTCATTCACGGTCACCCATTTCTTTCTGCTCAGGCGCGACCGTTTGACGCTTCGCTTCACGGGTTCAGCTTCCAGCTCGCAAAGTTACGAGCGGTCGCAAAGCAAACCCATGCCGCCAGAGGCATGAGGCACCAGCCCGCCATCCGGTCAATCCGAGAGAAGGCCACGATGGTTGCAATGTTCACCAGAACTTGCGGAACGATATTGATAAGACCCAGCAGCGGATTATGGGCAGCAAAAAACGTCCACGACCAAGCGGCAGAATGCTGGCGGAGAGAGTGTCAGTCAGCTCCCATTGAAAGGCAAAGCATTTTCGACCTTTCTGGAGCAAAACCCACTATTTGAGCAACGGCCGGAAAATGGAGTTTCGTCTGCCGAAGATGGCCCGACCGAGCCTGTTTCGGGGGCGATCTTCCTAGCGCCATCATCTGAAAAGCTGCGCAACTATCAAGGCGCCACCACCCCACGCGCCGAACCAGATGAGCGATCGCAGGTACTTGATGCCTGCGATGTACACGAAGAGGTGCGCCACGCGCCCCCAAAAGAAGATTGTCGCTCCGAGCGCGGTCGCAGCGTTGGCCTTGCCGGATACCTGGGCCGCCAACACCAGGATGGCAAAGGGAGCCAGGTTCTCAACCAAGTTAGCGTGAGCTTGGACGGCGCGTTGGGTCCAGGCTGGGATGTCCAGCTTCGACTCACGATTGCCCGCCGCCCAAGCGAAACCACCGGGTTGAAGAAATCGTCCTGCCCCATAGATCAACGGTATTCCAAGGCAGAGCAGCGCTGTTGCTACGAGCGAAATAATGTCGGTTGTCATTGTGGAGAAGTCCTCGGAGGAAAATCGCCTCTGGCTCAATGCCTCGCGCGTGTTGGCTTAGGTGGCGTTGCGGTGTTCGCCAGGAGTCTGATATCCCCTTCCCCGACGAGATAGAATGGAAACGACACTGCCGGTGGGGAACGCATGGGAAGGCCACAGTTTCCGGAACACTCTGAGCCTTGCGCCATATTCTCACCGCGCCCGTCGGTCGCGCACAACATTTTTGCTGGGTTTGTTCGTGATACTCGCGGTCGGGAGCTAGCGCCGAACGAGAGATTCAACTTTTATCCGGCTTTCCCGTTCTGTGTGCTGACGCTGTTTTTCGAGGGGGCAGGCTTCAAGCTCAAAGGCTCAACCGCACAGACGAGCCTCCAGGTTCAGAAGCCTTTGCCACGGATTTACCTCAGCGGTCCGCAGACAAACTCCTCGGTCATTTGGAACCCCTCGGGCGTGGTCTCTCTGTCGGTCGGCCTTTATCCGGCGACGTTCGCCGCCCTGTCGCGCTGTGACATCTCGAGCCTCGTCGATCAAACAGTGCCCTTGAGCCGGATACCCAACGATGAGATCGTCGACACATTCGCAAAGGCGCTGAGTACTGGAAAGCCGCAGGCTGCTTTCGACCTCTTGCAGGACTACATCGAGCGGTGCCAGCAAACAGGGCGATTACCACATGATGACCTGGGTCGCAGCGTGCAGGATTGGGTGCACGGCATTGGGCGCAAGGCTTCCGGCCTCGTTACATCGCTCAGCGCACGCCAAGCTGAACGTCGGATCAAGAAGTGGACAGGGCATTCGCGCAGAAAACTTCAATTCTACCAGCGCGCGGAACGCCTTCTCGAACAGACGCTGGCTATGGGGCGTGCCGAACCGCAATGGTCCGCGATTACCTACGACGCAGGTTTTTCGGACCAATCGCATATGATCAGAGACATGAGACGCTTGACCGGCTTCAGTCCCAAATCTCTCTTTGGACGTTTAGAGGAAGAGCCTTTTTGGTGTTATCGTCTCTTCGGCTCGCATTTCGCCTCACTCGTTCGGGCTGATTCCGCGCCCTAGGAGAAGCTGCGACAAGCTGCACACGTCTCCCGCTCGGCGGACCGCCCGTGGTCGCCGACGATCGGACACACGAGGCCCCCACGTCAGAATGCCGAGATGCCCGTCAGTGCGCGGCCGATGATCAGTTGCTGGATTTCCGTCGTGCCGTCGGGAATCGGCAACAGAAGCGCCTCGCGCGCCAACCGCTCGACGATGTAGCCGCGCGTTACCCCATTGCCACCGTGAATCTGTACTGCCTGGCGACAGATGTCCACAGCAGCTTCGGTCGCAAACGCCTTGGCCATAGCTGCCTCCATATCAGCGCGAAGGCCGGCATCGAGCATCTGCGCGGCCCGGTGAATCAGCAGCCGCGCAGCGTCAACCCAAATAGCCATGTCCGCCAGTTTTGCCGCGATCAGCTGATGTGCGGCGATCGGTTTCCCGCGCTGCTTGCGCAAATGGGCGTACCGAACAGACTCGTCGAGCGCGCGACGCGCGATACCGAGAGATCCAGCCGCCACATGGAGCCTCGCCCGCTCAAACAGAACGAGTGTGTTCTTTAGGGCATCGCCTTCGCGTCCAATCATATTCGCGGCCGGCACTCCCACACCATCGAAGAAAACCTGCGCCGTCGAGTGCCGATTGAGCGCCAGTTTCTCGATAGGCCGTGTTGCAACAGGATGCTCGTCCCGATCTATCAAGAAATGGCTGAGACCACGCGCGGGATCGTCGCTGGTGCGGCACGTGCAAATCATGAGATCGAAATGCGCGCCGTTTGTGATCCAGGTCTTCTCCCCGTCGATGACCCAGACATCTCCTTCGCGCCTTGCGCGCGTCCGCACTGCGCGAACGTCAGATCCGGCTGAAGGCTCCGAAACACCGACGCTCATGATCAACTCGCCTCGCGCCAGGCCGTCAAGGTAGCGCTGACGCAATTGAGCATTTCCTAGTGCTTCCAACATCGAAGCGCCGACCGTTAATCAGCACAACAGCAGCAAGATCGTTGGACGTATAGGCGAGTTCCTCGCAAAGCATGAGATGCGTGAGCCAGCCCAAGCCCAATCCGCCATACTTGCGGAACGATATTGATAAGACCCAGCAGCGGATTATGGGCAGCAAAAAACGTCCACGACCAAGCGGCAGAATGCTGGCGGAGAGAGTGTCCATTCAGATAGCCGCCGTCTAGGCCCGTCTAAGCCCGGCAAGCCATTGATCCCCAAATAGTTACTGGCGACGCAAGCCCGTTAGGGTCCGCAGAAGCTCGCCCTATTCCGCGCCTGCATCATGGGTAATTCGATGGGCACGGCACGTTGTCGTTTAATTCGGCAGATATTTTCAATAACCGAACAATGGCAGGAGCTTCCGGATCGGCTTGAATGACGCCTTCAAATCAAAGAAGGACACAAGCCATGTACCTCGGGAAAGGAAGATTGGCAGATTACTCAAGAGATGCCAAAGGCGAAGAATATGTCAGCCCCCCGCAATCTGGCGATCCAATCGACAGGACGCTACCTCACGGCGCGGAGATATCGGCTAAAGGGCTGATACTACCTTACAGCCTCGATCCCGATCAGTGGAAAGAACTAGGGACCAAGCTTAGCGACATTCACGGAGGTATGCAGTGGGCCATCGGCGATTGGTGGGCATACGGTGATGAAAAATATGGCCAGCGCAAAGCCGCTGCCATCGCCAAAAAACTACCTTATGAGTTCGGAAGCTTGATGAACCTTGGCCGTGTCGCTCGCCGCGTCACAAGCTCATTTCGTAATGAGGCTCTCAGCTACAGTCACCATGTCGCAGTAGCCGCTCTACCGCCAGAGGATCAGAAGAAATATTTGGAGAGGTCGGTCAAGTTAGAATGGTCCGTTAGTAAGCTACAAGGAGCGCTTGCTGCTCGGCGCGAGCGTGCAGGGCTGGATGACGTCCGCCGCAAAGATAGTAGTCTGGAGGAAGGCGCTGAGAGTCTCTCCCTTGTGGGAGGCCACAATTCCAGCTTTGCAGACCTTGACCATTTTGAGTGTGTGTCGGACCTCTTGAAGCGAGCAAGGAGAGTATTAAGTCTGGTCTTCAATTCTGCATCTTTAGAGCAGGCAGATGAAAACACGGTCGACGAATTAGTTTCAGCCGTCTCCCGCGCTGCTGACCATTGGACCGAACTCGCCAGAGAACTCAAAGAGTATCAAGAGATGCGAGCAGGTCGCGGCAAGTCACGCTCCAATCGCTTCCTTAATTGAGGCATATGTGGAAAGCGCTCGGCAATCTAGCTTCGGGGATCGGCGTTCCCTTTGCGCCATGCCCCGCAGCGAAGTGACGCCGACAATGACCTGAGGGATGATCCTGGGAGACGAAAGCTCCGATTGCGAATATTGGCACAGCCCCCCTCATGGCCCGCTCTGGTACCGAACGAAGAAGTCTGAAATTTTGCGTTGCCGCCGAAGTTTCTGTCGATCCAATGGAAGATCGAGAAAGTCAAAAATCTCTCTCTGATTTTCAAATTTGGCAGCATTTTCCAGATAAAAAAAGATTGCTTGGCTGGCAAGCATTTCGGTCTGCATCAAAATTGCGCCCGCTTCGCGGCTGATGTTGTGGGTAGAATGCACGGTCTGATTTCTACGAAGACGAACATGGTTCGCTATCTCCCGCGCATCTTCATGATCTCGGAATAGGCGGACCAATCGATCAATCAGAAGATCATATTTGTCTGTGCCAGTCACCTTCTCCAAGACTTGCCACATCCCAAGGAGGGAAGCGTCAGCCTCATGAAGGTCAAGCGCCCGGCAATATCGCAGGAGAGCATCCGAAATGAATTCGCGCATAGGATTTTCTTGAAGTTTGCGCCACCAGCGCTGCAGGCTTCGCCTATAATCAGGAGGATCTTTAAATTCTACTGATGACGCATTGTGCGCCCAGCGCGGCTCATACCAAAAAGTTTCAGTAGCTAGCGATCCGTCCGGGCGATGGATCGAATGAAAAGGCCCGCGGCGGAATTTGTTCACTGCATGAGGGGCTGCTAGCCGGCCAAAAGGGTTGATAGAGTTGCCCGAATTGATGAGCAAATTCAGCATTCCGCGAAAGCGATCGACATAATCATTCGCTCGTTCGAATGCGTCGAAGGCATCATAGGCAAATACATGCACAATTATAGGAGTAAGCGCATCATGCTCGGCAGCGACCTTATTAGCCTTTCGATGATATTCCTGGACTTTCTGCGCTTTCTTTGCCTTGCGCATAAAATTGCCGCTCATGCTCGGCTGCCAATAGATGCGGGCGTTATCGTCCCCTATCCAATCGATTAGTTTCGGGCCCGAGTAGGTAACGGTGGTATAAAGTATAAACTTCGACAGCGGCCTTTTCGAAAGCCTTTCAAATTCTTGATCGCACCGAACGATGAATGCGTCGGGATCGTTCAGCGTAAGCGAGGCATCGGATAAGGACGCGCGGATGCATTTTGCCTTAAGTGGCTCCGCCTCTCGCTTTGATCGAATTGCCGAACTGAGCACGGGCAGCCAATATTCATATTCTCCTGCATCGAATGATCGGCCATCGGGCTTTCTAGCTTCTTTAAGCTTCCCCAAAATGAGGTTACGATTGAAGCCGCGCTCCCAATCGAATTGCGCCGGTATGGTATTCAATTGAAGGCCCATTCTTTTGGGACATCATAGGTCCAAGCATTGCTCCCATATCCATAGCCGCTTCTGAAAATCACTTTCTTGAAGCCCATGTTCCAAGCATTCTCGAGGAATTTGCTTTCGTTAGTTATCTGGTAAACGAACGGTCGATTGATGAGTATGTAGACCATTTCTAGCGTCGTGTTCTTCGCTCCGGAGACTTTGAAGGAAGCGTCGCGGCCAGCTTTTAGGAAACCGGTGTCGAGTGTGTCAGCGAAGCGCTTGCGGCCGTCAGCATCGTTACTGATGCGCTCTATCTTGGCCTTGCGCTCTTGAGCATTGATCTTCAATTGTCGGACAGCGAATTTGTCGACGAGCTGCCGCGCAGCCGAGTAGCTATCGCTTTCTTCTGGAATGCGGAGCAGTGATCCATACATTGAGTGATGGAAACTCGGGTCTTGGCGCTCGGGATATTTGCCTGTCTTGTCGAAAGACTTTTCCCACTGCTCGTTCAATTGCGACGCGGCGACCACAGTGTTCGCATGATCCGGCGGCGGTAATTTCGTCGCCGTAGACGTATCCTTGTTCGCGCTGAAGGCAAGCCAGACAATCGTCAGCGTGATAAAAAGTCCGATGATGCCCCGGCTCATGAAATTTCTCCCCACTCAACTCTAGCATGGGTTGAGCCCCTCGATAAGGTGGAGTATCGGCTAAGGCGTCATCCCCTCCAATCAGGCCAGCATCCGTCCTCCTCGTGCCGGCCTGTGCGGTTGCTGCAGGTCTGGTCTAGCAGCCGCTGGCCGACATCCTTCCAGACGGCGTGCGGCCCATAATATTTGACCGCATCGGCCTTCTGAATTTCGATAATGCGAAAGCAGCGCATGCATTCGACTCGCAGGACATGGCGCGGAATTTCCGAGAGGCAGCATTGCTGGACCGGCAGCGGCGGCCTTCCAGCCGCGCGCGGGTCGGCCAAGACCGCATCCCATAATTCATCCGGCAGGGGATCGCCGGGGCCAGGTTCCGGCTTCTCGCGATCCGGCTGACGCGCAGCCTCCCGCGCCAGCTTTTCCATCTGCTTGGGGGAGGGCATTCGCCAGCTAGCGGGTCGCTCATTCGCCATGAGCGAATTAGAACAAAAAGGGAACGATGAGTCCAGCCCCTAGGGATTGTGGCTCATGAAAATCCAGCGCACAGGAAATCGCCAACTTCGCTTGGCGCTAACGGAGGCCGCGACCTTTCAGTATGCGGGCGTTGCTGCCCGCTTCCCTTATTTTCTGCGCGGGAAGACGTAATAGCCGTCGCTCTTAAAGCCGGTTTCAAGCTTTTTTAGCTCGCTCTCCGGCATGGCGTGCTCTGGATAAACCATCTGCGAAAACCAGTGCTGCCATTTACCCGGTGATGGCAAGACCGATCCAGATTTGTCCGGCGTCACTGCGAAGGTAAAAGGGTCTGACTTATCCTTAAAAAATGAAACTTGGTACATTGAGTGGCTCCTTTAAAGGAACACCTAGACGCGATTCTCACGGCTGCAATAGGGCCACCTCAAAAATCTAGCCGCGCGCTCCGTCCAGCCCGATATCAGCCAGTCCGGGAGCCGAGATAGGCGGCGAGTTGCAGTAATGCGTCAGTCGGCCTCTGGACGCGCCAGCAAGGGCGTCCACTGGCATGCCCAAGCGAGAAGGCCGCCACTTGCCGATCCATTCCCCTAGATCGCAGCGACGGCCTTCCCGCGAGCGCGACCACCAGCGCTCGAACCGGATGGCGGTCATGCATCACCATCCGAAACTGCTCCCGTCGCCGCTGGCAGGTGAGAGAGCGGCGACGGGCCAGCCCATCGCGCCGCTGGAATTCGGCCATGGGATGTCGGGGTTGTTTCATGAAAACGGACACTCGCCGACTTGTCCGCTTCCCGGATCGGATCGACGTACAATCCGGGAGACCGCCCTCTCGCTGGTGGCTCGCTTTGGGACACGAGAGGGGATTGAAGATCATGCTGCGTCGTCTGCTTTGACTCGCTCCACTTTCCCTTCTTGCTTTGCCGCTTGACCCCGATTGATGCCGAGACAGAGCACGGCGCGCGGATCGGCCGTCAGGCGGCGCAAAATCACTGGTCCGGTTTCTTCGGAGCTTTCGATCAATGCCTCTTCCTCGCGCTCGCATTGCAGGAGCGAGGCCTCGAGCGCGATCAGTTTTTGCGCGCGGGCCTTCCCTGACATGGCGAATGGCGGCGTCGGCATCGCATCGATGGTCTGGTTCAGCTTGGCTAGGAATTGATCCGGATCAAGCCACGCGAGGATCGCCGGAAGGCGTCCGGCAAGTCCGGCATCGCTCCAAGTCTCGCCCACACGAAATTGCACCTCAAAGTCGCGACGATGATCCGCGATGATCCGCGGGCGACCGCGGTCTACCAGAGCATCGACGTAAGCAGCGGCTTGCGCCTTGAGGTCGGCGATCGGTACTCCGGCCTGCATGACTTTGACGCGCTCCGTCGTCAGCGCGTGGATACGCGCCCGGAGACGGACGACCGCCGCCGATATCGTCTCTCCCTTTTGCAGCGCCGCCTTCGCAGGCTTCACCGTTTCCAGGGTGCCGGTCGCGCTCGAAAGCCAGTGAGTGATCGCGGCAATCAGATCGGCTTGGTTCCGGTGCTTGGCGGCAAGCTCCGATTGCCGAGCGCGAAGCCGGGTCAGTTCGTGTTCGATATTGGCGGCTTCTGATGCCGGAGCCGTCGCCAGCGCTCTGCCGAGATCGGATGCTCGACGCGTAACAGAAGACGCGGCATCGCGTGCCTCCTGTTCGCGCGCCATGAGCCGATCCAGCTTTACTCGTGCTAGGGTCGGAAGCTGCATGTCAGTTCCTCCATGCGTCGCGGAGGCGAGCGTCGCGCCGATCTGCCGCATCGCCTGTCGGCGTCGTCGGCTGCTTTGTCTCGGATTTGGCGATATCCGCCGCCTGAGGATTTTTCCAAGCATCGACGAGCCGCTTATCGCGAGCATCCAGCGCTTTCTCACGGGTGGCCCGGTCGGCATCGGTCAGCGCCACCGAGCCGGGCCGATTTCGCGTCACTGTGACGGTGGGCTGACTGGCCGCAAGCCTCGCGATGTCCACAATGTCCCTGATGTCCGCGAGATCACGGTCGGCATCCATCAATTGCACCGGCACCTTGATCTTGCCGCCATCCGGCACGATCGTGCCCGAAGCCAGCTTGTGGCCCTTTTCGTCATAGAGTTCGATCATCTGAATAGTCCTCTTCCGCCGAATAGGAGATGATGCCGGAGGCCTTCGGCGCGCCACTCGGCATTGAAGTCTGTGTCATCATCACCGCACACCCAATGAAGGTCACTATCGTACCTGAAAGGTCTGATCTTCATGGTCGCGATCAATCCGGCGACGCAGTTGGCTATATCGTCGTGCTGATTGGGGCCGTGGTCGATGCTGTCTTTGCCGCTTCGCGCGGTTCGCCGTTCGAGGCCGACGAATTGCTGGACCATTCGCTTGTGATCCAGCAAGTCTACCTTGCGACTGTTAATCAGAGGCAAGGTGTCTCTATACAAATCCGATTTAGGCTTGGCGCTCGGATCGTAGGTGATGCCGAAAGCGCGGAAGGGCTCGCGCGCAAATTCACCGGCGAATTTATCTCCGACGATCTTGGTGATGTTGTAAGACTTGAGCAGCGCGGCGTATTCCTCAATGACAGCCTGCGGCGAAAACGGCGGCTTGCGCTCGCGGATCGCATCGACGATCGCAATATCGGTCGCCTTATCGAAATGGCCGATGCCTAAGGTGAAGCTGTCTTGGCCGGAGCCGCCCGACGGGTCAATGAATGCGGAATAGGTGACGCCGCTCACGCGAGGCCGCTCAAAGAGGCCTTCCGAGACGCAGGCCAGCACAGCCTCAACGGTTATATAGCTTTCAATGTCGGTCCGGAATTGCGCGCCAAATTCTGCGGAGGCTGAGGCCGGATCGGCCGCGTAGGCGTCATCGATCTCGCTTTGCGGCACGCTCGGGTTCATGGTGCGCGTGTCCGCTTGCCAGACGAGCGTCGGATCGCCCTCCTTGCCGAAGTGATCGCGATAGGCCTCGTAAAGGATCCCGCGCTTGGCATAGGGCGAGCTTGCGACCAGCAGCATGGCATTCGGAATGGTGGACATCGCGGGCTTGATGGCCTTCACGATCTCCGCGTCGGGTGATGCCGATCCTTCCTCAGTCGAGAAGAAGGCGGCCTCGTCGAGCAATGCGGCCACCACCGTATAGCCGCGCACCGATTTCATGGAGGCGGTGCTGATTTCGATTGTCACCCGGTTCGTGAGATCGAAGCCTTCCGCCGTCTCGCGTTCGATCATGCGCTTGAGTAGCGGCACTTCTTTGAGCAGGGCGCGGATATACCGGAGGATGGTCCGAGCTTGGCGGCGGTCGCTGGCGACAATCATGACGGTGCCGCGCTCACCGCGCGCCAGATAGGGCGCGTAGTTAAAGAAGCAAGCCAAGAAGGTGGCGACGAGCGCCAGAATGAAGGACTTCCCAGCCCTTCGCCCACATATGAGGTACGAAAAACGCGCCACCCCCTGCGGCGGCATCTTGCGGCCTGTGCATTGCCGGTAGAGCCGCAATTGGTCTGGCGTCATTTCCAGCGCGAAGAGTGCACACAGAAAGGTCAGCCAAGCGGCCCAGCTATTCGGCCGTTTAGAGAACCAAGGCCAGAAAAGCCGCTCATCGCGGACGGCATCAAGGATTGAGATGCCATCCGGCTTTCCAGCGCGGCTCGTCGGGGGCTGTGCCGCGCGATGGCGGGGATTTGGGGCTGGCCTGATGCGCGCGATCATGGACGCGCCTCCGTGCGAGCGGCTTCGCGCCGTGCCGACCACCAAAGGATCGAGTTCAGCGAGAGGAGGCAGCGGGTCTCCGCCGAGTGGGGCGTGCCGGGCTTGCCGCGACGAGCCTCCGCAATATTCTCGGTGGCGAGGACGATGTTCACATTACCCACGGCATAAGCACCGCGATCTCCGATCCGCGCCATCACATATTGCCCGCGTCGGCATCCACGCCGCAAAAGCTTGCGAGACGCAATCCAGATGCCGAGCCATTCGCCGAACGACAGAGTGAACTCGATGCCCCGCACCCGGGCGTTCCAGCGATGCAGATTGAAATCCTCGCGGAGCTTGCGCAGACGATCCTGGGTCAGGTAGCGAGGGTAGCCCGGCCTGATGCGATGAATGATCCGGTTGACCATCATGGCCTCCGGCATCGCAAGAGCCGCTTCCACCATCGGATCAATTTGCGAGCGAGGGGCATCAGTCGATGTCCTCATGCTCGATGGTCAGCGCATGAATGCGTCCATTGCGATGGTGATGAGCATTGGCCTTGCTCGCGAGATAGCTCTGTAGGTCCTTCGGTTCATCATTGAGCGGCTTCGCATGCCGAGACCACCCAAGCTCTTTGCTCAATCGATGCTGCTGGGCAGTCAGCGATGCATAGGTCGCCAGCAATGAGGCTGGTGGTTCTCTGCGAGAGCGCCGGAGCTTCGCTATCCGATCTTCGATATGGATAAGCTCGGCCTCGAGTGCAGCGACGCGGCGGCATGCCATGCGCTGCATATCGCTGATGATATCATCACCACCGCAATGCTGGATCAGCGCTCGATAGGTTGCCTTGAGCAATCGAGCCCATCGTGATCGCCCATCTTCATTGGGCAGTAGATCGCGGCCTGTGCTGATGCGTGATGAATGACGGCCATCGGCGCTGCTGCCTCGATAAGGCGCAGGTGCTTTTCTCGCATTCGCTCTTAGTCTTTTCAGCATCTCGATTTTACCCAATTCTCGCTGCGAGCTAATGGGCAGCGCGTCATGGGTAGAGCTAGCGTCATCGCGCTTGTCGTGATCAACCGCTTTAAATTAGCGTGCTTCTGCTTACCGGTTAGGCGGACTGCATGTCCGCAGGCTTTCCCTCAATCGAGCAAATCGCTTTGCTTCTCAGTTGGCTAGGTTTGTCCGGATCATCGTCAAAATGATCGATTTCGATCCGTGCCAAATCCGGATCATGGGTAGGTTCACAATGGCTGGATTGTGCGAGGTGCATCGCCGCTTATGCGCTGGCATCGTCGCTTTCTCGCTTGCGCGGGCGGCGTGCTGTTCATTGCGCTGTTGCTGGCGCGTGTGCTGGCTGCTGTTTTCTTCGCGCGGAGCTTGGGAGAAATTCTGGGCTGGGGATCGTGCTGCTAAGTTATGGCTAGCATCTGATGAGTTCCGGGCGACCAGCATTCTTGGAGCATTTAGGTTCTATTGAGGATTGGTCGCGATGATATCAAATTCTGGTTGAGGCAATCCCAATGACTGATGCTGGTGTAGTCATCATTTTTCTAGCGTTCGGCGTGGGTGCGCTTTTGGCCGCAGCAATTCCCGGGCTCGTGCTGGGCTTTCCAATTGGGGTGTTTGTGACGCGCCGTGATAGCAGCTTCCTAGCCTGCTTTTCGGTAAGCTTGATAGGGGCATTCATCGGCTGTTGGTGGGTTAGGCATCCAAATGCATTCGATCCAATTACCTTCTGCGTTATTCTCGGCGCTTTGCTGATTATGACATCCGTCGGGGCGTGGCTCGGCCGGAAGCTCGCGGCGGCTTCAAGTCCGGGCCCCTGATCGAGCAGCGCATCTCGGAATTAGCATCCACACTGATGCGGCTGATGAAGCGATCCAGTGGAATGATGTGGTTTAGCCGGTCATAGAGGTTCTGGATGGAATGCGCCGCATGGATGCTCCAATACCCTAGCATCCGCTGTATCGGCGTTCCGGCTTTCTTGGCTGCTTTGCTGAGCGTGATCTGCGCAGGCCTGAATGAGCCAAGCGTCCGGATAAGCTGGTGGCCCATCCGCTTATCGATATTGATGACGGTGTTGCCGATCCGCTTGAGCTTGGCCTTCCTCCGCGCGAGACTGGTTGGGTTTTCTTGGCGATCCAGATAGTTGAGGTAGGCGCGGCCAAGCCCTTCGACATCATGGACGCGGTAATAGTGCTGATGCTGGTTCCAGAATTGCTGCTCATCCAATCGCAGCAAGTCGGCCAAGGTGGATATGCCCTTACGCCGGTGGGCCTGAGGGCCTTGGGTGCGTCGTTCATCATGCAGCGGCGGAACTGACGATTTGGCTACCTTGGATTTCTTATCGGCATAGGTGACGGCCAGATGCTTGGAGCCGCGCTGGCCGGAATAAAGCGTCAGGCCTTTCGGGCCGAGGCAGACGCGCATGAATTGACCCCGCCGATCCCTTATCAGCGAGTGCTCAATAACAAATTGCAGAGCGGCTTGCTGGTCATCTCTACTGTCATAAATGCGGTCCAAGGCGAGTTCGGAATAGACGAGCAGCACGTCATTGCGCTTGCCGAGATATTCGAGGGCGGCGGCGGTCGGCTGTCGCAGGGTCAGGCGCTGCGCATATTCAAGATCGGGCCGATCGTCGCGCCGGAAGCGCGGCTTGCGAATGCGATGGCCGAGCTTACCGCCGCAAAGGCTTTGAAGTTGGGCCAGATCATCGGGTCCGAGCGGATCACGGAGCCAGACGCCGACAACATCGCGATAGGGGTGCAGCGCTGTCGGGCGGCCGAGGCCGTCTGATGCCGTCGGATAATGTGGCGCGGGATCGGAGCCGTCATCAGGCCGCAAGCCCTCTGACGGTTGTCTCTGGGCGTCAGCCGAGCGCGTCTGCTGGCCGATCTTGGCACGGGTGGCACCGGAAGGCGCTCTATGGCATCTTTGCTGCACGGCAGCGCATCCTAATCATGCGGTTGCAGCATCAGCGCCTTGGCGGGCGGCTGATGCGGATCGGCAAAGCTGGCGAGGCTTTCCGATCAATTATCGGGGCGCATCCTTGGTCGGGGTGCGCCCCTTCTGCATTCAAGCTGGCATTTTTGGATCGAGTGAAGCAACCGGGGCGAGATCATGCCCGCAATCGCTTGCGCTTGGCAGGGGCCGGCGCATCGAAGCGGATGGCCCTGCCCTCAGCCTTCGCCTCGCACCATGCGACTATCTGATCTTCGCGCCAGCCGACGCAGCGCTCGGTCAAGGGAATGGATGGCGGAAAGGTGCGCTCGGCAATTCCTTTGTAGATCGTCGTCTCTTTCAAGCCGGTCCGCTCTTTCACGGCAGGCAGGCGCAGGAATACTATACTCATCGAATTTACTCCTCGGTGAGCTTCGTCAGAAGCCGAGGAGCATCGTAAGATTTGCTGGTCGATTTAAAATGCTGGCTTATTCGAGCGAGCCGCCGGATTAAGCATCAAAGTCGGCGATCAATCGCTTGAGGCGACCTCCGGAAAATACCTTGTCCTCACCGCTCTTGCGATAAATATTGACAAGCGTGCGCACCCGCTCGGCCTTGGCCTTTGGAAATGCTTTGCAAGCGATCTCAATAAATTCGTCCATCTTGCGGAGCGGCACCTTGACGGAGAGCTTGAGCTTTCGTTGCGCGATCTCGTGGCGCTGGATCGCACTCAAGACGCGGCGCGTCGCAGAATAATTATGCTTGACACTCTCCTCCGGCGATTGATAGCCGGCAGGTCGCCCCACTTTTCTTTTCGGCAATGCGTCACGCTCGGCCTCCAATTTCTTTACTCGCGCCATGAGCGCGGCAATCTCCGCATTGAGACGAGCGCGCTCATTGTCGGCATCATCCGGCGTCATTGCTTGCCGCCATAGATGTAGTTGGCCCATTGATCCATGAGCGTGCGACGCAATTCCAGCAATTCGCCACGCCGATACGCAGCCTCGGTCTTGTCCTTGATCGCATGCGCCATAGCCTTCTCGACGACGATATGCTTCGCGTCGGTCTGCTCGCTAGCCCAATCGTTGAAAGAAGACCTGAACCCGTGCACGACGTAATCCTTGTCCGGCAGCATTCCACGAAGTAGTTCGAGCATTGCCATATTCGAAAGGTGGGTCTGCGGCTTTGTGCCCATGAAGATGTAGGGGCTGCCTTTTTCGCGCGGAATGGTCTTGATGATTTCTCGCGCTCGCTCCGGCAATGGCACGATATGCTCTTCCTCGCTTCGCTTCATGCGCCAAGCCGGAATAGTCCATGTGTGCTCATTTCGCATGTCGAGCTCGTCTTGCCTCATCCCGATCAGGGAGCCTGTCCGAGCGACGGTGAGGATGCACACCTCAAGCGCTCTTGGCGAGATACCTTGCCGCTTGATAAGCTCGCACATGAATGCCGGAAGCTCTTCGTAAGGCATCGCCGGAAAATGATCGTCCTTGGTCTTTTTCTTCCTCTTGGGAAGCAGGTGGGATAGATGATTTCTCCAGACTGCGGGGTTGTCGCCGGAGCGAAGCTCTTGCGCTTTCGCAGCGTGCAGGATCTTCTCAATTCGGCCGCGCACACGATCAGCGGTCTCCTGCTTGGTCGTCCAGATCGGCTTGACGACGCGAAGCACATCGGCGGTCTCGATATCAGGGACGGCCATCCTGCCGATGATCGGAAATGCGTAGGTCTTTAGCGTCGAGGTCCATTGCTTGCGGTGTATCTCGCTGCGCCATGAGGGCGAGTGGGTAGCGATATAATCGTTAGCAAAAGCTTCGAAGCTCTGGGGCTGGGCTACCTTCACGGACGCCGCTTTGCGCTCGGCCTTCTTCTCGCCAATCGGATCGATGCCATCGGCTACCTTGTCGCGCGCCGCCTTGGCTCGCTTCCGAGCCTGCGCCAGCGACACATTGACGAATGAGCCGAGGCCCATCTGGCGCACCTTGCCCTGCCATGAGTATTGAAAGAGCCATGCGCGGGTGACGCCGTCGTCTCCGCGCTTGGGCGTGACCTGCAAGTAAAGGCCACCGCCGTCGGCATATCTGCCGGGCTTGCGGTATTCGGCTTTGCGCGTGATCGCGGCGGGGCTGAGCTTTTCGAGCATGCCGAAAGCTTATCGCCTGCGGCACCGCGGCCCCACCCAGATTGGGCAATATGCTTAATGGGCACAGGCAGGGGTAGATTGAAGCCGGCGCGCAAAAAGCCGCTGAATACTGGGCTTTTATGGTGGGGCTGGCGGAGAGAGTGGGATTCGAACCCACGGTACGGTTTCCCGCACACACGCTTTCCAAGCGTGCGCCTTAAGCCACTCGGCCATCTCTCCGGATGGCTTCTCTTGAAGGGGCCCGGCGACTTTTGCAAGGGACTGTGGGCGCGGCCGGCGACATTTCCGCAACATATTGAATAATCTTGATAATTTATGAGGGCTAACGCCGGGGCGGTGCATCTCAAAGACCCTTGAACCGAAAACCGGTTACCGGCGACGATGAATGATCGTGGCGATTCAACAAGCGGGGCGCGGCATGACCATCCATCGGGCGCTGGTGTTCTCGGTTCTGATGTCCGCGATACCGGCCGTTTGCGCCGGGCCGGCGCTGGCACAGGCCTGCACCCGCCAGGGCGTCGATGTCGCCTGCGATGACGGCCGGCGCGGCATCCTGTCCGGCGACGCCATCATCTGGACCGATGGTTCGCGCTCGAGCCTGACCTCGCCGAATCCGGGCGTCATCATCGGCAACAAGTCATCGGTCATCGTCGGGCCGGGCGTCTTCGTCGGCAAGGGCAACGGCGTGGTGCCGATGGATAATCCGAGCGCGCCGAACAAGGCGCGCTGCGCCGTCCTCGATGGCGTATCGTACTGCTACTGACCTGCACTCACCCGCTAGAGCCTTCCGTTCCGATTGAATCGGAACGGGGCTCTGTCTTTTTGTCTTGACGCGTTTTCTTCACGCGAACCGGTATCCACCCCGGATCAAGTCCGGGGCAGGCTTTCGCTTGAAAACGCTCTAATGATACCGCGCGCCGAGATTGGCCGAGTGGAGCGGCCACAGGGTCGGCGGCTCCGCCATCAGCGGCACGCTCGCCTCCTTGTCGGCATGGCTTTCCTGCAGCGCATCGACGAAATCGGCGAACCAGCTTTGGATCGTGCTCGCGCGCAGTTTCGCCATCATCGCTTCCCAGCGCATGCGCCGTTCGGTCAGCGGCATCGACAGCGCGGTCGCGATGGTTCGCGCCATGCCCTCGATATCGTGCGGATTGACCAACAGCGCCGCATCGAGCTCGTTGGCCGCACCGGCGAATTTCGACAGCACCAGCACGCCGGGATCGGCCGGGTTCTGTGCCGCGACATATTCCTTGGCGACGAGATTCATCCCGTCATGCAGCGGGGTCACGACGCCGACCTGGGCGGTACGATAAAGACCAGCCAGCACGGTCTGGCCAAAGCCCTTGTTGAGATAGCGGATCGGCGTCCAGTCCACCTCGCCGTGGCGGCCGTTGACGTCGCTGACCAATCTCGCAAGTTCGCTCTGCAGATCGCCATAGGCTTCGATGGCGCCGCGCGACGGCGTTGCGATCTGCAGCAGCGAAGCCGTGCGCGCCAGCGACGGCTGCAAGGTCCACATCCGGTCGAACGCGTTGATGCGGTTCACCAACCCCTTGGAATAGTCCAGCCGGTCGACGCCGATTGCCAGCTTCTCGCCGTTCAGGCTTCGCCGCAGCCGCGACACGTCGGGATGCGACGCTGCCTTGGCGGCCTGTTGGGCGAATTTTTCCGGATCGATGCCGATCGGAAATACCGCAACGCGCGAAATGCCGTGGCGCGAGGCGACGACGCCATCCGCCACGGTTAGACCGAGGTCCGACTGGACATAGGACAGGAAATTCTCGCAATCATGTTCGGTCTGGAAGCCGATCAGGTCGTAAGCCAGCATCGCAGCGACCAGGTCGCGATGCTGCGGCACGGCGCCGATGGTGGCGCGGTCGGGCCAGGGGGTGTGCAGGAAAAATCCGATCGGCTGGCTGACGCCGAGATCGCGCAGTTCCGCGCCCAGCGCCAGGAAATGATAATCCTGGATCCAGAACGCCGTGTCCGTCTTGCGGAACCGCAGCAGCGCGCGCGCCATGAACGCATTCACTTCGCGATAGGACAGGTAATCTTCCCTGGAAGCGCGGATCAGGTCGGTGCGCGAATGCAGTGCCGGCCACAATGCCGAATTGGCGAAGCCTTCGTAGTAGCCGCCGTAATGCGCGGCCGGCAGATCCAGCAGCGCCACCGCGCCTGCGCCCAGCGCTTCGATCTCGGCAAACGGTTCCTTCTGCGCGCCATCGCGGACGCGGCCGCTGGAACCGACCCAGATCGCACCGGATTTTTCCACCACCGGCAAGAGAGCGGCAGCGAGGCCCCCGGTCATGGGTTCGTTGGCCATGCCGCGCGCGACGCGATTTGAAACGACGACGAGGTTCACAGGGTCCCCTCCTGTTGGTCACTCGCGGGTTAACGGTCATTCATCAATATGGTTCCTGGTCACCCTTTCAACGAAATGAAACCAAATTCAGGCGCTGCCGCGATGGAACCGGACCAACTTGCTGCAGGAAGATTCCGCGTGGAACAGCGCGATGTTCGCTAAACTGCCGCGGCATCGAGCCGCAAGAAATTCCGGGCTTTTCAAATCATGGCCGCGAAGCGGCTTTTTCGTCGTCGAGCAGACGCGCAAGCCATTGCCGGACATCGCCGGGCTCGTCGAAATGACCGGCCACACCCTTGGCCCGCCTGCCAACCGAAAATGCGAGGCCATCGAGATCGGGCATGATGGCGAACACCGATTCGTCGGTGACATCATCGCCGATGAACAGAGGGCGGCGCCCCCTGAACGGTCCATGCGTCATCAGTTCCCGCACGCCCGACGCCTTGGTGAAACCGGAATGCTTGATCTCGCAGACACATTTTCCGGGCAGGACTTCGATCGGCGCGTTGGGCAGATCGGCCCGGATCAACGACACCGCTTCATAGATCGCCTGCTCCGCCTGCGGCGCGAGACGGTAGTGCAGTGCCAGCGAATAGCCTTTGTCTTCGAGCAGGATTCCCGGGCTGAGCCTGGCAATGGCCGCGAGCCTCCGCTTCAATTCCTTGTCCATCGGCGGCGCATGGGTGGCGACCGCTTCGCTGTCGGCCGTAACCCGCATCTCCGCGCCGTGACCGCCTACCGCAGGAAACTGCCCGGGCGCAAAGATCAGGTCGATATCGTTCAACGAACGTCCGCTGACCAAGGCCAGCGCGCCCGAGGTGCGCTCCAGCAACCGGTTCAGGGTTTCAGCGAGACCCGGCGGCACCCAGACTTCGCGCGGCGTCGGCGCCAGATCGAGCAGCGTGCCGTCGATGTCGAGCAGGATCGCGGATCGCTCGAGATGCGGCAGCAGCGCGCGCGGCACCGGAACGGTCTCCGGCGACCCATCGTCATCTGATGACATGTCTTCCTGCATCGGCAAGTCGGCCAAATCCTGATCGATCAAGTCCTGATCCATTTCATCCTACTCCACAAAAGCCAGCGGTCGCGCAACCGATTCCAGCGCCCGGCGCTCGGCAGCGATGCCGTAACGCCACCCGATCGCGGCGGCCGCAATCATCAATCCGGATCCCAGGAGATAGCCGGCGAACACGCTGTCGCGGGATCCGGTATCGATCAGCGCTCCGAACAAGGCGGGGCCGGCGACGCCGCCGATGCCGGTGCCGATCGCATAGAACAGCGCGATCGCCAGCGCCCGGACCTCCAGCGGAAAGGTTTCGCTGACGGTGAGATAGGCCGCGCTGGCGGCCGGGGACGCAAAAAAGAAGATCACCATCCAGGCGATGGTCTGGGTCTCGGCGCTCAGCAGGCCGATCGAGAACAGATAGCCCGACAGCGCCAGCAGCACGCCCGAGACGCCATAGGTGAACGCGATCATCGCGCGGCGTCCCAGCGTGTCGAACAGGCGGCCGAGCAACAGCGGCCCGAGAAAATTACCGGCGGCAAACGGCAGGATGTACCAGCCGACCTGGTTCGACGCGATGCCGAAGAAATCGGTCAGCACCAGCGCGAAGGTGAAGAAGATCGCATTGTAGAAAAACGCCTGCGCCGTCATCAGCGCCAGTCCGACCAGCGAACGCGCGCGATAAAGCGAGAACAGCGTGTGCGCCACTTCGCGCAGCAGGGTGTGATGGCGCATCTTCAATCTGATCTTCGGCCAGGCGTGCTGCGGCCGATCTTGCGCGTTGCCGGTCGCCGACCGCTCGATATCGGCGACAACAGCATGCGCCTGATCGGGACGACCGTGAATCATCAGCCAGCGCGGGCTTTCCGGAATCCACATCCGCATCAGGAGCACCACGAGGCCGAGACCGGCGCCGCCGAGATATGCCAGCCGCCAGCCGAGATCGGGATCGATCACCGCGGGATCTAGCAGCACAATGGCGCTCACCGCGCCCATCGCAGCACCAATCCAGAAGCTGCCGTTGATCACAAGGTCGGTCCAGCCGCGATAGCGCGCCGGCACCAGTTCCTGGATCGTCGAATTGATCGCGGTATATTCGCCGCCGATGCCGGCGCCGGTGAGAAAGCGGAACAGCGCGTAGCTCCCGACATTCCATGACAGCGCGGTGGCTGCGGTTGCCGTCAGATAGAGCGCGAGCGTGATGAAGAACAGTTTCTTGCGCCCGATCCGGTCCGTCAGCCAGCCGAACCCGAGCGCGCCAAGCACGGCGCCGGCGAGATAGGCGCTGTTGGCAAAGCCGACATCGAGATTGCTGAAGCGAAGCGCCGGGCTTTCCTTCAGCGCGCCGGAGAGCGCGCCCGCCAGCGTGACCTCGAGCCCATCCAGAATCCAGGTGATGCCGAGCGCCAGCACCACGCGGGTGTGAAAGCCGCTCCAGCGCAGGCCATCGAGCCGCGAGGGAATGTCGGTTTCGACGATGCCGTCGCTGTTTGCTGGCGCAGGCGCGGAAGCGCCGTGATTCAAGACCGAGTTACGCTGTGCCAGTTGCAAATCCATTGAATCGGACCAATGCAAAACCACCCGGGAACGCTGAGTTCCAGGGCCCTCCACCCGGCTCGAATTGCGGCTACGGTCATCCTGCCATATTTAACAACGTTTGGATGGGTCAGGGGTTCCCGCACTGCGGCAAGGGAACCGATCGTCAGCGTTTATGTTTTTCGCAGCAATAACATGGAGCTGAATCATGGCTGCATCACGGAAACCAGCGCATTCGCGCACAAGCCCTGTACGGAAGAAGACCACTCCACGAAAGGCAGGCCCGGCGCGACAAAAGACGACTGTGAGAAAGGCGTCAGAGAAACGCTGGTCGCAGCGGGTGACCCGCGAAAGCAACGCGCTCGATCTGGAGCAAGGCGTCTTCAAACTGACCGATCCGAAGAAGATCGCGGCGTCGTTGAAGCACTCGGCGGAACGCAGTTCACGCCGCAAGGCAGGCGCCTACCGCTCGGCGCTCTCGATGCTGACCTTCTACATCAACCGCGCCGGCAGGACCTTGCCGAAGGCCCAGCGCGGGCGGCTGGAGCGGGCCAAGACGGAGTTGAAGCGACAGTTTGGGAGAGAGTGACTTTCGGCGCCGCGAATATCTCATCGTCGTCCCGGCGCAAGGCCGGGACGACATCGAGAGAGTCTGTCTCAAGCCGCCCTGATATTCGCCATGAAGCGATCGAGCTCTTCGCGCAGCCGCGCGCTCTCGCTGGAAAGCGTCTTGGCCGAGTTCAACACCTCCTCGGAGGCGGACCCGGTTTCGGTGGCGCCGCGATTGACTTGCATAATATTCGCAGCCGCTTCGTGGGTGCCTTGCGCGACGTTCTGAACGCTGCGCGCGATCTCCTGCGTCGCAGAGCTTTGCTGCTCCACAGCGCTGGCGATCGACGCGGCAATGTCCGAGATCTGGCCAATGGTGCCGCCGATTTCCTTGATCGCGGCTACCGATTCCTGCGTCGCACCCTGCATGCCGGAAATGTGCGACGATATCTCGTCGGTCGCTTTTGCGGTCTGGCTGGCCAGCGACTTGACCTCGGAGGCGACGACCGCGAAGCCGCGGCCGGCCTCGCCGGCGCGGGCGGCTTCGATGGTGGCGTTCAGCGCCAGCAGATTGGTCTGCTCGGCGATCGCCGTGATGAGCTTGACCACGTCGCCGATCTCCTGAGCCGCGCGCGACAGCTTGCCGATGCGGCCGTCGGTCTGCTGGGCCTGAGTCACCGCGGCTTCCGCGATCTTGTTGGATTCGCGCACCCGCCTGCCGATCTCGTCGACGGAAGCGGAAAGCTCCTCCGTCGCGGTGGCAACCGACTGCATGTTGCTGGAGGCCTCTTCCGATGCGCCGGCAACCTGGCTGGACAGGCTCTGGGTGGTTTCGGCGGTGCGCGTCAGCGTTCCGGCTGCGGACTCGAGCTGGACCGCCGACGCCGAAACGTTTGAGACGATGGCGCCCACCGCCGATTCGAAATCGTCGGCGAAGCGAATGAGTTCGGCACGGCGTGCCGCGCTGCTCGCCTTGTTCTGCGCCTCCTGGGTTGCAGCATCGCGCTCGGCCTTGGCTATGGCCTGCATCTTGAATTCCTCCACCGCGCCTGCCATCTCGCCGAGCTCGTCCTTGCGCCCGAGGCCGGGCAGCACGACATCGAAATTGCCGCCGGCGAGCTCCCGCATGGCCTTGCACATCGCGATCATCGGCCTGGAAATTCCCCTCCCCAGCAGCAGCGCCCACACCCCGCCGAGCAGGAAGCCGCCGGCCGCCAGCATCAGGATCAGGCGTTCGGTGTCGCCGATGCTCGCATTGGATTCGGCCTCCAGCCGTTGCTGGTCGGAGACCAGGCCCACCTTCAAGGCGCTCGCACCTTGCATGATCGCATCGGCGGATTTGGACATTTCGCCGCTGAGCTTCTCGGCCAATTTGGTGTTTTCAACGAGCTTGCCGAGGGCGTTGCGGAAGTCCGCGAACAGCGAATCGACCTCCTTGATGGTGGACTTTATCTTTTCGTCGCTCGTCGGTATCGCGTGCAGCGCGTTCAGGATGAAGTTCAGGCGGGCCAATGCGCTGGTCGCAGTCGCATAGTCGCCGTTGATGACGAAGGTGTTGGCCAGCTCCTTGATGGCCTGAAACTGGCCGAGCACCTGCTTTGCCCCGAATTCGACCGCCGGCAATTCGGCTTCCGCCGCCGCACTGGCGAGATCGTCGAGCTTGTAGTGCAGGGACATCTGACTGCGCATGAGCTGGTTTTGCGCGATGAGCGCACTTTCCTGCTTGGCCTTGAGAATGCCCGCGAAAATCCCGGAGAAGGTGCCGAATTCCTTGGCAAGCTGGGCGATCTGATCGCGCCGCGCCGGATCGGCGGTGCCCTTCATCGATTGGTCGATGGCATCCTTCAAGCTGGCCTCGGCGAACAGCGCCGCCTTGCCGTCGTCTTCCTTGCCGGTCATCATAAAGTATCGCGCCAGCGCGCGATATGAGATCAGCTCGCGGTCGATATTGCGCGCAAGATCGGCTTCCGAGACGCTGTTGCGGTAGGACGCCACGCCGGCGGCGACGCGCTCGAAGCCGAGATAGGCGATGCCCATGCTGGCGGCCGAGATGGCGAGCACGACGGCGAAGCCGAGCATGATCTTGGCGCGGAATCGCAAAGTCGGGAGTTTCGACGATATCGATGTTGATGCGGTATGTTCAGACAATCCCACCCCAAGCCCCCGTCTTCGTTCCAAGAACCAGCGGAATCGGGAGCGCGGCCCCCGACCCGGTGCCGAAAACTAGGGCAGAATCAATAAAGGGGCGTAAATTTGGACCAAATTCCTCATCCAAGGCGCGACTTCGTAGCCCGAAATGCCGATGCGGCGCGGGCCTCGGGGGCGGCCGGCGGCGCCAGCGCCGGCCAATTGGGGACCGTTGCAGCCTGGGCCCGGTCAAGGCCTGAAGCTTATCGAGCGCCATTCCCGGAATCATTTCCTGCACCACGAGGCCCCGCGTCCACACGGCGAAGCCGCGGCGTATCGGTCCCGGCCTTCGCCCGGGCGATGGCTGAAAGACGACATCACAATGACCTCCGCGACGAAAATCCTAGTTGCAAAGTTCCGTCCCCGTGCTTCTAATTAGAACAATTAAAAATCATCGGGAGGGATCACGCGTGTCTACAGTCAAATTGACAGTGAACGGCAAGGCCGTGTCGGCCGAGGTCGAGGATCGGACTCTCCTTGTCCATCTCCTGCGCGAGCAACTGAACCTGACCGGCACCCACGTCGGCTGCGACACCAGCCAGTGCGGCTCCTGCGTCGTCCATATCGACGGCAAGGCGGTCAAGTCATGCACCGTGCTGGCGGGACAAGCCGCAGGCAGCAATGTCACCACCATCGAGGGCATCTCGAAGGGCGACGAATTGCATCCGATGCAGGCCGCTTTCCGCGACAATCACGGACTGCAGTGCGGCTACTGCACGCCGGGCATGATCATGTCGGCGATCGACATCGTCAACCGCCATCATTCTCAAGGATCTGGCGGCAAGCTCGACGAGGCCACCGTCCGGCACGAGCTGGAAGGCAACATCTGCCGCTGCACCGGCTACCACAATATCGTCAAATCGGTGCTCGACGCCGCCGGCCGCATGAAGGTCGCGCAGGCGGCGGAATAGTCCCGCGTCCTGCACGACGAGAGCTTCGGAATTCGGAAAAACCGACTGCGGTCTGCGCCCACAGCATTTTGGCGCCGGCGATGCGGTCCGACAGGGAGAGATGCGATGGGTGTTGAGGGTATTGGCGCCAGCGTAGTGCGCAAGGAAGACCGGCGTTTCATCACAGGCAAGGGCCGCTACGTCGACGACATCAAGCTCGTCGGCATGACCTATGCGCATTTCATCCGCAGCCCGCACGCGCATGCCAAGGTGAAGAGCATCGACGCCTCGGCGGCGAAGAAGATGCCCGGTGTGGTCGACGTGCTCACGGGAAAGCAGATCGTCGATGACAAGGTCGGCAATTTGATCTGCGGCTGGGCCATCACCTCCAAGGACGGCTCGCCGATGAAGATGGGCGCATGGCCGGCGATGGCGCCGGAAACCGTGCGCTTCGTCGGACAGGCGGTCGCGGTCGTGATCGCCGAGACCAAGAACCAGGCCCGCGACGCCGCGGAAGCCGTCGTGGTCAATTACGAAGAACTCCCGGCCGCCGCCGATATTCGCGCCGCGATCAAGCCGGGCGCGCCGCAGCTGCATCCGGAAGCGCCGGGCAACGTGATCTACGACTGGACCATCGGCGAGGAAGCGGCGACAGACGCGGCGTTCAAGGCCGCGGCCAACGTGGTTTCGCTCGACATCACCAACAACCGGCTGGTGCCGAACGCGATGGAGCCGCGCGCGGCGATCGGGGAATATAACGAGGCCGAAGAGCATTTCACGCTGTACACGACCTCGCAGAATCCGCATGTCGCGCGCCTCGTGCTGTCGGCGTTCTACAACATCGCACAGGAGCACAAGCTGCGGGTGGTCGCACCCGATGTCGGCGGCGGTTTCGGCTCGAAGATCTTCATCTATCCCGAGGAAATGGTGGCGCTGTGGGCCTCCAAGAAGGTACGGCGCCCGGTGAAGTGGACCGGCGATCGTTCCGAGGCCTTCCTGACCGACGCCCATGGCCGCGATCATCTGACCAAGGCCGAACTGGCGTTCGACAAGGACAACAAGATCACCGGCCTGCGCGTCAAGACCTACGCAAATCTCGGCGCCTACATGTCGCTGTTCTCCTCCTCGGTGCCGACCTATCTCTATGCGACGCTGCTGTCGGGCCAGTACAACATCCCCAACATCTTCGCCGAGGTGATCAGCGTCTACACCAACACCACCCCGGTCGACGCCTATCGCGGCGCGGGCCGGCCCGAAGCCAGTTTCGTGGTGGAACGGCTGATGGAGACGGCGGCGCGGCAGTTGAAGGTCGATCCGGCGGAATTGCGCCGCAAGAACTTCATCACGCAATTCCCGCATCAGACCCCGGTCATCATGGCCTATGACATCGGCGATTTCGGCGCTTCGCTCGATTCCGCGATGAAGGCGATCGACTATGCCGGCTTCCCCGCGCGCAAGGCGAAGGCCAAATCCGAGGGCAAGCTGCGCGGCCTCGGCGTCTCCTGCTACATCGAGGCCTGCGGCATCGCACCCTCGAAGGCGGTCGGCAGCCTGGGCGCCGGCGTCGGCCTGTGGGAATCCGCCGAGGTCCGCGTCAATCCGGTCGGCACCATCGAGATCCTGACGGGATCGCACAGCCACGGCCAGGGCCATGAGACGACCTTCTGCCAGCTGGTCGCGGAACGCCTCGGCGTCCCGATCAGCCAGGTGCAGATCGTCCATGGCGATACCGACAAGGTGCAGTTCGGCATGGGCACCTACGGCTCGCGCTCGGCCGCCGTCGGCCTGACCGCGATCCTGAAAGCGATGGAGAAGGTCGAAGCCAAGGCCAAGAAGATCGCCGCGCATCAGCTCGAGGCGTCCGAGAACGACATCGTGATCGAGAACGGCGAGTTCAAGGTCACCGGCACCGACAAGTCGATCGCGCTGCCGATGGTCGCGCTCGCAGCCTACACCGCGCACAATCTGCCCGACGGCATGGAGCCCGGCCTGAAGGAGGGCGCGTTCTACGACCCGACCAACTTCACCTTCCCGGCCGGCGCCTATATCTGCGAGCTCGAGGTCGATTCCGCTACCGGCAAGACCTCCTTCGTCAACTTCGTCGCGGCCGACGATTTCGGACGGCTGATCAATCCGATGATCGTCGAAGGCCAGGTCCATGGCGGCCTTGCCCAGGGCATCGGCCAGGCGCTGCTCGAAGGCGCCGTCTATGACAGCTCCGGCCAGCTCGTGACCGCGTCGTTCATGGACTACACCATGCCGCGCGCCGACGACCTGCCGTCGTTTAAACTGTCGCACACCACGACGCTGTGTCCGGGCAATCCGCTCGGCGTCAAGGGCTGCGGCGAGGCCGGCGCGATCGGCGCATCCGCCGCCGTCATCAACGCCATCACCGACGCCATCGGCAACAACAAGCTCGAGATGCCGGCGACACCCGATCGGGTGTGGCACGCCATTCACGGTTAGCATTCGTCATTCCGGGGCGACGCGAAGCGTCGAACTAGGATGTGCAATTGCACATCTGAGAATCTGAAACTCGGCTAGACCTCTCGAGATTCCGGGTCTGCGCGCAAGGCGCGCATCCCGGAATGACGGAGAGGGTCAAAGGGAAAGTTACAGGGAGCAACACCATGTACGAGACCACTTATCATCGCCCCTCTTCCGTCGACGAAGCGGCAGCACTGTTTTCGAAGGGCAAGGAGTCGAAGTATCTCGCCGGCGGCCACACCCTGGTCCCGGTCATGAAGCAGCGGCTGGCCTCGCCATCCGACGTGATCGATCTCGGCAAACTCAAGGACCTGATCGGCATTGAGGCTTCCGGGGACATGCTGACCATCAAGGCGGCGACGACGCATTACGACGTCGCCACCAGCGGCCCTGTGCAAAAGGCCATCGCCGCGCTCGCCCATCTGGCCTCGCAGATCGGCGATCCGGCCGTGCGCCATCGCGGCACCATCGGCGGCTCGATCGCCAACAACGATCCGGCGGCGGACTATCCGGCGGCGGTGCTCGCCCTCGGCGCCACCGTGAAGACCAACAAGCGCTCGATCTCCGCCGACGAGTTCTTCAAGGGCCTGTTCTCGACCGCGCTGGCGGACGGCGAGATCATCACCCAGGTGTCGTTCCCGGTTCCGGCCAAGGCGGGGTATTCCAAGTTCCCGCATCCGGCATCGCGCTTCGCGCTGACCGGCGTGTTCGTGGTCAAGACCAAGGCGGGCGACGTCCGCGTCGCCGCCACCGGCGCCTCGCAGAGCGGCGTGATGCGGGTGCCGGCGATCGAGGCGGCGCTGAAGGCCAACTGGTCGGCGAGCGCGCTCGACGGCGTCAAGATTTCCGCTGATGGCCTGATGAGCGATATCCATGGCTCGTCGGACTATCGCGCCAATCTGATCAAAGTGATGGCGCAACGCGCGGTGACCGCCGCCGGCTGATAGCGTCTAAACACAAGGCTCATGCAAGCGGCGCGCTAGCAGCGCGCCGCTCTGCATTTGCCACCATTGCGGTCAAAAGACGCTTGCCACGCTGCCCACAAGGCGAGACAATTTAGCTAATCAACTAATTAAACGAAATAATCTTGCGCGTATTCTGATCGCAAAACCGGTACCCACCTTTGCGGAATGCGCGGCTCCCGGGAGGAACCATGAAGTTCGGCATTTTCTACGAGCACCAATTGCCGCGGCCGTGGAACGAGGGCGACGAGGTCAGGCTGTTTCAGGAGGCGCTCGACCAGGTCGAACTCGCCGACAGGCTCGGCATCGACTACGCCTGGGAAGTCGAGCACCATTTCCTCGAGGAATATTCGCACTCCTCCGCGCCGGAAATCTTCCTCGCGGCCTGCTCGCAGCGCACCAAGAAGATTCGCCTCGGCCACGGCATCTGCCTGATGCCGCCGAAATACAACCACCCGGCGCGGGTCGCCGAGCGTATCGCGACGCTGGACCTCGTCTCCAACGGCCGGGTCGAATTCGGCACCGGCGAGAGCGCCTCCCTGATGGAGCTCGGCGGCTTCAATGTCGGCTTCGATCCGGTCGAGAAGCGCCGGATGTGGAAGGAGGGCGTCGAGCAGTGCACCAACATGATGGCGATGGACCCCTATCCCGGCTTCAAGGGCGAGTTCTTCGAGATGCCCTGCCGCAACGTGGTGCCGAAACCGCTGCAGAAGCCGCATCCGCCGCTGTGGGTCGCCTGCTCCAACCGCGAGACCATCAAGATGGCGGCGCGCTGCGGCATCGGCGCGCTGACCTTTGCCTTCGTCGATCCGCGCGAGGCAAGGCAGTGGGTCGATGACTATTACCGCATCTTCAAGGAGGAATGCGTGCCGATCGGTCACGCGGTCAATCCCAACGTCGCGATGGTGACCGGCTTCTCGGTACATCCGGACGAGATGGAATCGCGCCGCCGCGGCGAGGACGGCCTGCGGTTCTTCCGCTACGGCCTCGCACATCATTATATCTTCGGCGAACACAAACCGGGCCGCACCGACATCTGGGCCAATTTCGAAAAGGCGCGGCATGCGCTGCCGCCGGCCGGCGCCGATCACGGCATCGGCACGCCGGACCAGCTGCGGACCCATCTGCGGCACTTCGAGGAGTCAGGCGTCGACCAGACCGTGTTCATCCAGCAGGGCGGCCGCAACCAGCACAAGCATATCTGCGAGGCGCTCGAGCTGTTCGCAAAGGACGTGATGCCGGAATTCCGTCAGCGCGAGATCGAACGCGAGAAGCAGAAACAGGAAGAGCTCGCGCCCTATATCGAGAAGGCGATGGCGCGCAAACAGGCGATGGAGCCGATGCGCGATGAGGAAATTCCGGTCTATGTCGCGCTCGGCCGCAAGATCGCCGAAGAAGGCGCCGCCACCGAGCGCCAGAAGCAGAACGCCAAGCTGTGGGCCGATGCCGCCAAGGTGACCCTCAGCGATCCTGCCCGCCACGGCGGCAAGACCTCCGCAACCTCCTAATCCTCCTACTTCATCAACGGAAAAAACAACGTGCTCGATAAATCAGCCCCCAAATCCTCCACCCGCACCTCCGGCCCGCTGGCGGGATTCCGCATCGTCGAATTCGCCGGCATCGGGCCCGGGCCCTTTGCCTGTATGATGCTGGCGGACATGGGCGCGGAAGTGGTCACGCTCGATCGCGTCGGCGCCAAGAAGAACATGAAGTCGGTCGCGGGCCGCGGACGAAAGGTGGTCGAGCTCGACCTCAAGGACAAGGCCGCGGTGGCGCAGGTGCTCGACCTCCTGGCCAATGCCGATGCGCTGATCGAAGGCTTTCGTCCCGGCGTGATGGAGCGGCTGGGACTGGGGCCCGAAATGGTGCAGGCGCGCAATCCGCGCCTGGTCTATGGCCGCATGACCGGATGGGGCCAGGAAGGTCCGCTGGCGCAGGCCGCCGGCCATGACATCAACTACATCTCGGTCACCGGCGCGCTGGCCGCGATCGGCCCGAAGGAAAAGCCGGTGCCGCCGCTCAACCTGGTCGGCGACTTCGGCGGCGGTGCACTCTACCTCATGGTCGGCGTGCTCGCCGCCCTGCTGGAAGCCTCGAAGTCCGGCAAGGGACAGGTGGTGGACGCCGCGATGTGCGACGGCGCCGCGTCGCTGATGTCGATGTTCTTCGACATGACCGCGATCGGCCGTTGGAGCGAAGGCCGCGAAAGCAATTTCCTCGACGGCGGCGCGCATTTCTACGGCGTCTACGAATGCGCCTGCGGCAATTTCATCTCGATCGGCTCGATCGAGCCGCAATTCTACGCGCTGCTGCGCCAGCATGCCGGCCTCGCCGACGCCGCCTTCGACGCCCAGATGGACCGCAAGGCCTGGCCCGCGCTGAAGGAAAAGCTCACAAAAGTGTTCAAGAGCAAGACACGCGAGGAGTGGTGCAGGATCATGGAAGGCACCGATATCTGCTTCGCGCCGATCCTGACCATGGCGGAAGCCCCGAAACATCCGCACATGGCCGCACGCAAGATCTTCGTCGAGCGCCACGGCGTCACCCAGCCCGCGCCCGCGCCGCGTTTTTCCCGCACGCCGTCCGCGATCCGCGAGCCGGAAGCGGCTGACATCGCGAGCCTTGCGAGCGAGTGGAAGGCGGGGAGATGACGCTCCAGCGTCATTCCGGGGCGCGCGTTAGCGCGAACCCGGAATCCAGAAGAATTGGCGCGAGATTCCCCGATGTGCAATTGCACATCTGAGGTTCGACGCTCTCGCGTCGCCCCGGAATGACGTAGCGAAACCTACGCCGCGTTATCCACCTTCAGTACGCCCCTGCGGATCTGGTCTTCCTCGATCGATTCGAACAGCGCCTTGAAGTTGCCTTCGCCGAAGCCGTCATCGCCCTTGCGTTGGATGAACTCGAAGAAGATCGGCCCGATCGCGTTGGCGGAAAAGATCTGCAGCAGCACCTTGGTGTGGCCGCCCTCCACCACGCCTTCACCGTCGATCAGGATGCCGTCGCGCTTCAGCCGGGCGACGTCCTCGCCGTGCTCGGGCAGCCGCGCATCGACCTTCTCGAAATAAGTGTCGGGCGGCGACGGCATGAACGGCAGGCCATCCGCGCGCAGCCTCTCGACGGTCCGGTAGATATCCCTCGAGCCGCAGGCGATGTGCTGGATGCCCTCGCCGCGATATACGCTAAGATATTCCTCGATCTGTCCGGAATCGCCGGCGTCCTCGTTGATCGGAATCCGGATCTTGCTGTCGGGGCTGGTCAGCGCCCGCGAGAACAGGCCGGAAGCGCGGCCCTCGATGTCGAAGAAGCGGATCTGCCGGAAGTTGAACAGTTTTTCGTAGAAGCCGGTCCAGACATCCATCCGGCCGCGATGGACGTTGTGGGTGAGATGATCGATATAATGCAGCCCGGCACCCTCCGGCCGCAAATCTTTCGCTCCTGTCCATTCGAACTCGGCGTCATAGGCCGAGCCCTTGGCGCCGTAGCGGTCGACGAAATACAGCAGGCTGCCGCCGATACCCTTGATGGCGGGGACATCGAGCACCTCCTGAACAGGAGATATGTCCGCAGGCTCGGCGCCGAGCGACAGCGCGCGCTCGTAGGCCCGCTTTGCGTCGACGACGCGAAACGCCATCGACGGCGCGCAGGGTCCGTGCGCGGCAACGAAGTTGGCGCCGTGCGTGCCCGGCTGCTCGTTGACCAGATAATTGATATCGCCCTGGCGATAGACCGTGACTTTCTTGGTCCGGTGGCGGGCGACCGGCGCATAGCCCATCAGCCGGAACAGCGCGTGCAGCTCTTCGGGCCGAGGATGGGCATATTCGACGAACTCGAAGCCGTCGGTGCCCATGGGATTGTCGGCTGATATCGCGGCCGCCGGCGCGTCGTGCGGAAATGGACCCATGGCTGGCGAATCTCCCCTGATTTGAAGCTTGAATAGTCGGTCGCCGGAGGCGCAATGTGCGTGCAAATGGTTGGCAATGTCGCCACATCATGCACGGTTCGTGCACAAATCAGGATTTTCGCGCATGATCTAGGTCGACGCCTTTGACCTCAAGATATTGAGCGCGCTGCAGGATGACGGCCGCCTGACCAACCAGCAGCTCGCCGATCTGGCCGGCCTGTCGGCCTCGCAATGCTCACGGCGGCGCATGCGGCTGGAGGAGGAAAAGCTGATCGCCGGCTATCACGCCGACCTCGCCGCCGAGGCGCTCGGCTTCAACGTCATCGCCTTCATTCAGATTACGCTCGCGACCCACTCGCCCGACAATGCGAAGAAGTTTCGCGCGCTGGTCAACCGCGTTGACGATATCCAGGAGGCCTATTCGCTGACCGGGGACGCCGACTATCTGTTGAAAGCGGTGCTGCGCGACCTCAAGAGCCTGTCGGACATCGTCAACAACGTGCTGATGCCGCACCAGAGCGTGGCGCATGTCCGCTCCTCGATCGTGCTGGACCGGTTGAAGGAGAGCGCAAGGCTGCCGCTCAAGGAATTGGCGCGGTAATTTCGAGGGAGATGGCCGAAATCGAGGGAGATTCGGCATTCGAATCAAGCCGCCGATTTGCAATGATCCGCCTCGCCTCAACCTGACGAGACACCCATGGTGCTGCAACTCCGGCCGAACTGCGAATATTGCGACAAGGACCTGCCGCCCAATTCAACGGAAGCACGGATCTGCTCTTACGAATGCACGTTCTGCGCGGACTGCGTGGAGACCAGGCTCCACAATGTATGCCCGAACTGCGGCGGCGGTTTCGTGCCGCGGCCGATCCGCCCCGCGAATGAATGGCGGCCCGGCGTATCCGTGCAGAAGCATCCGCCGTCGGACAAGCGCGTGCACCTCAAATACAGCCCCGACGAGGTCGCCGCGCATTCGGCGAAGCTGCGGAATATTGCGCCGGAGATGCGCTGACGCGCCCACATCGTCATTGCGAGCGAAGCGAAGCAATCCACCTTTCCGCCTGCGGCGCGATGGATTGCTTCGTCGCTATCGCTCCTCGCAATGACGGCAAAGTCATTCCGCCGCCACGATCGTCCCCTCGACCTCGCCGAAGCCGACACGGTAGCCGTCGCCCTGGCACCAGCCGTGGAAGCTGAGCGAATCGCCGTCTTCGAGAAACGTCCGCTTGACGCCACCAGCCAGCTCGACCGGTTCGGTGCCGTTCCAGCTGATTTCCAGGAGGCTGCCGCGCTGGTGCTTGTCCGGGCCGGAGATGGTGCCGCTCCCTAAGAGATCGCCGACGTTCATGGCGCAGCCGGATGAGGCGTGGTGCACCAGTTGCTGCACCGAGGACCAGTACATGTATTTGAAGTTGGTGCGGCAGATGTTGGCGGCTTCATTCATTTGCGCCGCGCGCAGGGCGACGTCGAGCTGCAGGTCGTAATTGTTGGGCTCGGTCTGCCGCAGATACGGCAGCGGCGCCGGATCCTGCACCGGGCCCTGAACGCGGAACGGCTCCAGCGCTTCGCGGGTGACGATCCACGGGCTGATCGAGGTCGCAAAGGCCTTGGCCTGGAACGGCCCGAGCGGCACGTACTCCCATTGCTGGATATCGCGCGCGCTCCAGTCGTTCAGCATCACGAAGCCGAAGATCATCGCCTCCGCCTGCTTCTCGGTGAGCATCTCGCCCATCACCGAGGATTGGCCGACCACCACGCCCATTTCCAGCTCGAAGTCGAGCCGCTTGCACGGTCCAAAACTCGGCACCTCGGCGCTCGGCGGCTTCAACTGGCCGCGCGGCCGGCGCACTTTGGTGCCGGAGACCACGACCGTGGAGGCGCGGCCGTTATAGGCGATCGGCATGTGCAGCCAGTTCGGCTGCAGCGCGTTGTCCTTGCCGCGGAACATGACGCCGACATTGGTGGCGTGTTCCTTCGACGAATAGAAATCGGTGTAGCCGGCGACCGCGATCGGCAGGTGCAGCCTGGCGTCCGCCATCGGCACCAGCGCGCTGGAGCGCAGGATCTTGTTATCGCGCAGCTGCGGATTGTCGTGACGCAATAGCTCGCTGATTCGCGCCCGGGTACGCGACCACACCTTAGGCCCCAATGCCATGAAAGCGTTGAGCGAGCCTTGCGCGAATACGTCGAAGGCCGGCGCGAGATCGATCAGCCCTTCCCCCTCCAGCACCGCGAGATCGAGAACATGATCGCCGATCGCGACCCCGACTCGGGGTGCAGGCGCGGCGGCGGTCGAGAACACGCCGTAAGGCAGGTTCTGGATCGGGAAGTCGGAAGCGGGATCGACTGGGATGAAGGAGCGAAGGGTGGGATCGTTGGGGTGGGGCAAATTTGTCGGTCCTGCTTGTTGTTCACCGTCATTCCGGGATGCGCCGCCAGGCGCAGACCTCAGATGTGCAATTGCACATCGGGGGAACCTCGAGATTCCGGGTTCATCGCGGCGCGATGCCCCGGAATGACGCTCAGGGAATGGGTCGGAACCTACGGCTTGTTCGGATCGAACCGCTTTTCCAGTCCCTTCCAGCAATCCGCGTAATCGTGCTGCAATGTCGACGACTTCGCCGCATGCGCGGTGATGCGCTGGGGAAAGCGCGTCTCGAACATGAAGGCCATGGTGCCGGTCAGCTTGACCGGCTTCAATTCGCCGTTGCTGGCATGGTCGAAGGCCTCGCGGTCCGGGCCGTGCGGCAGCATCATGTTGTGCAGGCTGATGCCGCCGGGCGTGAAGCCTTGCGGCTTGGCATCGTAGACGCCGTAGATCAGCCCCATGAATTCCGACATGATATTTATGTGATACCACGGCGGACGAAAGGTGTTTTCCGCCACCATCCAGCGCTCCGGGAAGATGACGAAGTCGATGTTGGCGGTGCCCGGGGTTTCCGAAGGCGCCGTCAGCACCGTGAAGATCGACGGATCAGGATGGTCGAAACCGACCGCGCCGACCGGCGAGAAGGTGCGCAAATCGTATTTATACGGCGCGTAATTGCCGTGCCAGGCGACGACGTCGATCGGCGAATGCGGCAGCGTGGTCTTGAACAGCGAGCCGCCCCATTTCACGAACAGTTCGGTCGGCGTGTCCTTGTCCTCGTAGGCCGCGACCGGCGTGAGGAAATCGCGCGGATTGGCGAGGCAATTGGCGCCGATCGGGCCGCGCTCCGGCAGCGTGAAGGCGCCGCCGTAATTCTCGCAGAGATAGCCGCGCGCCGGACCGCCTGACAGTTCGACGCGGAACTTGACGCCGCGCGGGATCACCACGATCTCGGCAGGCCCGGCATCGATCCGCCCGAACTCGGTGACGAAGCGCAGGCTTCCCTGCTGCGGCACGAACATCATCTCGCCGTCGGCATTGTAGAAATGCTGATCGACCATCGATTTGGTGATGAGGTAGACATGCGCCGCCATGCCTGCTTGCGTGTTGGCGTCGCCCGCCGTCGTCATGGTCTGCACGCCCTGCAGGAAGGTCTTGTCTTCCTTCGGAATCGGCGCCGGGTCCCAGCGCAACTGCTCGACCGATATTTCCTGCTCGAAGCACGGCGCGGTGCGCCACAGCCCGGCATCGACCCTGGCGAAGCGGCCGGAATGTTTCACCGACGGCCTGATGCGATAGAGCCAGGAGCGCTCATTGCTGCCGCGCGGCGCCGTGAACGGCGAGCCCGAGAGTTGCTCGGCATAGAGCCCATAGGCGCAACGCTGCGGCGAGTTGCGCCCGATCGGCAGCGCGCCGGGCAGCGCCTCGGTCTCGAAGCTGTTGCCGAAGCCGGACATGTAGCCCGGCGTGATATTGACGGAGCTCCGGCCGATCACGTCGGGAGAGGTGTTTATGTTCATGGTCATCCTCCTTGCAAGGCGGCCCACATTTCCTGGTCGCGTTTGTCGGTCCAGATCACGGGATCGTCGATCCCCGACGCTTCGTCGAACGCGCGCGAGACGTTGAACGGCAGGCAGTGCTCGTAGATCGCGAAGCTGGAAAACTTCGGATCCATCACCTCGCGGGCCGCCGCCCAGGTTTCCTTGAGGCTGCGCCCCTTGGCGACCGCCGATTCGGCCGCGCCGTAGAGCGTGGTGACGAAATCGCGCGTCATCGCGATCGCCTCGCGCCCGGTGGCGACACCCTTGAGCGCGTCGCCGCGTCCCGGCGCGATCGCCTTGGGATTGAAGGCGCGAATTTCGTTGAGCGTCATCGGCCATTCGCGCAGATGCGCGTCGCCGCAATAACAGGCGGAATGATATTCGATCAGGTCGCCGGAAAACATCACTTCGGCATCCGGCACCCACGCCACGATATCGCCGGAGGTGTGCCCCGCGCCGAGCTGCATCAGCCGCACTTCGCGCTTGCCGAGATAGATCGACATCTCGCCTTCGAAAGTGAGCGTCGGCCAGGTCAGGCCGGGGATACTCTCGGCATCCTGGAACAGCCGCGGAAAGCGGCCGTATTCGGAATCCCAGTCCTGCTGGCCGCGCTCTTCGATCAGCCGGTAAGTTTCCTGCGAGGCGATGATGCCTTGCGCCTTGTAGGCGGAGGCGCCAAGCACCCGCACCGCGTGATAATGCGACAGCACCACATATTTGATCGGCTTGTCGGTGACCTTGCGCACCCGCTCGATCACCTTGTTGGCCATCGCCGGCGTCGCCTGCGCGTCGAACACGAGGCAGCCGTCGTCGCCGACGATCACGGCCGAATTGGGATCGCCCTCGGCGGTGAAGGCATAGAGGTCGGTGCCGATCTCGGAGAAGGTGATTTTCTTCTCCGCCATGTCGGTCGTCGATGCGAAACCTTTTGCCATTAGTTCAATTCCCTGTGTGAGACTCTGTGTCCATTCCCGTCATTGCGAGGAGCGAAGCGACGAAGCAATCCAGCTTTCTCTTTCTCTTCGCAAGAAACGAGAAAGATGGATTGCTTCGCTTCGCTCGCAATGACGGTCTTGGGCATGTTCATGCTACTATTGCTGTTGTTGCTGCTGTTGTTGCTGGCTCGCATCCGCCATCCGCCGCTGCGCCAGCGAAATCGCTTCGCGCAGCACGGCGAGATCGCCGATGTGATTGGCCAGAATGAGGACCAGCGCCGCGTCGAGATCGGCGCTCTGCTCGTCGCTCAGGCCGCGATGCGCTTCGACCACGGCGCGAAACGCATCGTCCGGCTTGGCGAAATTCGATGAGGTGGATAATGCCATGACCGGAACCTCAATTCGTGCCGGTAGCGCGCGCCAGCGCGGCGTCGAGCGCTGATCGAGTCGGCTGCCGGAAGCGCGCGGCGACATAGCCGTCCGGCCGCAGCAAATAGGCGGTGCCGGGCTCGGCATCGTAGCGCGCGCCAACCAGGCCGGCGGGATCGGCAAGGCCATCCTTGCCGCCGATCCGGATCACGCCGACGCCATCAGGCACCTCGGGCGCCGCGCCATTGGCGAACTCCAGCAACGTGAACCGCTTTCCCGCTTCGATGAAGGCGTCGGTCAAATATGTGGGATCGCCGGATCGCTCGGCAACCGGCGCGTCCGGCATCGAAGCGCCGGGCCGCGGGCCGCCGCGCCACGTCTCTGAGTCGGCCGTCGACAACGGCGAATCGTAGATCGAGGGAACCGAGAGCCGGCCGGCATTGATCATGCGCTTGCCGAATTCGGTTTCCTTGGCGAGCGACAGCACCGCTTTGCGCAGCCGCGCTTCCTGCCGCGAAACCGGCGCCATGAAGTCGGTCGATCGGGTCGATTCGCGAATGTTCTCGTCGGCCGCAGCGCTGCGCTCGAGATGATAACTCTCGAGCAAGGCCTCCGGCGACAACTTCCGCAGCACGCGGTCGAGTTTCCAGGCGAGGTTCTCGGCGTCTTCAAGACCCGAATTGGCGCCCCTCGCGCCGAACGGCGAGACCTGGTGCGCGGAATCGCCAGCAAAGATCACGCGGCCATGGATGAACTTGTCCATCCGCCGGCACTGAAACTTGTACAGCGATATCCATTCGAAATCGAACTTGTCATGCCCGAGCATGCGCGCGATCCGCGGCCGCACATTCTCCGGCCGTTTCTCGACCGCGGGATCCGCATCCGGACTGAGCTGCAGATCGATCCGCCAGATGTCGTCCGGTTGCCGGTGCAACAGTGCCGACCGGCCGGCATGGAACGGCGGGTCGAACCAGAACCAGCGCTCGGTCGGAAATTCCGCGCTCATCTTGACGTCGGCGATCAGAAACTGATCCTCGAAGACTTTGCCGGCGAATTCCGCGCCCACCATCTGCCGCAGCGGCGACCGGGCGCCGTCGCAGGCGACGAGATAGTCGGCGCGCAGCCGATAGGGTCCGTCGGGGGTGTCGACCGTCAGCACCGAATGATCGTTGCGCTGCTCCAGCCCGGTCACCTTGTTGCGCCAGCGCAGGTCGATCGCGGCAAGCTCCCGCACCCGGTCCACCAGATAGGCCTCGGCATAGAATTGCTGGAGGTTGATGAAGGCGGGCCGCTTGTGCCCCTCCTCCGGCAGCAGGTTGAACTGGTAGAGCTGCGAGGCGCCGTGAAAGATCTTGCCGACGCTCCAGACCACGCCCTTGTCGACCATGCGCTGGCCGATGCCGAGCCGGTCCCAATATTCCAGCGAGCGCTTGGAGAAGCAGATCGCCCGCGAGCCCTCGCCGATCCGGTCGGCATCGTCGAGCAGCACGACGCGATGGCCGCGCTGCGCCAGATCGATCGCGAACGACAGCCCGACCGGTCCGGCGCCGACCACGACCACCTGATGACGCGCCGCGTCGCCGTCACGGCGATCCTGATCGGAATGACGCTGGTAACCGAACTGGATGTGGGACTGCTGCGCCATGCGGCTACCAACCTTGCGACTAGCCAAGGGCCTGCGACTCTGCTAATTAGTCGCACCTGCAACTATCTTAAACCCTTTGGGTGTGCGGCCGTCAACTCAAATTGGAGCGATTCTTGCCAAAGGCGTTTTCGAGCGAAGTGGGCGCCGGTTCGCGCGAAGAAGACGTGCCCGGAGAAAGCTCGAAGCTCGACCTCTTCGGCTTTGTGCCGTTCCGGCTGAACCGGCTGGCGGCCGAGGTCTCCTCCGCGCTCTCCAGCGAATATCAGGAGCGCTACGGGCTCGACATTCCGGAATGGCGCGTGCTGGCGACGCTCGGTTTCCGCGACGAGGCCTGCAGCGCGCAATACATTTCGCACTGCACCCGAACCCACAAATCCACCATCAGCCGCGCCGTCACCACGCTGATGCAGCGGCAGCTCGTGGAACGGGTCGCGAACGCGGACGACCGTCGCGAGTTTGCGCTGCGCATGACGCAAAAGGGCAAGGCGCTGTACCGGGAACTGATCCCGCGCCTGTTGCGCCGGGAGCAGGAGATCCTGTCCTGCCTCTCGGCGCAGGAGCGGAAAACTTTCGCAGCCATGCTCGGCAAGATCGAGAAAAGCCTCGACCTGGTGCAGACGGCGAAGGAAGCGGGCGTCAAGGACGCGTATTGACAGTTTGCGTCACGGCCGGGCGCCATAGAGGCCGGCTCACTTCACTGCCGTCACCACGATCTCCACAATATGCGGCGGTTCGAGATCGACGCCGATGCAGGCCCGCATCGGAGGATTCCTGGCGTCGACCCATTCGTCCCAGGCGCGGTTCATCTCGCTCTTGCGCTTCATGTCGGTGATGTAGACGATCGCCGAAAGGATCTTGCTCTTGTCCGAGCCACACAGCGCGAGGCTCTCGTCGATGCGGGCCAGCGCCTTTGCGCTCTGTTCATACATCGAGGAGGTCACCGGATCGGGCGCGACCGCCACCGTGAGCACGAGGTCGCCATGAACGACGGCGCGGCTGCGTGTCGGCGTAAGGCCGGGAAAGCGGGTGATCATGGCTAGCTCCATTGTCATTCCGGGGCGCATCGGAGATGCGAACCCGGAATCTCGAGATTCCCCGATGTGCAATTGCACATCTGAGGTTCGATGCGGAGCCTGTCATCGGGCCGCGCTTTGCGCGGACCCGTTGGCATCGCCCCGGAATGACGACAACTATCCCCGATCAACATACTTCGCGATGACGGGAAAATACGCCCCGCCCGAGCCGGCATCGATCGCTTCCTGCAAAATCCTGCCGGTCAGCTCGGCGCCGCGGATTTCGATGCCGGCGTCACGGGCCAGTTCCAGCGCGTAAGACAGATCCTTCAAGGCATATTCGGTCGAGAAGGCGCGTTCGGGAAAACTGCCCGGTACGATCGCCTTCATGCCGTGATTGCGCAGCGCGAAGCTGTCGGCCGATCCCTTCGACAGGGTATCGAGCAGCAGCGCCGGATCGACGCCGTTGTGTTTGGCCAGCGCCACCGCTTCGGAAAGCGCATTGACGGTTTCGAACAGCACCATGTTGTTGAGGATTTTTGTCACCTGCCCGGCGCCAACGCCGCCGCAGTTGGTGACGTCGGTGGCAAAGCAGCGGATCAGGGGCTCGATCGCGGCGAAGATTTCGCCCGTGGCGCCGACCATGACGCTGAGCGTGCCGTCCTGCGCCGCCTGGCGGGTGCGCGCGATCGGCGCGTCGGCCCAGGTCGCGCCCCTGGCCTGCAACTGTTTTGCGAAATCCCGGGTCTGGTTGACCGAAGAGGTGCCGAGATCGACCACGACCTGGCCCTTGCGGATATTCTTCAGGATGCCGTCGCCATTGAACACCGCGTGCACGTGTTTGGCGCTGGGCAGGCACAGGAACACGATGTCGCTGTTGTTGACGACGTCGGCGACAGACACGGCGACAGCGGCGCCATCGGCGGCCAGCCGTGCCAGCGGCTCCGGTGAAAGGTCGAAGGCAATCACGGGCGCGCCGCTTTTCCTGACGAGGTTGCGGCAGATCGGCTCGCCCATCACGCCGAGGCCGATGAAACCGATGGTCTTGTAGTCTGGCATGAGTTTGCTCTTTATTGTTTTGGCGATTTCCCGATTGCGGACCGGTACCCGCTTCGCTCGAAAACGCCTTGTTATTTGACGAAGGAACGTGACGGCGGCAGGTGCAGGGCAAATGCATCGGCGTTGTCGCCGGCGCGCGGATAGATGTCGCAGACCAGGGGATCATGCCCGGGAATGACGCGGTCGGGATGACCGGCCAGGCGCTGCGCGATATCCCAGCCTTCGAACATGTCGCCGAGATTGTAGATGATCGGGAACGGGCTGCGGCGATGCATGTTGCCGTAGTAATGCGAGGCGTCCGACGCCAGCACCACCGGGCCGCGCGCGGTCTCGACCCGCACCACCTGCAGGCCGTCGGAGTGGCCGCCGACCCGATGCAGCGTCACGCCGGGCGCAACCTCGCCATCGCCGTTGTGGAAGGTGACGCGCTCGCTGAAGACGTGCCGCACCATCAGCGTGACGTGCTCCACCGAAAACGGATGCCGCAGCAGGCCCTGGCACATGCAGCGCCCGGTCGCATAGCTCATCTCGCGGTCCTGCAGATGAAACCGCGCATTGGGGAAGCGATCGAGATTGCCGGCGTGATCGTAATGCAGATGCGTGACGACGACATCCCTGATGGCGCCGGCGTCGACGCCGAAGCGCGCCAGCGCATCGACCGGATTGAGCGTGAGCTTGCGGCTGCGCGCCTGCGCCTCCTCCGCATTGAAGCCGGTGTCGACCAGAATATCGCGGCCGTTTCCGCGGATCAGCCAGACGAAATAATCGAGGTCTTGCGCCGTGGTTTCGTGGGGATCCGGCAGCAGGTAGTTCATGTGGGGGGTGCGCGGCGACATCGTCGCATAGCGCAGGGCGTAGATCTCGTAGGCGTTTCCCATCGGCTGTACTTTTCTTCCTGATTTTCCGATTGCGGCACCAAGCCACCACCGATCCGAAAGGTCAAACCGAACGGTTCGCGGCGGCTCCACGGTCGCGCGGCAGGAGAACCCGCGATGCGCCCGATCCCCTGCCCTGCCCGCTGCAATGCACCCGCACCCGAACGCCTGCACCCGCGATCACGGGACCGCCCGATCCGTGTCACGGTTTATTCCCATGCCTCGTCGCGATTAATTGTCGCAATTACGATCAGCTTCACAACCAGTTGACAGGCTCGGCGCCCCCGGTTGTCCGTAGCGGGTGAAGTTGTCGTATTTTTGTAGCTCGTGATCTGTCGCCTTCGTTATTGAGTTTCGGAGGAGCCGGAAGGCGTGGACGGTTCCGCCGGTTTGGTCATGCCATGGATATTGGTGGCAGGTTAGCCCCTCGGGTTGGTTTCTTTGTTTGACTTGAAGCCCGTTTCTCCGCCCCGACCCGCGCTATCTCGACGGCGGCGCGCGCAGGAGCGGTCAAGGACGCGCACTTGCGCGCCCGTAAGGGCTTGTCCTTGACGGCTCCGAGCACGCTGCCAGGCTGAGGCGCGTCGGGGCTGATCTGCTGTCCATCGGCGGCAAACCTCGCCAATCGGTGCGGGCCAAGGAACACGCCCACGGTGCCATCGGGATACCCGTGAACCCGCACCACGGCCTTGACGAAGTGGGGCCTGAGCCGGCTCTCCGGCAACTGCAGCCGCCGGCCGCTCCATGCGATCGTGTTGTCGTTGGCGACGGTTCGCTCTTCGATCACGCACAGCGCTTCGCGCCAGGCCTCGTGCCGGTCGGCTACGAACGCCGTGCCTTGCTGTTCGGCCACGATCGCAAACGCCGCATTATGCTCGGCGATGTAATGCGCCTTCAACCACGCATTGGCGGCCTCGACCGTCCTGATCCCGGCGAGCCGCAGATCCTTCGGCAGCCGGCCCTGCAGCGTGCCGAACACCCGCTCTGAACGCCCGCGCGCCTGCGGCGAATAGGCCGCGATATGCTCGATCCCAAGATGCGATAAAGCCCGTCCCACCTGGGTTTGTTGCGTCTTCGAGACCTTCGCGCCGGCCTTCGGGGTGTAGAAGTAATGGCTGCCGCGATCGGTGTAGAGCGCGCAGAACAGACCACGCTCGCCAATCACCTCGCCCAAGGCCCGGAACGTCGACGCCGTCCCTTCTTCCTCGACCAGCAGCATCGAGTAGATCTCGCTCGTCGCATCGTCCATCGTGACGATCAGGTCCATCGCCGGCAGACCTTCGATCCAGACGTGGCGCGACCCGTCCTGGTGAAGCAGCATGCCCCGAAGCGGCCGGCGCGGACGCTTCTTGCGGTGCGCCGAACGCTTCGGCGCCTTCTGCACCAAGCCCGCAGCATGCAAGGCCAGCTTCGTCACCGTGTAGCCCAGCACATAGCCATGTCGCTTTTGCAGCTGCTCGTGGAAGTGCTTCACCGTGAAATCGGCGTACTTGTCCCGGAACAGCCCCAGCATCCGCTCCAGCTCTTCCTCCGGCGCACGCCTCGGTGATCGCCGGCCCATGCGCCGGTCGACCAGCCCGTCATCGCCCTCCGCCTCAAAGCGTTCCGCCCAACGTTGGAACGTCCGCACGTTGATCCCCAGAAGCTCAGACGCCGCCTCCTGCGTCAGCTCCTTCGCCTCAGTCCGATCCAGCAAACTCGAAAACCGCATCCGTCGTACACCCTCGTGAATGGATGCCGTGCCCATCGTGCCCCCTTTGTTCCGGGGCACCAAAAACACGACACTTCACGAGCTACAAACAGGCGACAGATCACGAGCTACTGACAGCTCGGCGCCCCCGGTTTGATAATGCGGTTTGCGTAGAGTAAGGTCGCCGAGGCGCAAGCTGGTGTCGGCGCTTTGTTGGCTGGACTGCCGTTTTATGAAAATCCGCCTCGCATTATTTCTGATTTCGGTTTTGTCGGTTATCCCGATTGTCCCGTCGGTCGCTGCGGGCGCGGAGCGCTTTGCGCTTGTCGTCGGCAACGCGAAATATCCCGACGCCGAGGCGCCGCTCAAGGAACCGATCAACGACGCCCGCGCCATCGCCGACGAACTCAAGCGCGACGGCTTCAACGTCGAGGTCGGAGAAAATCTGACCGGCGACGCGATGCGGCGCGCCTTCGACAAGCTTTACGGACGGATCAAGCCCGGCTCGGTCGTGTTGCTGTTCTTCAGCGGGTTCGGCGTCCAGTCCGGCCGCCAAAGCTACATGATTCCGGTCGATGCCCAGATCTGGACCGAGCCGGACGTTCGCCGCGACGGCTTCAGCCTGGAGACGGTGCTGGGCGAAATCAACAGCCGCGGCGCCGGGGTCAAGATCGCCCTGATCGACGCCTCCAGGCGCAACCCGTTCGAACGCCGGTTCCGCAGCTTTTCCGCGGGGCTGGCGCCTGTGATTGCGCCGAACGGAACGTTGGTGATGTATTCGGCCGCGCTCTCTTCGGTGGTCAGCGACAATGGCAGCGACCGCAGCCTGTTCGTGCGGGAATTGCTCAAGGAAATTCGCGTTCCCGACCTGATGGCCGAGGAAACCCTCAACCGCACCCGCGTCGGCGTCACCCGCGCCTCCCGCAGCGAGCAGGTGCCGTGGATCTCCTCCTCTTTGGCCGAGGATTTTTCCTTCATTCCGGGCACCGCCGCCAAGCCGGCCGCCCCGGGTCCGGTGGCGGCATTACCCCCGGCGACTCCTCCAGCGCCGCCTCAAGCCGCTCCCCAGGTTACTCCCCCGCCGCTGCCGCGCGTCGAACCGCCACCGCCGCCGCGGGTCGAGACGCCGGTCCTGCCGCCGCCGCCCAAGCCGGCCGAAGTCACCCTCGCTCCGCCTGAAAAGCCGGCCGAGGGGCCGACTGCCGTCGCGCTGGCCGATGACCCGACCATCAAGAGCCTGACCCAGAAGCTCGCCGCCAATCCCGACGACGCCGGCGCGCTGTACCGGCGCGGACAGGTCTATGCCAGCAAGGGCGCCTACAGCCTTGCCATCAAGGACTTCGACAACTCGCTGCGGCTCAACCCCAAGGATGTGGAAGCCTATAACAACCGCTGCTGGGCCCGCACCGTGATCGGCGACCTGCAGGCCGCCCTGAAGGATTGCAACGAAGCGCTGCGGCTGCGCCCGAACTTTGTCGATGCCCTCGACAGCCGCGGTCTCGTCAACCTGAAGAGCGGGCAGACCAAGAATGCAATTGCTGATTTCGACGCCGCCCTCAAGATCAACCCGCGATTGACCTCGTCGCTGTACGGACGCGGCCTCGCCAAGCAGCGAAACGGCTCGATTTCCGAGGGCGAATTGGATATATCCAATGCCAAGGCCATGGATCCGAATATTGTCAAGGAATTCGCGAGTTACGGGGTACGTTAACGATTATTTGAGTAAGGGGCCGGCGCGGCCTCGAACCCCCAGGCAGGCGCCAGAGACAAACCCAAGGAAGTAGCCACGCCGGGAGGTGGCCGGGCTCCGCCCGCTCTGTCCGGCGGCTCATCGAGCATCGATTGGAACCGCGCCGACGGCGCAGGAGGGACTGGCAAATGACCAAGACGTCTGGAAGGAAGAATCTCACCGCAATCCTTTCGATCGTGACGATTGGCGCCGCGCTTTCTTTCGGAATGGCGAAGGCCGTCGCCGCCGAGGACGTCACCGAGGATCAGATCGTCCGCGCGCTTGCGCCGGCCAAGAAGCCGCTGACCCGCGGCCTCTCCGTGGGTCCGAAGGTCGACCCGGCGGTCAGCGCCGAGGAAGGACGCTTTGTCCAGAAGATCCGTGGCCGGCCCTCGCGTTCGCTGTCGGTCAACGAGCGCGAGGAAATCGCCACCCTCGCCAAGGACAAGCCGAATATCGATCTGGAAATCACCTTCGACTACAACTCGGCCGACATCAGCGCCAAGTCGCTGCCCTCGGTTCAGGCTCTCGGAAAGGCCCTTTCCAATCCCGATCTGAAGGGCTCGACCTTCGTGGTGGCAGGCCATACCGACGCCGCCGGCGGCGAGGCGTACAATCAAGACCTGTCCGAACGGCGCGCCGACTCGATCAAGCGCTACCTGACCGACAAGTTCGGCATTGCCGGCGCTGACCTCGTGACCGTCGGATACGGCAAGAGCAAGCTCAAGGATCCCGGCCACCCGCTCGCGGAAGTGAACCGCCGCGTACAGGTCGTCAACATGGCGAGCACGACCACCGCATCCAAGTAAGTGAATTGTGGTGCCGAGTAGAGTTTTGCGGCTGCAGCCTCCGTTCCGACCAGATCGGATCGGAGGCTCTGTGTTTATTTGACGCATTTTCCTGGCGCGAGCCGGTATCCACGTCGCTGGAAAACGCTATAAAAGCGTCTCCACCCGTCCCACCCGATAGGTCTGGATTGATCCGGCGATGAAGCTCTCCGAATATCTCAAACCTGCGATCGGCGTGGTCGTCGTTGTCGTGCTGGGGGCCGGATATTACTGGTTCGAGCACCGTCCGCGGCCGGAGGAAAAAGACACCCCGTCCAACGCCCTCGTCATCGTCACCAAGACCACCAACGCCTGCTTCTCCGACATGGTGCGGGTCACCGGCTTCATCGTGCCGCGCCGGGAAGCGGTGGTCGGCGTCGAACAGGAAGGCTCCAGGGTTTCCGAAGTGCTGGTCCGCGAAGGCGACATGGTCACCGAGAATCAGGAACTGGCGCGGCTGACACCTCCACCTCAGCAGGCCGGCGGACGACCCGGGCCGACGGTGCTGCGCGCCCCGGCGGCCGGCCTCGTCACCGAAGTCAGGACCATCGCCGGCGCGCCCGCTTCGCCGCAAGCCGGGCCGATGTTCCGGATCTCCGTCAACAACGAAATCGAACTGGATGCCGAAGTACCGGCGATCCACATGCTGAAACTCAATCCCGGCGCGTCGGCGCGCGTCAGCCGGGACAATGTGCCCGACCTGATCGGGCGCGTGCGGCTGGTCTCGCCGCAGATCGACCGCAGCACCCAGCTCGGCCACATCCGGATCTCGCTGACCAATAACCCGTCGCTCAAGATCGGCATGTTTGCGCGCGCCAATATCGACGCCAAGCGCAGTTGCGGCGTCGCCATTCCGCGTACCGCCATCGACCATCTGACCGTGCAGGTGGTTAAAGGAAACACGATTGAGACGCGCAAAGTGAAGGTCGGACTGGTGTCCGATACTTCGACGGAAATCCTCGAGGGCCTCGACGTCGGCGAAATCGTCGTGGCCGACGCTGGCACCTCGCTGCATGACGGCGACCAGATCAAGACCATGTTCGCCGAGGAACTCGATCGGGTACGGGTGCGCTGATGGCTCTGAATATCTCGGCCTGGTCGATCCGGAACCCGCTTCCCTCGATCGTCTTCTCGATCATCCTGCTGGTGCTGGGCTGGGTCAGCTTTACCAAACTCGCGGTGACGCGGCTGCCGAGCGCCGACATCCCCGTGATCTCGGTCGCGGTCTCGCAATTCGGCGCGGCGCCGGCCGAGCTGGAGTCGCAGGTCACCAAGACCATCGAAGACGGCGTCTCCGGCGTCGAGGGCGTGCGGCATATCTCATCCTCGATCACGGACGGGCTGTCGCTGACTACGATCCAGTTCGCGCTCGAAACCAACACCGATCGCGCGCTGAACGACGTCAAGGACGCCGTCACCCGCGTGCGCGCCAACCTGCCGCAGAACGTCAACGAGCCGCTGATCCAGCGCGTCGACGTGATCGGCCTGCCGATCGTCACGTATGCCGCGATCTCGCCCGGCAAGACGCCCGAGCAACTGTCCTATTTTGTCGACGACGTCGTCAAACGCGCGCTGCAGGGCGTGCGCGGCGTTGCCCAGGTCGAGCGCATCGGCGGTGTCGAGCGCGAAATCCTGGTGTCGCTCGATCCCGACCGGCTGCAGGCCGCGGGGCTGACCGCCGTCAATGTCAGCCAGATCCTGCGCGGCACCAATGTCGACCTCGCCGGCGGCCGCGCCGAGATCGGCAAGAACGACCAGGCGATCCGCACGCTGGCCGGCGCCAAGACCCTCAACGATCTCGCCGGCACCATGATCCCGCTGTTCGGCGGCGGCGAGGTTCGTCTCGACGATCTCGGCACCGTCACCGACACCATCGCCGATCGCCGGACCTTCGCGCGCTTGAACGGCGAGCCCGTCGTGGCGCTCGGCATCAAGCGCTCCAAGGGCGCCAGCGACGTGGTCGTAGCCGCGGCCGTGCAGAAGCGCATCGATGCGCTCAAGGTTGCCTATCCCGACGTCGACCTCAAGCTGATCGACACCTCGGTGGAATTCACCAAGGGCAACTATGAAGCCGCGATCTCGACCTTGTTCGAAGGCGCCATCCTCGCCGTCATCGTCGTGCTGCTGTTCCTGCGCGACATCCGCGCCACCATCATCGCCGCGATCTCGCTGCCGCTGTCGATCTTCCCGGCGTTCTGGGCGATGGATCTTCTCGGATTCTCGCTGAACCTCGTCAGCTTCCTCGCCATCACGCTGTCGACGGGCATTCTGGTCGACGACGCCATCGTCGAGATCGAGAACATCGTGCGCCACATGCGGATGGGCAAGTCGCCCTATCGCGCCGCGCTGGAGGCCGCCGACGAGATCGGCCTCGCCGTCATCGCGATCTCGCTCACCATCATCGCGATCTTCGCGCCCGCAAGCTTCATGTCGGGGATCGCCGGGCAATTCTTCAAGCAATTCGGCATCACGGTGTCGGTGCAGGTGTTCTTCTCGCTGCTCGCCGCGCGCTTCGTCACGCCGGTGCTGGCGGCCTATTTCCTGAAGGATCATCCGCACGAAGACCCGCCGCCGGGGCGCATCCTGCAAACCTATACGCGGCTCGTCACCTGGTCGGTGAAGCACTACTTCATTACCGTGCTGGCCGGTTTCGGTATCTTCGCCGCCTCGATCTGGAGCATCACGCTGTTGCCGCAGGGCTTCCTGCCGGCGCAGGATACCGCGCGCTCGCTGCTGGCGATGGAGCTGCCGCCGGGCACACAACTCGCCTACACCGAGAAGGTGACCGAGGAGATCGTCGCGCGCCTGCGCAAGCGGCCCGAGGTCAAGAGCGTGTTCGTCGACGGCGGCCGCGTGCCGCCCGGCATCTTCGAGGTGCGCCGAGCCGCGCTGATCATCAATTACACGCCAAAGGCCGACCGCGACGATGCACACACGCAACGCCTGCTCGAACTCGATATCGGCAAGGACCTCGAAAGCGTTCCCGACATCCGATTCTGGTTCCTCGACGAAAACGGCTTGCGCGCGATCTCGCTGGTGGTCACCGGCGTCGACAGCAACATCGTCGGCAACGTCGCCAGCGAGCTGGCGACGCAGATGAAACGGATTCCGATCATCGCCAACGTGATCTCCGAAACCTCGCTCGACCGCCCCGAGCTTCGCATCCAGCCGCGGGCGGAGCTCGCAGCAAGGCTCGGCGTCTCCACCGAGAGCCTGTCGCAGACCATCCGGGTCGCCACCATCGGCGACGTCGGCCCGGCGCTGGCGAAGTTCGACGCCGGCGGCCGGCTGGTGCCGGTCCGCGTGCAGCTCGAGGACGCCGCGCGCGGCGACCTGCAGATCCTCGAGCAGTTGCGGGTGCCGCTCGGCCAGCGCGGCGAGAAGGGCGGCGTGCCGCTCTCCGTCGTCGCCGACATCAAGCTCGATCAGGGCCCGACCAGCATCAACCGCTACGACCGGGAACGCCAGGCCACGGTGGCGGCCGACCTCGTCGGCTCCGCCGCGCTCGGCGACGCCACCAAACTGATCTACGACCTGCCGGTCATGAAGAGCCTGCCCAAGGGCGTGAAGGTCAGCCCCTCGGGCGACGCCGAAAGCCTGAACGAACTGTCGGAAGGCTTTGCCACCGCGATCACCACCGGATTGATGATGGTCTATGCGGTGCTGGTACTGCTGTTCGGCACCTTCCTGCAGCCCATCACCATCCTGTTCTCGTTGCCGCTCTCGATCGGCGGTGCCATCGCGGCGCTGCTCTTGACCGGCAAGCAGCTGACGACGCCGGTTTGGATCGGCATCCTGATGCTGATGGGCATCGTCACCAAGAACGCCATCATGCTGGTGGAATTCGCGGTCGAATCGATCCGCGAGGGCAATCCGCGCGAATTTGCGATCATCGATGCCGGCATCAAGCGCGCACGCCCGATCGTCATGACCACGATCGCGATGGCGGCCGGCATGATGCCGTCCGCGCTGGCATTCGGCGCCGGCGGCGAATTCCGCTCGCCGATGGCGCTCGCCGTGATCGGCGGGCTGGTGTTCTCCACCGTGCTGTCCTTGGTGTTCGTGCCGGCGATGTTCATGATGATGGACGATCTCGGCGCGCTGATCTGGCGCTTCGGCAGGAAACTGCTGGTCTCCAGCGGCGAGAACGAGCAGGAGCCGGGCGACCACAAGCCGCCGCCGAGCATCGTGCATTCGCCCGCGGCGGAGTAGGCGGCGCTATAGCCCTATTCGTTTCGCGCCACCGCCGTCAGCTTGGTCATGTTCTGCAGCAGGATGCGGCCGCGCTGCAGGTCGAGAATGCCGTCCTTGCGCCACAGCTGCAGTTGACGGTTGACGCTCTCGCGGGCGGCGCCGACGAACACGCCGAGCTGTTCCTGCGAGATGTGCACCTCGGAGCCGAAATCGGACGACAGCGCGCAGAGCCGGCGCGCCAGCCGTACCGGCAGCGGCTGCAGCATGGATTCCTCCATCCGCTCGCTCATCCAGCGGATGCGCTGGCACAACAGCGCGATGATCTTGACCGCGACGCGGGGCTCACGTTCGAGAAAGCTGAGAAAATCCTCGCGCCGCAGCACGAATAGTTCCGTGGGCTCGCCGGCGGTGGCGTCCGCGGTGCGGCTCTGGCCGTCGAGCACCGCGACCTCGCCGAACAGGTCGCCGGGGCCGAGAAAGTTCAGGGTCAGGCGGCTGCCGTCCGATGCTCCGGTCTCGATGCGGATCTGCCCGCGCCGGACCCCGAACAGGGCGTCGCCGGCGTCGCCCTTCTGGAACAGCATCTCGCCCACCCCGAGGTGCTGGGTGTGGCAGAGGCTCGAGATCCGCTGCAATTCGTCGGAACCCAAGTCCGCGAACATCGGATTCATCTTGAGAATGACCGCAAATTCGGCCGCTTTGCTCATTGCAATGCCTTCCAGAAGGATTCGAGATCGACAAAATAACCGTTAGCGAAGCTTGTGGCCTGTGAAGTGTGTCATAAGTCACATAACTTTGCAGCACCCCCGGACTATTTTTACTGGCTTTGAGCCGTTTCCCCTTCCGGGATAAGCTCAATTTACGTGGCCCGCCGCTATGGCCGGGCCGAATTCGAGCGCAGCTGCCCGGTCTGGAATGTCGAGATGAAAGCACTGAAAATCGCCGGAGCCGCCGTCGCCGCCGTGATCGTGGTGGCGGCATTGCTGCTGATCGTCGGCGTCCCCTCGGGATTCCTGACGTCGGAGATCCAGACCCGGGTCGAGCGCGAGACCGGCTACAAACTGACCATTGCCGGCGCCACCAGGATCGGGATCTGGCCTTCCCTCAACGTCAAGCTGAACGACGTCACGCTGCAGGACCCCAAGGACCGCAACGGCACGAGCCGCCTGACCGTCGGCAGCCTCCAGGCCGACGTGACGCTGTCGAGCCTGTGGTCGGGCCGCCCGCAAGTCACCGAACTCGTCATCAACAAGCCGGTGCTGCAATTGCCGCTGCTGCGCGAACGCTCGGGACAGCTGATTTCATCCGCCAGGCCGGCGGCCGCCCCGAGCGAAGCCGGCAAGGCCGCGATCGATCGCATCACCGTGACCGACGGCGTGGTGGTGTTCTCCAACCTGCGCGACCGCGTGGAAAATCGCATCGACGGCATCGACGCCGAGATGAGGATGGGCGCCGATCGCAAGATCAAGATCACCGGCGCTGCGAAGACCGGCGGCCATCCGCTCAAATTCGACATCCGCGCCACCGCGCCGCCACCGCCGCTGGAACGGCAGAACATTCCGGTCGAGATCGGCCTCGACGCGCCCAGCCTGTTGCAGGCCTCGCTGGCGGCCAAGGCCGAGGTCCGGCTCAATGGTTCGACCGTGATGATCAACGGCCTGTCCGGCACGCTCGGCGACGGCGCGTTCAACGGCTGGGCATCGGTCGATCTCGCCAGCAAACCGCTGGTCAAGCTCGATCTCGACTTCCAGCGGCTCGACATTTCCGGCGCCAAGGCGACGCCCTCGCCCGCTACGCAGGCCTGGAGCAATGCGACGTTCGACATCAGCGGACTGAACTATGTCGACGCGCAGGTGCGGGCTTCCGCCGCCGAGTTCAACATTGCGGGCGCGCATTTCGCGCCGGCCGCGATCGATGCCACGCTCGGCAGCGGCGTGCTCAAGGTGCGGTTCTCCAATCTCGGCGCCTATGGCGGCCAGGCCAGCGGCGAGGTCACTGCGGACGCCGCCGCGGCCGAGCCGAGTTTCACGCTGCACAGCGACCTTGCCGGCGTCCGCGCCTTGCCGCTGCTGACCAGTACCGCCGATTTCGACAAGCTCGACGGCAAGATGCAGGCGAAAATCTCCGTGCGCGCCACGGGCTCGAGCCAGCGCGCCATCATGGCGAACCTCAATGGCACGGCGTTCGTCGTGTTCCAGGACGGCGCCATCATCGGGCTCAACGTCGCCAAGATGATCCGCTCGCTGACCTCGGGCACGCTGTCGGGCTGGCAGGAGAAGCAGGACCAGGTCACCGACCTCTCGCAATTGTCCGCCTCGTTCCGCATCGACAAGGGCCAGGCCGTCACCACCGATCTCAATTTGGTGGGACCGCTGGTGAAGATGACCGGCGTCGGCACCATCGACCTCGGCACCAAGCAGATCGCGTTCCGGGTCGACCCGAAACTGGTGATGACCACCGAAGGCCAGGGCCGCGCCTCCGATCCGGTCGGGCTCGGCATTCCCGTGATGATCGACGGGCCGTGGGCGCAGCCGCGCATCTATCCCGACATGGCCGGCATCCTCGACAATCCCGACGCCGCCTATGCCAAGCTCAAGGAGATGGGCAAGGGCCTGTTCGGCAAGGACGGCGGCGGCCTGGGGGGGCTGCTCGGCGGATTGACCGGAGGCGGAACCGCCGGCAGCGGATCGGGTAGCGGCGGAGCGGCCGGCGGCGGATTGTCCGCCGACAAGCTCGGCGAAACCCTCGGCAATCTGATCCAGCAGGGCCTCGGGCTGGGGCTCGGACAAGCGCCGCCAGGCCAGGGTCCAAGCCAGGTCCCAAGCCAAGTCCCAAGCCAAGTCCCAAGCCAAGGCCGCAGCATTCCCGCGCCGGGCTCCCCCGTTCCGGCCGCGCCGCCGGCGCCTGCGCCGCAGAACGAGACCATCCCGCAAGCCCCGCAGGACAGCCCGGCGATGAACGAGGTGCTGCGGCAATTGTTCAACCGCTGACATTCTCACCTCCCCACCGCCGCCGCGGTATCCCCACCCCGGCCCTCCCCCGCTAGCCAAAATGGCGGCTAACCACGCTGGCCGACAGCCCGGCCAACCCCCTCGAATTGTGCTAAACACAGCCCGGCTGAGCGCAAACCTCTGATGGGGAGCGCATGAGGATCTGGATGAACGGCGTCAGGGACAAAATCTGGTTTCTCCGCGAAGGCCTGTTCGCCAAATACGTCGCCGCGCTGGTCGGGCTCGTGGTGTTCGTGCTGGCCGTCAACGGCGCGATGGAGACCTGGATCAGCTATCGCGGCACCCGGGTCGCGCTGGTCGACGCGATGGGCGAGAAGGCGGAAGCCACCGCGCTGCGGATCGAGCAGGCGATTTCGGAGCTGGAACGGCAGATCAGCTGGGTGACCCGCGCCAGCGCGACCACGCTGGAACAGCACCGCTCCGACTACGCCCAGCTTCTGAACCAGGTGCCGGCGGTGAGCCAGCTTTCCTTCCTCAACGGCAGCGGCCGCGAGCAGCTGCGGCTGACGCGCACGACGATCTCGACCAACAGCAACGCCGACTTTTCCCGCGACATCCGCTTTTCCGAAACCGCCGCCAAGGGGGTCATCTTCGCGCCGGCCTATTTCGTCGGCTCGCGCCCCTTCATGTCGATCGCGGTGTCGCATTCCGGCTTCAACGCCGGGGTGACGCTGGCCGAGATCGACCTGCGCTTTCTCAACGATTTCCTCGGCGACGCCCAGGTCGGCAAGGCCGCTTACGCCTATGTGGCCGATGCGCGCGGCCAGGTGCTGGCAGGCTCGAAGGGCCCGGAGGTCGGCAGGGAACTCGCCGCCCTGCCGCAGGTCGCCGCCCTGCTGAAGCCGGACGGCGTGCCGCCCACCTCGGGCACCGGCATCGACGGCCAGGCGGTGCTGACGACATCGAGCGCGGTGCCGAAACTCGGCTGGTACGTGCTGTTCGAGCAGCCGACCGCGCAGGCGCTGGCGCCGATCCGGGACCAGCTGGTGCGGAGCGCGCTGTTGATCGCGCTCGGCCTGCTGGTTGCGATCCTCGCCGGCACGGTGCTGGCGCGGCGGATGCTGATTCCGATCACCGCGCTGCGCGCCGGCGCGCGGCGGCTCGGCGCCGGCGATTTCAGCCACCGCATCGAGGTGCACACCAAGGACGAACTGGAAGAACTGTCCGACCAGTTCAACAGCATGGCCGGCCGGCTGCAGGAGACCTATGAGGGCCTCGAGACCAAGGTCGAGGAGCGCACCCGCGACCTGGCGCGCTCGATCAACGAGCTCAAGGTGCTCGAGGAGGTCGGCCGCGCGGTGTCGTCCTCGCTCGATCTCAACGCGGTGCTGCCGACGGTGGCGGCGCGCGCGCTGGAAATCACCCATGCCGACGCCGTGCTGATCTACGGCTACGACGCGACCAGACAGCGATTCAACCTGACCGAGGCGATCGGCATCGACAAGACGGCCGAAGGCCGGCACCTGCAGATCGACCAGGATTCCAGCGTGCTCGGCCAGGCCGCAAGCCAGGGCGAGCCGATCGCGATCCCCGATCTCGCGAGCGTTGCCGAAGATCGGCTGCGCGACGTCGCGGCCGAGGCCGGCTTTCATTCCGTGCTGGTGGTGCCGCTGGTCGATCAAAAAGGCATCCTGGGCTCGCTGGTGGTGCTGCGCCGCGCGGCCGGCGAATTCTCGCCCAATCTGATCGGGCTGATGAAGACGTTCGCACACCAGTCGGTGCTGGCGATGCGCAATGCGCGGCTGTTCACCGAAGTCGACGCGAAGGGCCGCGAACTGGAAACCGCGCACACCACCGTGCAGCAGCAGGCGGCCAAACTGCAGGAACAGACCGAGCAGCTCAAGAACTGGAACAAGTCGCTGGAGGAGCGGGTCGAGAAGCAGCTCGGCGAGATCGAGCGCATCCGAAGGCTGGAGCGCTTCCTGCCGCCGCAGGTGGCGCAGCTGATCGCCTCCTCCGACGGCCATGATTCGCTGCTCGACAGCCACCGCCGCGAAGTCACCGTGGTGTTCTGCGACCTGCGCGGCTTCACCGCCTTCACCGAGGCGACCGAGCCGGAAGAGGCGATGAACGTGCTGCGCGAATATCACGCCGCGCTCGGCGAGCTGATCTTCCGCTACGAGGGCACGCTCGACCGCTATGCCGGCGACGGCGTGATGATCCTGTTCAACGCGCCGATCCAGTTCGACGATCACGTCAAGCGCGCGGTGAAGATGGCGGTCGAGATGCGCGACACCATCGGCCAGCTGACGCAGAAGTGGCGCAACCGCGGGCATAGTCTTGGCTTCGGCGTCGGCATCGCGCTCGGCTATGCGACGCTCGGCCAGATCGGCTTCGAGCAGCGGCTCGAATACGCCGCGATCGGCAGCGTCACCAACCTCGCCTCGCGGCTGTGTGACGAAGCCAAGGCCGGCCAGATCGTGGTCAGCCAGCGCGTGTTCGGCATGGTCGAGCCATGGGCCGAAGGCCGGCAGCTGGAAGATCTGACGCTGAAGGGCTTCAACCATCCGATCCTGGCGGTGGAGATTTTGCGCTGGAAGGAAGAAGGCGCGGCGGCGGCGAAAGAAGCGCAGCCCGTGGCGGACCGGCGACGGAAGCTGCCGTCGTGACTTAAGCGCGCCGCCTCCCGCCCCAGACGCAGCGCCTACCGCAGGGCCTCAACAAAAAATCGCAAAACGACCCCATGCAAAGTAAAATGCCCGGCTCGGAGGGCGTAATTTCGGAAAATCGGGGGTAGGCAGCTTCCCGTCAGGCCGCGTCGGCGACCGCGCGCACCTGCAGGCGAACGCCCGTTTTCTCCTGCAGCACGCCGATGACGCCGAGCAGGTTTTCGGCCGTAGGGTTGCCCGATGGCCCGAACATGCGCATCAGGCTCTTGGGCGACCGGCCGAGCGCGGCGCCGAGTTTTTCGAAACCGACGGTGGCGTTGATGCACGAGCGCAGCGTGGCGCGCCCTTCGTCGAGATTACCATCGAGCAACGCCTGCATCGCCTCGGCAAGCAAGGCCTGCCGGAATTTGATGTCGCGGCGAGCGCGCGCCTGCACCGTCTCGCGAAAGCTTCTGGTCAGGGGCATTGCTTGCTCCCTTGTTCGGATTGGATGGTTCATGCCACATAGCATACTGCAACCCCAAGCGACCGCACTCTACTACGTTGTCGCAACGGGAAAACCAAGGAACAGATGGGCGATGGTTATCGTCCCGTGCTCCGCCGCGAGCTCTGCCGCGCGTTGATGCTCCGTGTCAAATTGAGCGATTCTTGGCAAAATGAGCGATGGAACCTTCAGCGATTCGGAAGGCGCCGGCTTCATCTGCAACGACGTCATTAGCTCTGGCGTTTTCAGCAGATCAATAAGAGGCTTTACGCAGGCCGTTTCCTTATCAGTCAAAATTCCGACCATGACCGCAAGCGGTTGCTTGACACTATAGCTGCCAGTTACAAAGCGAAGCATTCCGTCTGAACCTACATATGTATTCCTGCGCGCGGCCTTTCCGTTGATTTTCTTGAATTCAAATACGAGCTCAAGTGCTGGATCGTATCGATCAGAGAAATATTCGATGTCTGTGCGCCTTCTATCAGCAATTTCAACACCGCCGCCCTTGCGTTGCTTGATCTTGCCGATTCTTCTCTCGTAACTCCACTGTCCGGTAAGCTTCGTGCGCGTCTTAAAGACCGACCGAATATGCTCGCACAGTAATTCGGTTAATCGGGGTTCTTTTGCGTCGGCGTGAAATGTTTCTGGGCTCAGCGTCGTGAGCTCCGCCCATACTCCGCGCAAAGCGTCGACCGCGACTCGAACGTCCTCTTGGGGAAATGCCGAAAGCCAGCTGCCCGACTTCGTCATGCCACGTCCTGAGCTAGCGCAGCGGGACGCGTCGTTGTTTCGACGATTCGCTCGGCATCTCGCAATGCTTGCCGGCGTAACCAAGCACGCTCATTCTGTGGCTTTACGAGAAACACTGTATCGTCAGCTACAATGACCGTATCAGCAACGAAATACAAATCTTCTGAAAGCGACATCGGCAGCAATTTGCGAGCCTGCAACTCTGCAATAGCACTGTTCGCCGCAGCTTCCTTTCTTTGAATCTCCGCCTTGCTCTTCCTGCTCGAGCCCACATGGACACGAACAATACCAAACGGGCCGGACCTCTCCCGGATTGTCAGCAGCACCTCAACCGAAAATTTGCCCTTCCCTTTTCGTGCGTCACGCCATGATTCCAACTCGGCGATGAGCGTTCCCACGTAAGATCGTATCGCATCATTTGACGGCCGTCTTCCAGCACGTTCAAATACGTCTGACATGCCATAAGGGCGGATTGCGGGAAGAACGACCTCGATCGTTTCTTTGACAATTGCCTGAGCTGATTCACTTAGCCCAAAATACTCCAATAACTTCGTCTCTGCGATCGGCCGCAGCGTCTCCCACCGATGGCTACGCATCAACACGCTCGTGTTCTCAATTTCTTGAACGTAGCCCGCCAACTCTTTGACGATCTTTCTTGCTCTCGCGGGATCAGGATGCCGTTCAGGCAGATAAAATGGAAAGTTGCCCACGTCGCTAAGCGAGACTCGGTCGCGGTCGCTCAGGAGCTGGTAGAGCTGCGTCACCATAAAATATCTAACGAGATCCGAACGCAAGAAAACGGTTGCAAAACGGAGATAATCGGCATCTTCCATGGGGCCCGCGATGACACCTACGCTGCTCATGAAAGACGCAGGCTTATCGATAAATGCAGCGCGAATCTCGAGGTCTGGCGACGGACCATCTGGAAACAAAATCCGCGGGCCGTCGAATGCATCCAGCACTTCAGCACTAAGTTTGGGCACTCTTTGGATTTCGCCTTTTGGAAAAGCACGTCTGCTCGACAAATCAGGAACGACATTGTGATAAAGATCGCCCGGCCGAACAAACATCATTTCCCAAAGCGGTTTGCTGCTAACCCATTTGTCGGCAGGTACGGCGTTATCGGTGCGATGAAATCCTTTTCGACGAGCCCACCGTCTATTCGAACCCGAGACAAGGTCATTGAACGTGCCTCGCAGACGCAAATCGGCCCAGAGAGCCAAATCAAAGTCGTCACCCCACATTCGTGTCGTCAACTGCTTGTTGGACAGCGCGATCGCTTGCGTCTGCACCCGATGTCGGTCGCCGCTATGGAGTGTGAGGCGACCGAAGGCGAGGCTCACATCTGCCTTCGGCACCCAATACTCGAATATTTCGTTCGGGGGGATTATCCATCTAGCATTTTCGTTCTCGGGCCTTGGTGTACCGATCAAAACGACGCAGGATTTACGGCCCTGATCGAAGAGTAGTTCTTTGAGATCACCGAAATTGATGACGCGGTGCCACTTAATGCGTTGCAACCACTCGGTCAGGAATTCCTGACTCGTAGGTTTCAACAAAAGGCTCATTGGAAGAATCATACACAGTCGACCCGACGGCGAAAGGCAATCCACCGCCCGCCAAGCAAAATCAGCAGCTAGTTGGCGCAGCGCACGTGGCGCGCCCTCTTCCGCCGCCCAATCGTCGGCAGCTGAGCTTTCGTTCTGCTTTGGCTCAACCCAGGGCGGATTGCTGAGAAACAACGTGAAGCCGCCGCGTTTGACTAGAGGATTCTTGCGAGAAAAGAATTCGCCCGCCTGTGGGCCACCAAATAGATTGGAGCCGCGCAGGTTTGGTAGCTTTACGTTTTCGTCGTCACACAACGCCGCAATATCTGTCGGCTCCAACCGTTCAAGTAGCGACAGGTAGAGACTGAATGCGGTTACGCGACAAGCAGAATCACTGATATCGCTTCCGAAGATGCAACTCCTGAGCAGTGCAATACGTTCGGATAGCGAGACCTGCGCCCCTTTCTTTCGGGCTTCAGCTTCACCGATTATTCTTCGGAAAGCAGTTGTTAGTAAGATGCCCGACCCGCAGGCGCCGTCGTAGATACGCTCACTCAGCAGATCGACGGAGTCGTTTAGCGCTTGATCAACGACGAGGTTGGCCAGATGACGGGGCGTGTAAAACGCAGCAGCCTTTCTCTGCGACTCCTTTCCGAGAAACGCTTCGTATATGCCAGACAGCAGTTCGACGGGGATGAAACGGAAATTGTAAGGCCAAATGCTGAGCTGTCCGGTCTCCATATCGTTTGCGGCGAGGAATGCCAGGAGCACCTCGAAACTGCTGTCTTGGAGGTCGAGCCATAGGTCTTTCGAGCCGACCTTCGGCTCTAGGAAGTCGCCATTGAAGTCTGATTTCAGTTTGCCGAGCAGACGAACAACGCCTTGTCGGTTTCGAGTTTGAATAAGATCGAATAGACGACCCACCTTTCGTTCAGCCCTGTAGCGATCACCAACAATTCCACGATGTTCGAGATAGGAAACAAATAGCAGTTGAGAGACTAAGTATTGAGCGTCGTCGATCGCCAATTGTCCGCGTTTTTTCTCGCAGAGTTCACGTACTGTAACGCGCAGATTCGACAGCAGCTTCCGGTCGACACGATCATCGACCTGAAACCATGACTTGAAACGGGACCATACATCCCCGGATTGAATGTCCGCACACGAGAGCGGGCCATCCGGACGAACTTGTGATTTGAGAATGGGATCGGCGGCCGGCACCTTGCGAGTGACAGGCACCGGCACGAGGTGCGTCGGAGTCAAGATCAAGATCAAGGAAATGAGGTTCTGATTCCAAATGCGCTGCCGAATCTCCGCCAAACGATGCGCATCGTTTATCAACGATCCATCGTCAACGAAGAAACAGACCGTCGGAACGCCTTCGACATCGAACACCGCCTCAGCGCGAATTTCACCGGCCGGGTTCAACAGATCAAGCAATTCGGGAGCATACGGATGACGGGCTCGAAGCTGGGAACTGGCGCGGTGCATCGAGTCCGAGGCCAAGTTGTAGCCCAGAGCCGTCATCCACTGATTGAGTTCAGTACCTGCCATACCCACTTTCCAACCCGATGCGGACGAATTCTAGTTCCCACGGATTAACATCCTATCGACACAAAGTTGCCGAAGGAAGCATTCCCGCAAGCCAAGCACGAATCGGCCGGAGCATACTGCCAAACAACCGGAGCGATGGCATTGTGCGGGGTCGATCAGCCGTCCACGCGGAAGCTGGCGAATTCGAACGTCCGATCTTGCTATGCGGCAACCGAACTCTTTGAGTGGCAGCGCTAATAAGCTACCCCTTTCGCTTCATTGGAATCAAAGACAGCATCGGAGGGATGAAGCCCGGCCATGTCGGCGAGGGGTAAGCGCTTCACCCACATGGGGGCCATACCGCTTGGCGTCCGAGCCCCCCTTCTGATATCGATAGGCCCCCAAACGGGACTGGATTGCCGATGAACAATTTTCCCGCACACCACGCCTCACGCCACCTCCTCGCCCCCACCCTCGCCGCCCTGCTCTTTCTCGCCTCCCCCGCCCTCGCCGCCGAGGAGCCCGAGGCCGCGCCGAAGGGCGCCGCGGTCACGGTGTTCAAGGCGGCCAAGGCCTGTTTCTCCGATATCGTCGAGGTTTCCGGCATCCTGATCGCGCGGGAGGAGACGTCGGTGCGGCCGGAGCGGCCGGGCCTGAAGGTTTCCGAAATCCTGGCCGAGCCGGGCGACACCGTCACCGCCGGCCAGGCGCTGGCCCGGCTGGCGCTGCCCGAGGGCGGCATGCAGGTGGTGCAGTCGCCGGTGGCCGGGCTGATCTCGACGTCCTCGGCGGTGATCGGCTCGATCGCAGGGGGCAAGGGCGAGGCGCTGTTTTCCATCATCGCGCGCAGCGAATTCGACCTGGTCGGCATGGTGCCGGTGCGGGATATTTCCAAACTCGCGGTAAACCAGACCGCGCGGATCAAGATCATCGGCGCCGGCGAGGTCGAGGGCAAGGTGCGGCGGGTGGCCTCGACCATCGAGCCCAACAGCCAGCTCGGCCAGGTGTTCGTCTCGGTGGTGCTGCCGCGGCGGCTGTTGGTGAATTCGTCCGGCCGCGCGCTGATCAAGACCGGGCAGAGCTGCGGCATCTCGGTGCCGCTGACCGCGATCCTCTACGGCTCGGCCGGCACCGTGGTGCAGGTGGTGCGGCGGGCGCGGGTCGAGACCAAGCGGGTGGAGGTCGGCCTGATGTCGGCCGGCCAGGTCGAAATCCGCGAGGGGCTGCAGGAAGGCGACACCGTGGTGGCCCGCGCCGGCGCGCTGTTGCGCGAAGGCGATCCGGTGCGGCCGGTGGCGATGAGCGCGGCGGGCGCGAAGAAGTAGGGGTTATGTCGCCCCTACGGGACAACCAACTATCGTCGCCCCTGCGAACGCAGGGGCCCATAAGCACGTGTTGGCGATTCAAGGAAGCCGTCGTCCGCCGGCGCCTAAACCGAGGGGCCGCGGCGTATGGGTCCCTGCGTTCGCAGGGACGACGGGTTGAGAGGGTGCGCTACCAGTCAGCGGCGCTCTCGCCGCGACGACGGATGTAGTTCGCTGTAAGTGTGTTTCGAGCATGTATTACGTCTACATTCTCGCGAGCCGGCGTCACGGCACCCTGTATATCGGGGTGACCAATTCGCTGCGGAAGCGGCTGGAACAGCATCGCAACGGCGAGGGCTCCTCGTTCGTCAAGGCCTACGGCGTTTACCGGCTCGTTTATGTCGAATCCTACGAGCGCGCGGACGAGGCGATCACGCGGGAGAAGCAATTGAAGCGATGGAAACGCGACTGGAAGATCGAGCTGATCGAGCGCGAGAATCTCGAATGGCGCGATCTCAGCGATTTGATTATTTAGCGATCCGTCGCCCCTGCGAAGCAACACACCACTATCGTCGTCCCTGCGAACGCAGGGACCCATAACCACCGATGCCGATAATAGATGAAGGCAATATCCACCACGCCAAACAATTGGGGCCGCAGAGTATGGGTCCCTGCGTTCGCAGGGACGACGTGCTGATGGAGTTTCGCTTGTTTAACCGGCTACGTTCGCAGGGACGACGGGGTTCAGCTGCCAGCATTCGCCATGGCAGCGAAGGTGACGTCTTCGAGCAGGGACGACGACACCGAGGGCACCTGCTCGCCTTCGGATGCGCGGGAGATGGCGATGCGGGTCTTGTTGAAGGCGGCCTCGATGCCGGTCAGCTCCGGGTTGAGATGCGTGAGCAGCTCGGTCATCAGCACGCTGTTGGGCGCTTTCGAATCGTCGGCGACCTTGCCCGGCGTGGCCGAGGACAGGATCAGCGCGTTGTCGGGAGCGACGATCGGGGCGAGGCCGTGGGAATAGGCGCGGAAGCGGCGCTCATAGGGGTTGCGGCGGGAGGCGTCGATCACGACGAGCTTGGCGCGGGCGCCCTGCTCCTTCATCGCCGACAGCACGGATTCGACGCTGACGCCGTCGCGGCGCACGTCGAATTCCTTCCAGATCTTGGCATCGACCGGGATCATGTAGCTCTCGCGGCCGGCCTGCACGCCATAGCCGCCGAAGAACAGCATCACCACGGAATCCTTCTTGATCCTGGATTTCATCCGGGCGACGGCGCGGCGCATGTCGTCCTTGGTGGCGTCTTCGATGACGTCGACGTCGAAACCGGACTGGCGCAGGCTCGCGGTCAGCGCGCGGGCGTCGTTGATCGGCTGGGCCAGCGGCGCATTGGCGTCGGGATAATGGCCGTTGCCGATGACGAGCGCGATCCTGGAAGCCTTGCCGGCGGTATCAGCGCCCTGCTCCGAGGCGATCGCCTTGGCCGCATCGAGCGCGCGCTTGTTCAGCGCGGCATGGGCGCCGATCGCCAGCGACAGCACGCCGACCAGTGCAGCGGCAATGGTGAGCGAGCGGCGGGAGATGCTGATATGCCAGAACTTCATCTCGGTTCATTCCTGCTCATCGGCGCAGCCGCGCTCCGTTAGTCGCGTCAACGCCAATTAGGTTTGAGGGGTTGCCGGGGGTTTGCCGCCCAATTGCGCTCAATTTGCGGCGCTGCAACAGGGAAAGCTTTAGCCTGTAGGGGCATTTCCGGCAACCTCGTTTGGCGAATGGGCCCCTGCGGACCGCGGGGTTGATGTAAATTCCTTCGATACTACAGTGAGTTACGTTTCCCGTCGTGCTGCTTTATTGGGCCGAGATTGCCGCCAGATCGCGCTTTTTCGCTGTGACGTCGGTCACATTTGTAATTCGCGGGCCTTCGTATAGTTTTTCGAATAACTTGAAAATTCAGGGCGTGCAGGGTTTCGAAGGCGGCAGCCGCGCGGTCAGCGGTGTTCCAGGCAGCCTGGCGGGACGTGCGAAACGGACCGCGACAAAGAAGCTCCGAGAGAAACCTCATGACCTTGCACAGCATCGCCGGCGCCGCCTTCCGCGCGCTGACGGCCCGGAAGGACGGCCCGTCCCTCTACGATGTGTGCGATCCCCTGCTGCTGAAATACGCCGGCGGCGACCCGCATCTCGGCAAGTTCTATCGCACCGCGCTCGGCAATCCGGCGCTGCGGCCGCTGCTGCGCCGGACCGGGCTTTCCGAATTGCGCGACGAGCCGAAGCTGCGGACCTTGCGCGCGGCCCTGCGGCAGGCGCGCGACGACGAGACGCCGGACTGGGCCGCAATCGGCGCGCCGGTCGCCGAACTGCTGGACACCATCGAGCTCAATCATCCCCGGCCGAGGGCAGCGCCGCCGCCGTCGCGCGCGCCCGATCTCGCCAGGATCGACGGCGCGATCCGCAGCTGCGGCGAGCATCTGTTGAAATCGTTCGGGCGCAACGGCTTCATCCCGACCTATGCCGCCTTCAACCTGATCGGCGATCCCGACCTGCGCGGCCGCGAAATGGCGATGGCGCTGACCGGGCTCAATTCGCGCGGCTACAAGAATTCGACCTTGCTGTTCAACCTGGCGCGGACCTTCATCGCCCGCTCGCCGGCGCGCGCGCTGATCAACCCGCCGTGGAAAGGCATCGCCGAGCCGATGTGGGAGCCGATGCAGATCCGGCACCGCTCGGCCTATTACGACGCCTTCTTCACCGAGGCGCTGCTGAGCTTCGTCGAGACCGGGCTGGCCTCGGAGGATCAGGCCGGCGCGTCGCGGCGCGCGATCGCCGACATGGTCGAGTTCTGCCTTGCCACCAGCCGCGAGGAAGTGCGCGCCCATGACGGCGCGGCCTTCAACGTGATCACCGCGCTGGCGCCGCTGCCGCATCCGCGGTTCTCGAAGTTCTTCGCCCAGATCAAGCAGGACCTCGGCTTCGGCATCTACGTGCCGGATTGCGACACCACCGCCTGTTCGTTCTCGGCGGCGACGCAGGCGGGCTGCACCGATCCGATCCTCGACCAGCCGCTGCTCGATTTCTATGCCGGCTATCAGGTCACGGCAGGCGCCAACGAGCCCAAGGTGACGGTGCCGCTCAACGACAACATCGATTACGAGGGCGGCGTCGTCACCTGGATCGACAATCTCGAAGGCGAACGTCCCTTCGGCAACGATCTCGACCCGACGCTCAATCTCGACATCCTCGAGGTCAGTTTCCGCAACCTGGCGCGGTGGAAGGTGCTGGAGACGCCGGCGCGGCTGAAGACCGTGCAGCGCATCATCGGTTTCCAGAAGCGGCTGGCCGCAAGCGGCGCCTTCGCCGATCCGCGCTCGCATATCTATTACCTGCCGGAACTCTACTGCGCCTATTTCGGCCGCTGCTACGCCGCCTTCATCGCGCTGCCTCCTGCCGCGCAGCGCGCGATCGATCCCGACGACAGCTTCGATTTCATCCGCGGCCGGGTGCTGGCCTATGTGCAGACCGAGCTCACCGCCCACGAGATGAACGCGTTCGACGCCGCACTGGCGCTGATCGCGCTCGGCCATCTCGGCGCCGACCCCGCGACCTTCACCGCAGCACTGCATTGCATCGTCGGCGGTCTCGGCGAAGGCGGCCGGCATGGGCCGTTCAAGGCCTATGAGTGGAACAAGATGAAGACCCCGACCCGCATCCTGGTCGGCGGCCCCGAGGTCACCTCGGCCTTCGTGCTGATGGGACTGGCGCTGGCGCGAAAGGCGATGATGGAGGCAAGAGCGTAGGACCTGAACCACTAGCCGTCATTGCGAGGAGCGCAAGCGACGAAGATTCCATGGGGAGTGGATAGCGGCCGGGTCTGGAGCCAGACTGAGGTTGCTGAAACCACTCAACCTGGAGACGACGATGTTGCTCGATCATCCTTCCGACGAACCGACCGCTATCCGCACGCATATTGGCGCAATTTTTGTGTCGTTGGAACTGAGCCGTTCGAATTGGCTGGTGACGTCGCTGTCGCCGGGCAAAGGCGAAAAGATGTCCAAGCGCAGCGTCGCAGCTGGCCATGTGGCCGAGCTTTTGGCGCTGTTTGCGGAGCTCAAGCGCAAGGCGGAGGTCCGGACCGGCCAAAGCTATCCGATCATCACGATCCAGGAGGCCGGGCTGGATGGGTTCTGGCTCCACCGCGTTCTGCAACAGGAGGGGATCGAGAGCCACGTGGTCGATCCCGCTTCGATCGCGACGCCGCGGCGGCGCAGGCGGGCCAAGACGGACAGGCTCGACGGCGAGACGCTGCTGCGGGCGCTTCTGGCCTACAAGCGCGGCGAGCCGCGGGTCTGCGCGATGGTGGTTGCGCCCTCGCCCGAGGAGGAGGATCGCCGGAGGCTCTGCCGCGAACGGCGGACATTGATCGAGGAGCGCGTCACGCATGTGAACCGGATCAAGGGGCTTCTGTTCGCGCAGGGGATATCCGACTACGGACCGCTGCGGCGCGACCGGCGGGCGCGGCTTGAAGCGTTGCGCACCGGAGATGGACGGGAGCTGCCGTCGCATCTGAAGGCTCAGATCGGCCGCGAGCTCGATCGGATCGAGCTGCTTCTGGACCAGATCAAGTCGGTCGAGGCCGCGCAGGAAGCCCTGCTGGCGGCGGCGAGAATGCCTGCAAGCGAGAAGGCCGCGCCGGACCCGGTCACGATGCTGCTCGCCTTGAAGGGAGTGGGCGCCAACTTCGCCGCCGTGCTCTGGTCGGAGGCGTTCTATCGGCAGTTCGCCAACCGCCGCCAGGTCGCCGCCTATGCGGGCCTTGCGGCAACGCCCTGGCAAAGCGGACGCATCCGACACGAGCAAGGCGTGTCGAAGGCCGGCAATCCCAGGCTGCGGACCACGATGATCCAGCTCGCCTGGCTGTGGGTACGTCACCAGCCGCAGTCGGCCCTGACGCGCTGGTTCAAGGAGCGAAGCCCGCAAGGCCGCAAGCGCGCGATCGTGGCGCTGGCGCGCAAGCTTCTCGTGGCGTTGTGGAAGTATGTCACCCAGGGCGTCATCCTCGAGGAGGCCGTGATGAAGCCCGCCGCCTGATCCAGAACCGAGCCCAACAGCAAGCCCCGGACGCAACGAAACAACCATAACCCATCTGCCGAGGCCCGATCAGCCTCGGAAGATCCGGGTGGACGAACCGATGGATTGCATGGCTTCAAACGCCGCAACGAAGAATGGTCTCGTCCTCTCGAGCCTGCCCGCCGCAAGCGGAATCCTGGTGCAGTCGCATCAAGCGACGACCGAATGTGAGTTTGATCTGGCAAGCAACCCAGATCGCCGAACCGGCTCGAACCCTGGATCGTAACTGCGAGGATTGCAGATGCCCTGACGGAACCGCCAACACCAGGAGCTCCTGTCGTGCCCGACGCACCAAGCATGATGACGTGCTCGCTCAACTCAAGGCCAAGCCGCTGCGCGGCGGCCCTAACGGGCCGGCCTTGACTTGATCTGCGCGCGTCATCCTGCACAGCCCACGGTCGGGACGGAAAGGTGGCCGCAGTCGAACAAAAAGGTGACTGCTCATCCTTGACACACACATTCCCCATGTGAGCAATCCACCTTCCTTGTGGCCCCATGGATTGCTTCGCTCCGCTCGCAATGACGGTAGCGAAAAGTTGAAAGCGCCCGCGGCGCGTCAGCGCTGGTACGCGAGCCCAATCCGCACCACAATCTTCGGGTACGCTGATAACGATTCGCTTCTTTGATGCGACCTGATTGCATGTTGATGAAATTCCTGCCCGCGCTCGTTCTGTTGCTGCTGCCCGCCATCGCCGGCGCCGCCGACATTTCAGGGGTTCCCAGGATCCGCGAGGGCGATCACATCCAGATCGGCCATGCCCGGATCCGGCTCGGCGGCATCGACGCGCCGGCGGCGGACCAACTTTGCCTCAACACCAAGGGCGAGCGCTGGACCTGCGGGGTCGTGGCGCGCGACGAACTGATCAAGCATGCCGGCGGCAAGAGCTGGGCCTGCCACGTCAGGCAGACCGACCGCCGCGGCCGCCAGGTGGCGCGCTGCGAGGTCGGCGGCGAGGACATCCAGAAATGGATGGTGGCGAACGGCTGGGCGCTGGCCTATCTGCGCTTTTCCAAAGACTACGAGGCGGACGAGAAGGCCGCGCGCGAGGCCAAGGCCGGGATGTGGCAGGGCGCGTTCATCGCGCCGTGGGACTGGCGCGTCCGCAACAAGAAGACCGCCATTCTCGGCGCCGTGAACCCGCCGGAAAACGCACGCGCCATCCTGCTGGCGTCCGCGTCCGGGCCGGTGGCGCCCTCGCCGGACTGCACCATCAAGGGCAACGTCAACCGCTCCGGCGAATGCATCTATCACCAGCCTACCAGCCGCTGGTACGCCAAGATCCAGATGAAAGTCAGCAAGGGCACGCGCTGGTTCTGCTCGGTCGAGGACGCCGAAGCCGCCGGCTGCCGCGAGACGCGGCGATAGCGCGATTGCCCAATCGTGCTAGGCTTCGCGATCCGGGATTGCGGAGCAATCCGGGATCGCGGAGCGCTGGATGTGACCGACACCGATATCGTGCAACCCAAGGCCGCACCGAAACACCGGCGGCTGAAGCGCGCGGCGCTGATTGCGCTTGCGGCGGTCGCCGCCTACGCGATTGTCGCCTATCTCGTGCTGCCGGCGCTTTGGACCCATTACGAGCACCAGAAGGGCCTCGCCGATCTGCCGATGGTGACAAAGACCGCGCAGGGCATTCCCGGCGATCCGATCAATGTCGGGCTGGTCGGCGACACCAAGGACGTGCTGTGCGCCATGCACGCCGCCGGCTGGTATCCCGCCGACCCGATCACGCTGAAATCATCGGTCGAAATCGCCGGCAGCGTGCTGCTCGACCGCCCCTATCACGACGCGCCGGTCAGCAATCTCTATTACCTCGGCCGCCGCGAGGACCTCGCCTTCGAAAAGCCGGATGGACGCAGCGCCGATCACCGCCATCATGTGCGGTTCTGGAAGGTACTGGACCAGGGCGAGGAAAAGCGGCCGGTCTGGCTCGGCGACGCCGCCTTCGACAAAGGCGTCGGCGTCAGCCATTACACCGGCGCCGTCACCCATCACATCGACGCCGATGTCGACGCCGAGCGGAAATTTCTCGCCACCGATCTGGAGGCGGCCGGAATGGTGCAGGCGAAATACCAGGTCACCGGCGTCGGGCCGACCATGGCCGGGCGCAATGGCGGCGGCGATCCCTATTACACCGACGGCGAGGTGTGGATTTTGCGGCTGGTCGAGGCCTGCCGCAAGCGCACCGGCCCCGCCGTCGTGATTCCGAGCCCGACCGCGACCGAGATCAAGGATCAGGTCTGGCAGGCGGTGGCCGGGGCGTTGCGCAAATAGCGGGGAGCGCGCCATAACCGCCGTCATTGCGAGCGCAGCGAAGCAATCCAGCTTACAGCGCGAAGAAAAAAGCTGGATTGCTTCGTCGCTTCGCTCCTCGCAATGACGGGTTCAATCTATTATCATCCTATTCCAACTTGAATTTCCCTTCATTCCCCTGCATCCCCTCCTAGAGCAGACCCAAAAAGGAACAAGAAAATGACCGTTCGCGCGGGCCGGGAATTTCTGGCTATCCCCGGGCCTACCACCATGCCCGACGAAGTGCTGCGGGCGATGCATCGTCCGGCGCTGGACATCTATTCCGATCAGATGATCGGCATGACCGACAGCCTGCTGCGCGATCTGTCGAAACTGTTCGCCACCAAGGGCCGCTCCTACATCTATATCGCCAACGGCCATGGCGCCTGGGAAGCGGTGCTCACCAACGTGCTGTCGCGCGGCGACAAGATTCTGGTGCTGGAAAGCGGCCGGTTCGCGATCGGCTGGGGCAATGCTGCCGCCGAGATGGGCGTCGAAGTCGAGGTGCTGAAGGGGGACTGGCGCCGCGCCATCCGCCCGGCCGAGGTCGAGGCGCGGCTGCGGCAGGACAAGGATCACAGGATCAAGGCGATCCTCGCGGTGCAGGTCGATACCGCCTCTGGCGCCTATAACGACATCGAGGCGATCGGCAAGGCGATCAAGGCGGCCGGTCATCCGGCGCTGTTCATGGTCGATGCTGTGGCCTCGCTCGGCTGCATGCCGTTCGAGATGGATGCGTGGGGCATCGACGTCGCGATGTCCGGCTCGCAGAAGGGCCTGATGGCGCCGCCCGGCCTCGGCTTCGTCGCTGCCAACGACCGCGCCCGCGAGGTGCACAAGACGGCCGGACTTCGCACCCCCTATTGGGACTGGACCCAGCGCGAAGGCAGCGAGCACTACCAGAAATATGCCGGCACAGCACCGGTGCATCTGTTGTTCGCGCTGCGCCAGGCCATCGACATGCTGTTCGAGGAGCAGCTTCCGAACGTGTTCCAGCGCCATCGCCTGCTCGCCGAAGCGGTGCGCCGCGCGGTCGCGGTCTGGGCTGAGGGCCAGGTGCTCGGCTTCAACGTCGCGGAGCCGAACGAACGCTCCAACACCGTGACCACCGTGGTGATGTCCAACGGCCACGATCCGGTGGCGCTGCAGCGCTACTGCAAGGATAAATGCGGCGTGGTGCTGGGCGTCGGGATCGGCGAACTCTCGGGCCAGGCGTTCCGGATCGCCCATATGGGGCACGTCAACGCGCCGATGATCCTGGGCACGCTCGGGGTCATCGAGGTCGGCCTCAATGCGCTCGGTATTCCGCACGGCAAGGGCGGCACCGAAGCCGCGATCGACTGGCTCGGGGAAAGTGTGAGCCCTTAAAGTGTTCGGCGCTGGCGCCGGGGCAAGCGGATAGCTAGGCGCTCTCTCCCCTCATGGTGAGGAGGCGCTCTTGCGCCGTCTCCGGACGATGCTTCGCCTCGCCGGGAGAACCATGAGGCCCGTGTTACTCATCCTTCGAGACGCGCGCGCCAAGAGGCGCACTCCTCAAGGATGAGGCGTCCCTCTGGCGTAATGGCGGCGGTTCTGGCAATCCGCTGGCTTGAAACCGATATGATGGGTCGAGCCGCGATCTCAGCGGAACCGAACGAGGACCAAGTGACGCAAGGAAAGACTTCAACGCCCGCGCCGGCGGCGCCGCGCCGGCCGCATTCCTTCACCACCCATGGCATCACCATCGTCGACGATTATGCCTGGCTGAAGGATGCCAAATGGCAGGAGGTGCTGCGCGATCCCTCGATCCTCGACCCCGATATCCGAAGATATCTCGAGGCGGAAAACGACTACACCGAAAGCCTGCTCGGCCACACCGCTGCCTTGCAGAAAAAACTGGTCGCGGAAATGCGCGGCCGCATCAAGGAAGACGATTCCAGCGTGCCGGCGCCGGATGGTCCTTACGCCTATCTGCGCAAGTTCCGCGAGGGCGGGCAGCACGAAATGTTCGGCCGCATGCCGCGAGGCGGCGGCGAGACCGAGATCGTGCTCGACGGCGACAAGCTCGCCGCCGACCACGACTATTTCAAGTTCGGCGGCAGCCGGCATTCGCTGGACCACAAGCTGGAGGCCTGGAGCGCGGACATCAAGGGATCGGAATATTTTACGATCCGGATACGCAACTGGGCCGATCGCAGCGACCTCGACGACCTCGTCGAGGAGACCGACGGCACGGTGGTGTGGAGCGCGGACAGCAGAGCCTTCCTCTATGTCAAGCTCGACGACAACCACCGCCCGATGCAGGTCTGGCTGCATCGGCTCGGCACAAAGCAGGCCGACGATGTGCTGGTCTATGAAGAGCACGATGCCGGCTGGTTCACCCATATCCATGAGAGCACCAGCGGCCGTTTCTGCGTGATATCAGGCGGCGATCATGAGACCTCCGAACAGCGGCTGGTCGATCTCGCCGATCCGGCTTCCCCGCCGCGCGTGGTCGCGGCGCGCGAGGATGGCGTGCAGTACTCGGTCACCGACCGCGGCGATGAACTGTTCATCCTCACCAACGCCGATGACGCCATCGACTTCAAGATCGTCACCGCGCCGCTGGCCTCGCCGGAGCGCGCCAACTGGCGCGACCTGATTCCGCACCGCGCCGGCATCTATATCCTCGATATTGAACTCTACAGCGGCCACCTGGTGCGGCTGGAACGCGCCAATGCGCTGCCCGCCATCATCATCCGCGATCTCAAGACTTCGGAGGAGCACGCCATCGCCTTCGACGAGGCGGCGTATTCGCTGGACACCATGGGCGGCTACGAATTCGACACCACCAATCTGCGCTTTGCCTATTCGTCGATGACGACGCCGTCGGAAGTCTACGACTACGACATGGCAAGCCGCACCCGAACCTTTCGCAAGCGCCAGGAAATTCCGTCCGGCCACAACCCCGCCGACTACGTCACCACCCGCATCATGGCACCCTCGCATGACGGCGCGCTGGTGCCGGTGTCGATCCTGCACGCCAAGGACCTCAAGCGCGACGGCACCGCGCCGCTGTTGCTCTATGGCTACGGCTCCTACGGCATGGCGATGCCGGCCTCGTTCTCCGCCAACCGGCTGTCGCTGGTCGACCGCGGCTTCGTCTATGCCATTGCGCATATCCGCGGCGGCGCCGACAAGGGCTGGGGCTGGTATCTCGACGGCAAGCGCGAGAAGAAGACCAACAGTTTCGACGATTTTGCAGCGAGTGCCCGCGCGCTGGTCGAAGCGAAATACACGGGCGCAAAACGCATCGTCGGCCATGGCGGCAGCGCCGGCGGCATGCTGATGGGCGCGGTCGCCAACCGCGCCGGCGAATTGTTCGCCGGCATCGTCGCCGAGGTGCCGTTCGTCGACGTGCTCAACACCATGCTCGACGACACCCTGCCGCTGACGCCGCCGGAATGGCCGGAATGGGGCAATCCGATCGAGAGCGAAAAGGATTTTCGCACCATCCTGTCCTATTCGCCCTACGACAACATCGCGGCGAAGGACTATCCGGCGATCCTGGCGATGGGCGGGCTGACCGATCCGCGCGTGACCTATTGGGAGCCGGCGAAATGGATCGCGCGGCTGCGCGCCACCATGCGAGGCGGCGGCCCGGTGCTGCTGCGCACCAATATGGGCGCCGGCCACGGCGGCGCCTCGGGCCGCTTCAACCGGCTCGATGAAGTCGCGATCGCCTACGCGTTTGCGCTGTGGGCGGTGGGAATGGCGGAGAAGGGCGAGGCAATTTCGTAACCCGGGAGAAGCCAAGGACTACCGCCCCTTCATCTTTCTCCAAACGGCAAAATCGATCAGCGTCTGCTCGTCGGTCGCCGGGTAAAGCCCGAAGATGCCGCGACCGTGGCGCACCTGTTCGGTGACGAAATCCTCGAACGCGGTCATCTCGAAGGCTTCATTGGCGATCTCGTCGGCGAGATGCGCCGGGATCACGATCACGCCGTCGCTGTCGCCGAGGATCACGTCGCCGGGAAACACCGGCGCGTCGCCGCAGCCGATCGGGCCATTGATCTCGATCGCCTGATGCAGCGTCAGGTTGGTCGGCGCGCTTGGCCGGTGGTGAAAGGCGGGGAAGCCGAGTCTTGCAATCTCGGCGGAGTCGCGAAAGCCGCCATCGGTGACGACGCCGGCGACGCCGCGCTGCATCAGCCGCGTCACCAGGATGGCGCCGGCCGACGCCGCGCGGGCGTCCTTGCGGCTGTCCATGACAAGCACCGCGCCGGGCGGGCAGTCTTCGATAGCCTTGCGCTGCGGATGCGAGCGGTCGCGGAACACGTCGAGCTTGTTGAGATCCTCGCGCGCCGGCATGTAGCGCAAGGTGAAGGCCTCGCCGACCAGCGTCGGCTGATCGGGAGAAAGCGGATGCACGTCCTGAATGCACTGAGTGCGGAAGCCGCGCTTGAACAGCGCGGTCGCGACCGTGGCGGTCGAGACGGTTTTTAGCTTGTTGCGGGTCGCGTCGCTGAGCATGGTCATGGTTTCCATCCCCTTGTCATTCCGGGGCGATGCGAAGCATCGAACCCGGAATCTCGAGATTCCGGGTCTGGTCCTTCGGACCATCCCGGAATGACGGTGTTAGTAAATCGACGGTTCGCCAACCGGCGCACCGAATCCGGTTTCGAGAAAATCGAAATCGCAGCCTTCATTGGCCTGCTTGATGTGCCTGGTGAACATCCAGCCATAGCCGCGCTCGTAGCGCGTTTCCGGCGGCTTCCATTCGGCGCGGCGTTTTGCCAATTCCGCTTCCGGCACATCGAGATTGATGGTGCGGGCAGCGACATCGAGCGTGATGCGGTCGCCGTTCTTCACCAGCGCCAGGGGGCCGCCGACATAGGATTCCGGCGCCACATGCAGGATGCAGGCGCCGTAGCTGGTGCCGCTCATGCGCGCATCCGACAGCCGCACCATGTCGCGCACGCCCTGCTTCACCAGCTTGGTGGGGATCGGCAGCATGCCCCATTCCGGCATGCCCGGCCCGCCCTGCGGACCGGCATTGCGCAGGATCATGACGTGATCGGCGGTCACGTCGAGATCTGGATCGTCGACCGCCTTCTTCATCGCGGGGTAATCGTCGAACACCAGCGCGGGGCCGCTGTGCTTGAGGAAGCGCGGCTCGCAGGCGCTGGGTTTGATCACGCAGCCATCCGGGGCGAGGTTACCCTTGAGCACGGCGAGCGCGCCCTCGGCATAGATCGGATTTTCGACGGTGCGGATCACGTCGTCGTTGTAGACTTCGGCGCGCGCGATGTTGTCGCCGAGCGTCCGGCCGGTCACGGTCATGGCATCGAGATGCAGATGCTGCCTGATCCGGCTCATCAGCCCGGGCAAGCCGCCGGCATAGAAGAAATCCTCCATCAGATACTTGTCGCCTGAGGGCCGCACATTGGCGATGACGGGCACCTTGCGGCTGGCGGTTTCGAAATCGTCGAGCCCGATGTCCTGGCCGGCGCGGCGTGCCTGCGCGATCAGATGGATGATCGCATTGGTCGAGCAGCCCATTGCCATCGCCACCGTGATGGCGTTTTCGAACGCCTTGCGGGTCTGGATCTTCTGCGGCGTCAGATCCTCCCACACCATCTCCACGATCCGGCGGCCGCATTCCGAGGCCATGCGGATGTGGCCGGCGTCGGCGGCGGGAATCGAAGAGGCGCCCGGCAGCGTCATGCCGATCGATTCGGCGATCGCGGTCATGGTCGAGGCGGTGCCCATGGTCATGCAGGTGCCGTAGCTGCGGGCGATACCGGCCTCGACATCGACCCAGTCCTTGTCTGAGATCTTCCCGGCGCGGCGCTCGTCCCAGTATTTCCAGGCGTCCGACCCGGAGCCCAGCGTCTTGCCCTTCCAGTTGCCGCGCAGCATCGGCCCGGCCGGCAGATAGATCGTCGGCAGGCCCATGGAGGTGGCACCTAACAGCAGGCCCGGCGTGGTCTTGTCGCAGCCGCCCATCAGCACCACGCCATCGACCGGGTGGCCGCGCAGCAATTCCTCAGCGTCCATGGCGAGCATGTTGCGATAGAGCATGGTGGTCGGCTTCAGGAAGGATTCCGACAACGACAGCGCCGGCAATTCCATCGGGAAGCCGCCCGCCATCAGCACGCCGCGCTTGACGTCGTCGACCCGGCTCTTGAAATGCATGTGGCAAGGCTGCGCGTCCGACCAGGTGTTGAGGATCGCGATCACCGGGCGGCCCTTCCACTCCTCCGGCGCATAGCCCATCTGCATCGCGCGAGAGCGGTGGCCGAAGGCGCGGAGATCGTCGGGCGCGAACCAGCGCGCGCTGCGGAGCGTTTCCGGGCTTTTCTTTTTTTCCATGATCACACCTGTTCGAGACCCCACGGGTCATCTCACAGGCGCTCCATGCGGAGCAAGTCCCGTTCCGGGTGAGCGAATCACCCCCCGGCCCGGCAATCTCTCCGTTGTCGGCGCCGAACCGGGCGGATGAGGCGATGCCAGCGATCGTCTTCAACAGCAGCGGCAGATCCCCCGCCCCCGGAAGTGCTTGCGCAGGAACGCGAATTCGGCGAATCTTTTTCAACTTGCTGTTGACCTGATTCTGGATTCGAAGCGCCTTGGCAAAGATCCTGGTCGTGGACGATGATCGTGCAGTGCAAGCGACCATCCGGCTTCTGCTGGAACGGGCCGGCCACAGCGTTGTCGTCGCCGGCGATGGCCGCAAAGGGCTGGCGATTTTCGAAACCGGAGATTTCGACCTGCTGTTTCTGGATATCTTCATGCCGGGAATGGACGGCCTGGAAACCATGCGGCTGGTTCAACAACAGCAGCCGCGGATCCCGGTCATCGTCATCTCCGGCAATCCGGTCGGCTGGGATGCCGGTTCGGGGCCGGATTTCCTGGCCATGGCGACCAAGCTTGGCGCGGTCAGGAGCCTGCAAAAGCCCTTCAAACCGGCCGCCTTGCTGGCGGCCGTTGCGGGTTGTCTCGAGGCAGCAAAACGTCCATCGTCATCATCCATCGCAACCGGTGACGTCGCTTCCGGCCTGTGATGCCAAACGACGTTGCCCGTTCCGTTCAGCTGTGCGCGCCGACGGCATGGTAATGGTGCGAAACCAGAGATGACGCTGACAACCAGACTATCCATCGCCATGATATTGCTGGTTGCGATCGCGGTGTCCGCAGTCGGGTGGCTGAGCTATCGCAATCTGGAGCAAGCACTGCTGCCGCGCGCCCTCGATCGGATCGAAACGCATTCGCGGCTGGTTGCGGCCGATCTCGAATCCCACGCGGCGGGGGCACGTGGCGATGTCGCCAGCTATCGGTCTGCGCCCGGCTTGAATGCGTTCATCCGCGGACATCTGGCGGGCGGCATCGATCCCGTCGGAGGCACCTCCGAAGCGGCGTGGCTCAAACGGATCGCAGAACGTCTCTCGGCTGAACTCGAAGCCAAGCCTGTTTACTCGCGATTCCGCATCATCGGAATCGAAAACGACGGGCGTGAAGTCGTCCGTGTCGATCGCTCAGGCCCGAACGGAGCGGTTCGGATCGCACCCGATGCGGATTTGCAGCGAGCCGGCAACCGGTCCTATTTCAAGAACACGATCGGGCTGCATCCAGGTGAAACATACGTCTCGTCGATCGATCTGAACGAGGAGAACGGCACAGTCGAGACACCGCATGTTCCGACGCTGCGGGTCGCGACGCCGGTTTTCGCGCCCGACGGCAAACCGTTCGGTATCGTCATCGTCGACGTCGACATGCGGCCGGCGCTGGATCGCGTCCGGTCATCGGCGCAGCAGGGTGGAGCGATATACGTCGTCAACGGCCGCGGCGACTATCTCGTTCACCCCGATCCGGCCCGGGAATTCGGCTCGCAGGTCGGCACGGCGGCCAACTGGCAGACCGACCTGCCGGACCTGGCAAATTTGCCCGGAACGACACAAGTGGTGGCGCGGGCCGTGGCGGATCGCGCCGGACGGCGGGGCGGTGTAGCCCTGGCTCCCGCGGTTCTGGCCGGCAGGGAATGGGTCGGCGTGATCGAGAGCGTCCCCAACGCCGTCATCATGGCGCCGGCCGCGGCGATCCAGAACAGCTCGACACTGGTCGGACTGATCGCGGTGCTGTGCGCGGCCGTGCTCGCCGTATTGATCGCGAGGTCGCTGACCCGGCCGATCATTCGATTGACGGCGGCCGTCGAGGGGGCCGGCGGCAGAGGACCGGCCGCCATTCCGGTCGATGCGGGCGGTGAGACGGGGGTGCTCGCACGGGCGTTTGCGCGGGTGATCGACGAAGCCAATGCAAAAACCACCGCACTCGAACGCGAGGTTCAGGACCACCGCCGCACCGAAGCCGCGCGCGACCACCACGCCGCGCGCGAGCGTCTTTTCAGCGCCGCCGTCGAGTCCTCCAACGACGCCATCGTGACGAAATCCCTCGACGGCACGATTACCGGCTGGAACCCGGCCGCCGAACGGCTGTTCGGATATTCCGCGGCCGAAGCGGTGGGCAAGAGCATCGATCTGATCGTGCCGCCCACCCGCACCGCCGAGGTGCATGACATCCTGCGCCGGATCGGCTGGGGCGAAACGATCGAGCATTACGAAACCGAGCGCTTGCGCGAGGATGGCCGCACCGTCGAGGTTTCGCTCAGCATATCGCCGATCAAGTCGCCGTCGGGGCAGATCATCGGCGCATCGAAGACCGCCCGCGACATCACGGAAAACAGGCGAACCCAGCACGCGCTCCGCCAGCAGATCGAGGAGCGCCGCCGCATCTTCGAAACTTCCCAGGACCTGATCCTGGTGATCGATCCGAGGGGCGTTCTGGTTCAGGTGAGCCCGAGCTCCGAGGCCATTCTGGGATTTACGCCGAAAGAAATGATCGGCCGCAACGCCAGCGAATTCCTCCACCCTGACGACCTCGACATCAGCCGCGAGGAGATGCGGCTGGCCCGTCGCGGAAAACGCGCGCGAAACACCGATTCACGCTACCTCCACAAGGACGGGCGGATCGTGACGCTGTCGTGGATGGGCACATGGTCGGAGCCGGTGAGGCGGTATTTCTTCGTTGGCCGCGACATGACCGAAAGCCGCCGGGCCCAGGAAACACTGCGCGAAAGCGAACAACTGGCGCGCGGCATCATCGATACCGCGCTCGACGCTTTCGTCCAGATCGACGAGAGCGGCCGCGTCCGGAACTGGAATTCCCAGGCGGAAAAGATCTTCGGCTGGTCGCACGGCGAAGCGCTCGGGCAAAAGCTCGGTGACCTGATCATTCCGGAGACCCATCGTGCCGATTACAATGCGGGTATGGAGCGCTTCCTGCGCACCGGAGAAGGCCCGATCCTCGGACGCCGTATCGAGATCGAAGCGCTGCGACGCGACGGAAGAGAGGTCAAGGTCGAACTGAGCATCACCGCGTTGCGGCGCCGTGACGGGGTCGTGTTCAACGGATTCATCCGCGACCTGACCGACAAGATCGCGGCGGAAGACCGGATTCGCCAGGCCGAGAAGATGGAAGCGGTCGGCCAGCTCACCGGCGGAATTGCACATGACTTCAACAATATCCTGACGGTCATTACCGGCACCATCGAAATTCTGGCCGACGCGGTCGCCAAGGAGCCGCAACTCGCCGCCATCACCAGGATGATCGACGAAGCCGCGTCGCGAGGCGCGGATCTCACCCAGCATCTGCTTGCATTCGCCCGCAGGCAGCCGCTTCAGCCGCGGGAGACGGATGTCAATACGCTGATCATCGACACCGCCAAACTGTTGCGGCCGACGCTGGGTGAGCAGATCGAGATCGAATCGGTATTCGACGACGAAACGTGCATGGCGACGGTCGATCCCAATCAGCTGGCCACCGCCATCCTCAATCTCGCGCTCAACTCCCGCGACGCGATGCCCGGCGGCGGCAAGCTCATCCTCGAAACCAGCACGGCCGTTCTCGACGAAAGCTACGCAAACATGCACAGCGACGTGCGACCCGGACGCTACGTGCTGATCGCCGTGAGCGACACCGGAACCGGCATCCCCGCCGCCATGCTCGACAAGGTATTCAACCCGTTCTTTACTTCAAAGGAGCCCGGCAAGGGCACCGGCCTCGGCCTCAGCATGGTCTATGGCTTCGTGAAGCAGTCCGCCGGACACATCATGATCTACAGCGAGGAGGGCCACGGCACCACGATCAAGATGTATCTGCCGCCGGCCACCGGAGCCCTGCTCGCTTCCGATGTCGGCCTCGCACCCGCCGTGCAAGGCGGCTGCGAGACCATCCTCGTCGTCGAGGACGACAAGCTGGTCAGGGACTATGTGCTGACGCAATTGCATTCCCTGGGTTACGTCACGCTGGATGCGGCGAATGCCGCGGAGGCGCTGGCGATCGTCGAGGCCGGCAACAAATTCGACCTGCTTTTCACCGACGTGATCATGCCCGGGGCCCTGAACGGCCGCCAACTCGCCAACGAACTGCAACAGACCAAGCCCGACCTGAAGGTGCTCTTCACCTCGGGCTACACCGAAAATGCAATCATCCATCACGGCCGGCTCGACTCCAGCGTCCTGCTGCTGGCCAAGCCGTATCGCAAGTCGGACATGGCCGCGATGATCCGGAAAGCGCTCGACGGTTAAGGGCCGCGCACCGGCGCAGGCGTGGATCTGACGGGCCGCCGGTCAGGAACTGCGCGATGCGGTCATCACGATACGAATGAGATCGGCGGCATTCCTCGCGCCGAGCTTCTTCATGATGTTGGCGCGATGATCCTCGATGGTGCGCGGGCTGATTCCGAGATGACGCCCGGCTTCCTTGTTGGAAGCGCCCAACGTGAATTGCTCCAGCACCTCGCGTTCGCGCCGCGTCAACGGTTCGCGTCCCGGAAAATGCAGCGATGCGATTTTCGACGCGGAGCTTTCCGCCTGGCGGCGTGCATATGCCCCGATCGCCTCGTCCAGCCGGGCCACGATTTCGCGGCCGCGGAACGGCTTTTCGATGAAGTCCAGCGCACCATTCTTGATCGCACTGACCGCCATAGCGATGTCGCCCTGACCGGAGATCATGAAGATCGGTGCGGGATAGTCTTCGCCGTGAAGTTCGCGCAGAATATCGAGGCCGGATTTGCCGGGAATATGCACGTCGAGCAGGATGCAGGCGGGCGTTCGCGTCCGCGCCACCGCCAACAGCGCGGCGCCGTCCGCAAAGCAAATCACCTGGTAGCCCCCTGCGGACAGCACCATCGACAGCGTCTCACGGACGGCGGGATCGTCGTCGACCACGAAAATCTCACCTCGGGGAGCAGGATTCTCAGCCATGTGCCATGTCCATCGATCGTGAAAAAAGACGCACACTCACCGCACAGCACTGCACCAGACTGCAGGCAGTACAGATTTAAGCCCACCGTATTTGTACGGGACGAGGACTTAACGCACAAGTAGCGGCACGGACGTAGAACGGAGCGAAGGAGAGCGGTCATGCAGAAGGCCGCAGGAGCTTCGATCCAGTCCGACGTTCGAGATGGCGGCCATCATTCGATCATCTCGGAACTGGTGTCGCTGATCGAGCACGTCCAGGCCAGCATGCTCGAAGCGACGCTCGCAAGGGAAACGGCTCTCGGCCACCAGGAAGCTGCCGCCAACGTTGTTGTCCTGGATGACGTCACACCTCGCTACGTAAAAGCGAGCGATGCCCTGCATACCTGCAACGCGGGTCTTGGCGCCGCCCTGCGCTTCTTGCTGGATGCCAGGCCGTCAAACCACGGTGCGTGCGGCTTCGCGGGAAGCGACCGCCTCCCGAACCGGGCGAACCGGCCGCAGCTGAAAGGCACCGGATAGCGATACTTCCGGCAATTTGCCGCCGCTGCCGTCAGGATTCGGCGAGAGCATCCTGCGCCGACGACGCGCCCGGTCTTCTCTTCCTGTGCTTTCCCTTCAGGAACGAGACGTCGATCTCGGCGCCGTTGACGCGAACGAGTTCACATCGCCGATAGGCGAGTCCGGTCGACGACAGCAGCAGAAAGAACTCCTTGAGATTGAGGCCCTGGATGGAGCCTTCGACCGTGAGGATGGCGTCGTTGTCGGAAATGGCGTTGAGCAGGCAGTCGCGGCGCCAGGTCCCGTCGATGCCCATGATGCAGACGCCATAGCCGCGGCTGAAAGTCACGCGTTCAGGTGCTTTGGCGTCGTCCGCCATTCGTCACAACCCCGCCATCGCAGCGACCTTCGGAGCGACCGCGCCGGCGGCCGGCAGCTTTGCCGGCGTCGCTCGCGCACCGTTGGGCCGGTACAGACCACGCCGGTCCGGAAAGGGCTTGAAGACATCGGTCAGCCCGACCACGGTTTCCGCAGCGCCCAGCACCAGAAAGCCGTCCGATTCGGTCGCCCTGGCAAGCCGGTTGAAAATGTTGATCTTGGTGTCCTGATCGAAATAGATCAGGACGTTGCGACAGAAGATCACGTCGAAGACGCCGAGCTGGGAAAAGTCGTGCAGCAGATTGAGCTGCCGGTGCTGAACCATCGCGCGGATATCGGCATTGAGCTGCCACAACTCCCCCGTCTGCTTGAAATACTTGACCAGCATCTGGATCGGCAGGCCGCGCTGCACCTCGAACTGGCTGTAGATTCCCGCCTTCGACTTCTCGAGCACTTCCTGCGACAGATCGGTCGCAACGATTTCCACGCGCCAGCCGCTGAGTGCGGCGCTCATTTCCTTCAGGCACATCGCCAGCGAATACGGCTCCTGACCGGTCGAACCGGCGGCGCACCAGATCCGGATGCTCTTGCGGCTCGCGCGCGCCTGCAGGATCTCCGGCATGATCGAATCGCGGAAATGATCGAACGGAACCTTGTCGCGAAAGAAGAACGTCTCGTTGGTGGTCATGGCCTCGACCACCTGGGAGATGAGAGATGCGGATCCTCCCTTCATCTTCTGCACGAGTTCGCTGATGCCGGACAGGCCTGTCTTCCGCGAAAGCGGAAGCAACCGACTTTCGATCAGATATTGCTTGTCGGCAGACAGATCGAGACCGGAACTGTCCTTGAGAAGCTTGCGCAGGTATTCGTAATCTGACGGGGTCACTGGCGGCCTCTCAAGCGGATCGGGAAAATTGCGTTGATATCGCCGGACGAGGGCGGCGTATCGGGAAGGCCCGTCAGCAAGGCTGGGTGCGCCGATCGCAGGCGAGAGATCCGGCAATGCGGATAGTCGCCTCTCCGAATGCAGTCTTGGCGGGGATTTCCCCCGGCAGCTGGTGCAGCACGCATATCTTTACCCGACGCAACCCAATACAGACTTACGAAACGACGGTGCCGGCTACACCGGCACCGCGAGCAGGCCTACTTCCTGGAACTTGGCCGCAACGATGTCCTTGTCGAACGGCTTCATGATGTATTCGTTGGCGCCGGCATCGATGGCGCGCGCGATATGATCGATTCCATTTTCGGTGGTGCAGAACACCACCTTGGGCGCGGCGCCGCCGGACATTCGGCGCAGATTGCCGAGGAATTCGTAACCGTCCATGATCGGCATGTTCCAGTCGAGCAGGATCGCATCGGGCAGGCCGCGCTTGCAGACCTCGAGCGCCTTCTCGCCGTCCTCGGCTTCGATGATCTGAAAATCCATCTCCTCCAGGATGCGCCTCGCGATCTTGCGGATGACGCTGGAATCATCGACGACCAGACATGTCTTCATTTTAGCCATTTCTCCCAGCTGGGCGGTTGCAACGGCAATTCGAGCTATGCGGCAAGCGAGGTCTTGGGCACGATTTCGAGAACGCGATCGACGTCGAGGACGACCATGAGCTGACCGTCGAGGCGATGCACGCCGCCGGCGAGCTTGGCCATGCGGGGATCGAGGTTGACGGGGTTTTCCTCGCGGCCGTCGTCGTTAAGCTTGAGCACCTCGCCGATCTGGTCGATCAGGAGGCCGTAGGATTCGCCGCGCAGGTCGACGCCGACCGCCATCGGCGGCTTGCCGTCGTCGTTCTTCGGCAGGCCGAGCCGGGCGCGCATGTCCACCACGGTGACGATGCGGCCGCGCAGATTGAGCACGCCGGCGATCTCGCTCGACGACAGCGGCACCCGGGTCAGCCGTTCCGGCATGAACACGTCCTGGACGCGGGAGATCGGCAAGCCGAACAGCTGGCCGCCGATCATCGCGGTGACGTATTCGGAGACGGCGCCTTCGGTGCTCTGGGTCTTGTCGGTCATGGTCTTCTTCCTTTAGGCCCGAGGCTGAACTTGTTCATGCCGTCCGGCTAAACTTGTTTATGCCGCAGCCCTGGAGATCTCGGCGGTCTGTTCCTTCAGCGCGGCGATCAGGCCGGGGCGGTCGAACTTGGCGACGTAGTCGTGGAAGCCGGCCAGCCGGCCGCGCTCGATCGCCGCCGGCGACACCACCGAGGACAGCGCGATGATCGGCACCGAACTCAGATGCGCATCGGCCCGGATAACTTCCGCGAACTCGAAGCCGTTCATGTCGGGCATCTCGATGTCGGTCAGCACCACGTCGAAGGCCTGGCCCGAGCGCAGCGCGGAGAGGCCCTCCTGGGCGCTGGGCGCCACCCGCACCTTGTAGCCCGCAGCCTTCAGCACCGGCGCCAGCATGTTGCGGAAGAACGCGCTATCGTCGACCAGCAGCACCGACTGCGCCGATACCGAGGGGCGCATCTCCTTGCGGGAGAACCAGTCGGCGAACGCCATCGGGAGGAAGTGGCCGACGTCGATCACTTCGGTGGCCTGGCCCTTGATCACGGCCGAGCCCAGGATGCCATCCCTGGAACCGGCGACCTCGATGTTGAGCCGTTCCTCGACGATGTCGATGATCTCGTCGACCACCAGCCCCATCGAGCGGCCGTCATCGGCGAACACCAGGATCGGCTGCGATCCGGAACTCTGGACGCTGACGCCTTCCATCTGCACCAGCGGCATCAGCTGGTCGCGGTACTGCACCATGTAGCGGCCATTGGAGAGTTCGATCTTGTCGGTGGCCAGCTCCTCCAGCCGGGTGACGAGCCCGAGCGGCACCGCCTTGGGCTGGGTCGAGCCGGCGCGGAACACCAACAGCGAGGTCAGCTGCTCGGCGGCGCTGGCGCGGGACGCGGCGTTCTCGTCGGCGATTTCGTGGGAGGCTGAACCTGCGGCGCCGAGCGCTTTCGCAATGCCGTTGGGATCGATGATCATGATCACGGCGCCATCGCCCAGGATGGTATTGCCGGAGAACATGTCGATGTGGCGCAGCTTGGTCGACATCGGCTTGACCACGATTTCTTCGGTGTGGAACACGCCGTCGACCACGATGCCGAAGGTCTGGCTGCCGACCTGCGTCACCACGATGAAGCCGTTCTCCGGATCGGAGGAGGAGCCGTCGTCGATCTTCAAGAGCTTCTTCAGGTGCATCAGCGGCAACAGCTTGTTGCGCAGCCGCAACACCGCGGTGTCCTTGATGCGCTCGATGCGGTGCTCGGAATTGGCGCGGGCGCGCACCAGTTCGACCACCGAGAGCTGGGGAATGGCAAAGCGGTCGCCGGCGGCTTCCACGATCAGCGCCGAGACGATGGCGAGCGTCAGCGGGATCTTGATGGTGACGGACGAGCCCTCGCCGGCCACCGACTTGACGTCGATGGTGCCGCCGATCTGGTCGATATTGGTGCGCACCACGTCCATGCCGACGCCGCGGCCGGACACCGAGGTGACGGTGGCTGCGGTCGAGAAGCCGGGCGCGAAGATGAACTTGTGGATCTGCGCTTCCGTCATCTTCTCGAGTTCGGCTTCGCTGACGAGGCCGTTGGCGACCGCCTTGGCCTTGATCCGCTCGGTGTTGAGGCCTCTTCCGTTGTCGGCGATGCAGATGATGATGTGGCCGCCTTCGTGATAGGCGGACAGCCGGATGGTGCCCTGCTCGGGCTTGCCGGCCGCGGCGCGCTCGGCCGGGGTCTCCAGGCCATGGTCGGCCGAGTTGCGCACCATGTGCGTCAGGGGATCCTTGATCAAATCGAGCACCTGGCGGTCGAGCTCGGTGTCGGCGCCGTGCATCTCCAGTTCGATCTGCTTGTTAAGTTCGCCGGAAAGGTCGCGCACGATCCGCGGCAGCTTCTGCCAGGCGTTGCCGATCGGCTGCATCCGCGTCTTCATGACGCCTTCCTGCAGTTCGGCGGTGACGTTGGACAGCCGCTGCAGCGGCACCTTGAACTCGGTGTCCTCGTTGCGCCTCGAGATCTCCAGCAGCTGATTGCGGGTCAGCACCAGTTCCGACACCATCGTCATCAGGTGTTCCAGCGTGTCCACGTTGACGCGGATCGACTGGTTGGCGACGGAATTTTCGGCTGCCTCGGGATCGGCAGCAGCTCTTTTCTCGGCAACGGCCTTCTTCGCCGCCGGCTTCTTCTCTTCCGCTGGCGCAGCGTGCTGCGCGGGCTTGGGCGCGGGCGCCATGGGAGGCGCGGCCTCGATGGCGGTCTCGCGGAACGCGCGCTCCAGTTCATCCAGCGACACTTCGCCGGGACGCAGCGGACGCTCCAGCACCTGCGGCACCAGCGTGCCCTGCGCCACCGCGGGAGCATCGGCGATGGCAGCGGCCGGCGCGATCGGCGGAGCCGACGCTGACGCGATCGGCGAAGCCGACGCTGGCGATTCCGGCTCGAAGGCGCGCATGCTCAGTTCGACCAAGGGATCGATCAGATCCTGGTCGGTGCCCTCGGGCTCGGCCTCGGTGGCCTCGAGCCCTGCGAGAATTTCCTTGATGCGATCGATGCTGGAGAGGATCAGCGAGACGGCTTCGGAGGTGACCGGCATTCCGTCGCGGAATTTGCCCATCAGCGTCTCGCCGGCATGGGCGAGCGCTTCGAGGCGCGGCAGGCCGAGAAAGCCGCAGGTGCCCTTGATGGTGTGGACCAGCCGGAAAATATTATCCAGAATCTTGGCGTTGTTCGGATCCTGCTCGAACTTCACCAACTGGTTGTCGACCGTATCCAGGCTCTCGCTGGTTTCGGTCAAAAACTCCCGCAACAGATCGTCCATCAGAATACGCCTTCCAAGTGTGGTTGCGGGCGACCGTCAACCGTATTTCGCGTCAGATCTTCAACGGCCCCAGCGACCGGTATTCATTATCGAGCGGCGCGGATCGGATTGGGTCGGTGGCGTCGCTTAAGCGCGTTCAGCGGATATTCGTCCTTGCAATCGGTAACCTTGCCGGTTTCACAACCACGTTAATTTTGGTCTCCGTGCGAATACGGATGAACCAAACACATTGGTTACAGGGCGAGATGAAGACGGGGTAAACGCGAATGACATTGGTTGCCCCGAACATCGGCCACAACCAACTCGTCCTTGCGCTTGATCGGCTGGCCCCGGCCATCCCGGGGAATTGGAAGGCGGTGCCGGGAATGCGGGAGCCGGCGATCTCGATCGGATCGCGGGAAGCCGGAACGGCCCGCCGGCCGGCTTCGGTGTTCCGGCAAGCGCCGGAGTGTCGGCACCGATCCGGTCCGGACAATGATCCGGCGCGCAAGGCGGGCGCCGGGCGGCTCAGGCCGCCTGCAGTTCTTGCTCGCGCTTCATCATATGCCCGATTTCCTTGAGCGCCTTGTAGAGCGCGCCGCTCGCAACATGGGTGTTGACGGCATCGATCTGTTCGCCCGCCCCCGGAAGGCCGGCCCGCAGATCCCTGATGAGGCCGAGATATTGAGTCCGATAACGCGGATCGTCGTTTTTCAGATACATCATCTGAACGCAGAAATAGAGCCGCTTGACCGGCGTGTTGGCGGTCTCCGCAGTTACGGTATCCCTCTCGCGAAGGATCGGCGCCTCGCCGTCGATCGCAAATGAGGTGCGGGTACCGGAATTGATGAGGTCAAGCCCCAGTATGAGCGGCTGGTTCGCCCTCGCGGCCCGGCATCTAGTTTCTCCAACCTCGGCCTCGATCGAAGCCGTAAAACTACGGGCACCTTGCAACGCGCGTGGTGTTTTACCTGAATTAACGCGCTGTTCAATGACCGCTGGTAGTTGTTATAGGCTGACGGGTGCGAATTCGCTACAAAATGCATCGAAGTTTCCCTTTCGCATGCCGCGAGTGTCTCACCCGTGTCCGGCAATTTGCGAACCGCGCGGAGTAGATGACATGGCCTTTGATTTATCGATGCCGATCCTGGTGGTCGATGACTACAACACCATGATCCGGATCATCCGCAACCTGCTCAAGCAGCTCGGCTTCGAGAATGTCGACGACGCCAGCGATGGATCGTCCGCGCTCGCCAAAATGCAGGGCAAGAAATACGGCCTGGTGATCTCCGACTGGAACATGGAGCCGATGACCGGCTACGACCTGCTCAGGGAAGTCCGCGCCAGCCCGGAGCTATCGCAAACGCCCTTCATCATGATCACCGCGGAATCGAAAACCGAAAACGTCATTGCCGCCAAGAAGGCCGGCGTAAGCAATTACATCGTCAAGCCGTTCAACGCCGCCACGCTGAAGACCAAGATGGAAGCGGTGTTTCCGGGGTCGGCCGAATAGTCCTCTCGCGCGATCTTGAGCACCTAACCAAGGCACGGGCGACTGGACGGCAACCGTCCGCCGCTGCCCGATCCGGACGCTGAGCAGGTTCAATCACTCCCCGGCATTTTCCTGATCTTCATCCTCGGTCTGCGCGGATTTGCACTGCGGACCGCCGAGGCCGATCTCGCTCTTTGCCGCCGCGGCCGGGCGTGCGGCAGTACTTCTACGGTTTATGATTTTCACACACGGATAACGATAAGCGACGATATTTGCGTAAACAAAGGAGAACCTGATGTTTACGTTCGAAACGACCGACCAGAAAGAAGTCCGGCGTTTTCGCATCGCGCAGTTCAACGGCCGCACCGCAACGGCCAGATCCGACGGGTCGGCGGTCACGGGCTACGTGCGATCGGTGCTGGAAAGCAAGTCGAGCGTTCCGCCGCGGTGGACCATCACGATCGTCCCGGCCGAGGCCAAGACCAGGACGCTGCGGCCCTCGTCCCGCGTTCGGGCCTTCGTGGAAGACCTCTACTGAGCGGCTCTATACGGCGCCCGGATGCAGCAGCGCGGTGCGGACGAGGTCCGCCGTATTGCGCGCGCCGAGCTTTCGCATGGCTTCGGCACGATGGCTTTCGAAGGTCCTCGGGCTGATGCGCATCCGCAAGGCCCCCTCCTTGTTGGAGCACCCCTCGCTGATGAGGTTCAGAACCTCACGCTCCCGCCTGGTCAGGGGTTTCTGACCTGGCTCCGACGCAAACATGACGCCCGGTGCGCGCTCATTGGAGCGGCCGGTTCGCGCCTCCCACCCGGCCGCGCGGCCCGGCGCGGTGACGGTTTCCTCAGTCGTTCCGGCAATTTGCTTTATCATGGCGCAGACGCGCTCGGTTTGCTGAAGCGCATTCTCCACCACTTTCTGCAGGTAAACCCGATTGCCGTCGGTCTGCGAAAGCTGGTGGCTGTGCTGCTTGATTTCGCCCATGTAGAGCAGCAGCGCGGTCAGCGGCCCGTTGAGCTGGCGCGCGATTGCAGCCCCCGCTTCGTCCATCGCCTTGGATCGCGCGGCCGACAGCCGGATCATCTCGAGTTCGTCGCTGCCGGCCGGCGTGTCGCCCTCCGTCCACTTCGAAAAGGGCGAATCGGCGATTCGGTTTTCCTGCTGCGACATACAATTTGTTTAACGAGCCGGTCCTGTATGAGGGTTAATTTTGTACTCAGTAAGACTACGGGGATTTTAGCGAACCGTCAGTCGCCGCCGGCAGCGATTTTCCGCCAAACCATTCGTCCAGCGCCAGAAATATGCGACTTGTGCCAGAAACCCCGTATTTCGACGGGTCGTAGAAGTCCCCCCTGGGCGCCGGGCATATCCCCGTAGTTTCACGGGACCGTCCTTTAACGTCTTAATCTGCCGCCAACTGTTTTCATGCTTCTATGCACGGCACGGTCCCGCCCGCGGGCGACGGGCCGATCGCCGACTCCAATCGCGAAATCATGTGGCAATGGCACTAGCCGACCGGATCCAGGAATTTCTGCAGCGTCTGTCGCCGGTGACGCGCGGCACCCTGCTGACCGAACTCGAACGGCTGGAGATCTGCGGCGCTGAAATTCCCGGCGCAGCTCCGGTGCTGGAGAAATTGCGCGCAGAGTTCCGCAAGGACGGATCGACTCAAATCCGCGTCAGCAATCCCTCGCGATATTTCTTCGCGCCGCTGGAGCCGCTGTTGATCGACGCCGATCCGGAGCACGCCAATTCGGGACGGATATCGCGCGGTTCGCTGGCTCCGACATGGGAGTGGATCAGCCGGGATTTGCTGCCGACGATGGCGCGCGACTACATCAAGGAGATCAACGATCTGATCGCCAGCGACAATCAGCGAGGCGCCCGCAAGGCGGCCGCCACGTTCCAGATCAAGGTCGTCAAGTCTCTCGAGAACACGATCGGATCGCCGGATGCCGCCACCCAGACTCGCGCCAAGCTCGCGGCCTACACCACCGCGCGTTCGGCCTATGACGATCTGGTCAAGATGCTTGCCGTGATACGCGCGCAGGAAGCTCTTGCCAAGTTCAACGAGGGGCTGCCGGACAGGATCGCCAAATTCGACGACGCACAGGTCGCCAAGATTGCGACTCTGCTGGATGCGTTCGCCAGGAAGAACGCCGAGGTTCTCCCCTTTGCCCTGACGCTGGTGGCCAAGCGTCTGAAGACTCCCTGGCAGTTGATCCGCCTTGCCACCAAAGCGGCGCCCAGCAAGAACGCCTCCGACATCGCCGCCACGCCCTACGCAATCACGGTCTCGATGGTGCTGGACCGGCTCGACAACAGGCGGACGACGCTGCGCGTCGCCCTGAAGAACAACCGCGTGCTCGTCGCCAAGGAAATCCTGACCGAGTTCTACGACACCGAATATGCCCTGCGGGTCCGCATCGATCGGCTCGACGAATCCGAATGGGGGCAACGGCTCGACAGGCTGATCGACGCCATCGCCGCTCTCGTTGCACTGGAGATCAGCCGGTTTCCCGAAAAGATCGGCCACGTGCTGGGATCGCGCAGCCTGCGCAGCCACCAATCGCTTTCCGGTCGTCTGACTTATCTGGCGTGGAAGGGGCGCGACGCGCTGGCCGAAGGAGCCGCCTTTTGCCGCAAGCTGGTCCGCGCGGCCTGAAAAATCCGCGCGCCTCAACGGCGGCGTCCGATCGGCGCTTCCGCAAGGCGCACGTTGCGCGGCTGCGGCGTGATCCGGCCACAGGGCGCCTTATGAATTCTTGACGCGACGCAGGTTCAGGAACTTCTCGAGAAAGCGTCCCGAGACCACGAACCTCAGCCACCAATACGCCATCCGCCGTGTGTTCATCTGCCCGGTCCTCGATGCTGGGAGCGTCCCCGGCCGGCCCGTGATTAGCGCCGAACCCCTCTGCCGCATGTGACATGCTTCACATTTGGCCCAACAAACGCGCCGGGCGGCGCCAGTCAAACGCGCGCAATTTGGCGCACGAAAAAGCCCGCCGGTTTCAGCCGGCGGGCTCTGATCTCGTGTCGCTGCAAGCGCGACCGATCTGGGACCCCGGTACGTCCGCGGTAATCCCGAATCGGCCTGCGTCACATCGCGCGGAGGTTTTCCGCGCTGGTCTTGCCGCGCTTGCTGTCGACCGTCGCCTCGAACGAAAGCTTCTGGCCTTCGTTGAGCGAGCCCATGCCGGCGCGCTCAACGGCGCTGATGTGCACGAACACATCGTTGCCGCCATCGTCGGGCTGAATGAAGCCGAAGCCCTTGGTCGCGTTGAACCACTTAACTGTTCCGGTAGCCATTTTTACTTCTCCAAGATGCGCAAAAGCGCGAACTGCCCGCACGACCTTCGCGCGAGCTTAGATCCGATTTCAGCGATGTCTTGGGGAGTAGAGCCGGTTCGGCGCGATCAACAAGCAAATCGATTGTTCGAATGACGTCCGTTTACGCCACACCACCCGAAATAGCAAGCGAAACCGGCCAGCATGATAAAATGCTAATAAGAGCAATGGCCGTCGTTCAATGGGGGCCGCCGATCCGGTTCCTGATCGTCGGCCATGCCCGATGTTCCCGTCCTGCTCGATCCGGGCACGCTGCAATCGTGAAATCTTTGCACGCAACCTCCGCAAATTTTACTCACATTGCGCAGTTTAACGTTACTCGAATAATTCAATTCTGCGCGCAAGATCACCATATTTGAAGCCACGCACGCCGCTAAGAAACTTTCCGCTTCAGGAGGAGGAGACTAGCGATGACGGATCCGATGTTCCGCGGCAAGCCGGAGGGAATTCACGCAACCTTTGGGCGCCGCAAAGTCTCTCCTCGTGCATGTGTTGCAGACAGCAAGAAGCACCTCCGCGCGTTCCTTGCCGACGTCCTTGAAGATCTCGGCTTCGTCACCAGCGAATGCGCGAAGGCCGACGAATTGGGAGAGATCCTCGCGACTCAACTTCCGGATATCATTATCCTCGGAGTGTCGGTCGATGGAATCGAGGCCGGCAAACTTCTCGAAATCCTTGTCCGCCGAGAGTTCAGCGGCAAGGTTCTCGCCATCGGCGCCCGCGAGTCGATCATCGTCAAGGCGGTACGCCAGGTCGGCGAGGAATACGGCCTTGCGATGCTACCGCCGATCACCACGCCGTTCGCCGCCGAGACGTTGCGCGAACGCATTGCCATGCTCCTGCCGGAGGATCCAGTACCGAGCCCGGCAGTTCACGTGGCGGAAGCATTGCACGCCGGCTGGCTCGAATTGTGGTACCAGCCGAAGATCGATGCCCGCACCCTCGTGCGCTGCGGCGCCGAAGCGCTGGTACGAATGCGGCATCCGACCTGGGGCGTGGTCCCACCGGCCTATTTCATCCCGGAAGACGACGATCCGCACCTGCTGCGCCTGTCGGAATTCGTGATCGACCGCGCCATGGAGGATTGGCACCACCTGCTCGAAAAGCACAATCCGACGGATATCTCGATCAATCTGCCGGCCTCCTTTCTCATGGATCGCCAGGCCGTGCGCGATCTCTGTCGAAGGATGCCGGCTCATCCGGCGTTCGGTGGCCTGCTCATCGAGATCAACAGCGCCGAGGTCATCCTCAATCAGAAGCTGCTGATTGATGTCGCGAGGGAAGTGCGCCTTCACAACGTTGCAATTTCGATCGACGATGTTGGAGCCGACTGGCCGGCGCTGATGGGGATCGAAACCTTTCCCTTCGCCGAACTCAAGGTTGACCGGCAGTTCGTCACGGGCTGCGCAAACGACCGGCTAAAGCAGACGGTATGCCGCAGCATCATTGAACTCGCCAGGAGTCTTGGCGTCCGGGTCGTTGCCGAGGGAATCGAGAGCCGCGCCGATTTTGTCGCGGCGAACGAGATGGGTTTCGACCAGGTCCAGGGCTATCTGTTGGGCAAGCCCATGGGGCTCAAGAAATTCGCGCGCTCCGCCCTGATCCATCCGGTGCTCGTGACGAAGTGAACCGATCGGCGCAGCAAGGGGCTGCGGTCGAATTCCGTCCTCGTCAGGCGCCGAAGCAGAGGCGGCAGATCAGCCGAGCCGGCTGATCTGTTCCTCGGTCACCACGCGCTCGACGTTCTCGGTCTTGCTCTTGATGCGGTAGCGCGGGCGGCCGTCGGCCTCGATCGGCAGGCAGGTGACGATGGTGTAGACGCTGCGCGGCTTGACGCTGGCGCGGCCCTGCGGCCCCTGCAACTGGTGGAGGACGTCGTCGTTGATCGCGTAATTATGGGCCATCGCCTGATCTTTCCGGGTGAGACCGGGCTTTTAGGCGCAATAGGCCGAAAACGCAACAAACTTCACTGGTTAACAGGGATGCAGATACGGTATTCGGCGCGGTTCCGGCGGTTTTCCGGCCTGCCGGCGCCGCCCGTCAGCCGCCGCTACCGACCGGTAAAGCGCGCCGGACGCTTCTCGACAAAGGCCGCCGCCCCCTCACGCAGGTCCTCCGTGACGAAGGCACGGCTCTGCGAGGAGGCCTCGTCATCGAGCGTGGACGCCAGCGACGCGTTCCAGGCAGCGTCGATCTGGCTCTTGATCAGGCCGATGCTGACGGGCGGGCCGTCGGCAAGCCCTTGCGTGATCGCCAGGGCCTCGTTCAGCAAGTCGGCATCTTCCACCATTTTCCAGATCAAGCCCCATTGCTCCGCCTTTTCGGCAGGGAGCGGCTGGCCCGTCAGCGCCAGCGCGCGGGCTCGCGCGACGCCGATCGACCTTTGCAGGAACAGGGACGTTCCGCCATCGAGCGCGGCGCCAAGCCGCACGAAGCTCAGAATGAAGCGCGCCGAGCGCGCGGCGATCACGATGTCGCCCGCAAGCGCAATACCGACCCCCGCTCCCGCCGCAGCGCCGTTCACGGCGACCACGATCGGCTTGGATGAAGCGCGCATCTTCTCGATCACGGGATTGATGCTCGCGCGCATGCTCGCGCCGATCTGCTCTCCCGCCGCGAAAGTGTTGCCGCCGCCCAATTGCGCCCCGGCACAGAAGCCCTTGCCGGTCCCGGTCAGCAGGATCGCCCGCACGTCGGAATCTTCAATTGCCGCATCGAGCGCCTGGCCCAGATCGCCCAGCAGGCTGGCGGCGAGAGCGTTGTACTGCGCGGGGTTGTTGAGCGTCAGGACCGTGACGGAACCGCGCCGTTCGGTGAGAACCATCGACATGCTATCTCGTTCCCTCGTCAATCGCTGGCGCCGCCAGCCGCCGTCTGGCTGTCCGCTTGCGGACCGCGATGCCCGCTACAGGGAACGCGCGATCAAGAGCTTCATAATCTCGTTGGTCCCGCCGTAGATCTTCTGGATGCGAGCGTCGACAAACATCCGCGATATCGGATATTCCTGCATGTAGCCGTAGCCGCCATGAAGCTGCAGGCATTCGTCGGCGGTTTCTACCTGCTTTTGCGAGCACCACCACTTCGCCATCGACGCGGTGACGGTATCGAGTTCGCCGGCAATCAGCCGCTCGATGCACCAGTCGACGAATACCCGCGCGATCGTGGCTTCGGTCTTGCGTTCGGCAAGCGTGAACGCAGTGTTCTGGAATTCGATGATCGGCTGACCGAACGCCTTGCGCTCTTTGGTATAATCGGCCGTCAGCTTGATCGCGCGCTCCATCGAAGCCACGGCGCCGATGGCGAGCAACAGCCGCTCCTGCGGCAATTGCTGCATCAACTGAACGAAGCCGCTGCCTTCCTCGCCGCCGAGAAGGTTTTCGGGAGGCGCCACCGCATTGTCGAAAAACAGTTCGGAGGTGTCGGAAGCGTTCAAACCGATCTTGTCGAGATTGCGCCCGCGCCTGAAGCCGTCATTATCAGCGGTCTCGACGACGATCAGGGAGAGGCCCTTGGCGCCCGGCCCGCCGGTTCGCGCCACCACGATGACCAGGTCGGCGGCCTGGCCATTGGTGATGAAGGTCTTCTGGCCGTTGATCACGTAGTTATTGCCCTGCTTGCGCGCCGTCGTCCGCACCCCCTGGAGATCGGAGCCGGTTCCGGGCTCGGTCATGGCGATGGCGCCGATGAACTCGCCGCTTGCCATTTTCGGCAACCAGCGGCGCTTCTGTTCCTCGGAACCATAATTCAGGATGTAATGCGCCACGATGCCGCTATGCACCGAAACCCCTGTGGTGACTTCCGGCACCACGCTTTCGATGTCCTCGATCACGGCGGCGTCATAGGCGAAGGCGGCGCCGAGGCCACCATAGGCTTCCGGCACGCTCGGCAGCAAGGCACCCATCTCGCCGAGCGCCCGCCAGGCCGAGCGGTCGACCATCTTCTGCTTGCGCCATGTCTCGGCGTGCGGCGCCAGATCCTTGGCGAGGAATTTGCGGAACTGGTCGCGGAAGACGTCCAGCTCCTCGGTCATCCAGGACGAACGGTAGGTCATTCGGTATCGCCTCACACGAGAGAATGGTTGCAACAACGCGTTGCGCAACGGCAACCGCATGTAACGCCAATATCTGCAACGGGACCAGAGCTTCCCGCTTCGAAATGCCCGCGCCTCAAATCAGGAGGCCGCCGCCGGCGACCACCACCTGGCCGCTGATGTAGTTCGATTCCGGGCTGCAAAAGAGGTAGACGGCGTCGGCGGCTTCTTCCGGCGTGCCGCCGCGGCCGAGCGGAATCATCCGCGACATGGCGTCGAGCATTTGCGGCTGGACGCCGACCTTGATGTCGCGCCCGGCGACATCGATGGTCTTCTGTTGGACCTCGATCGGCTGGGTCAGGCGGGTATTGATCAGGCCGAAGGCCACGCAATTGACGTTGACCTTGTAGCGTCCCCATCCTTGCACATCGTGCGCGTCAACCCGATCAGCGATGCCTTGGCCGAAGAGTAGCTCGCCTGCCCGGCATTGCCGTAGAGCCCCGCAATCGACGAGATGTTGACAACCTTGCGGAAGACCTCGCGGCCGGCTTCGGCCTCCTTCTTGGCCATGATCCGGATCGGTTCGGACGCGGCTCGCAGAATGCGGAAGGGCGCGACCAGATGCACATCGAGCATGGCCTGGAACTGCTCGTCGGTCATCTTCTGGATCGTCGAATCCCAGGTGTAGCCGGCGTTGTTGACGATGATGTCGAGGCCGCCGAAGGTCTCCATGGCCGCGTTGACGAAACGATCGGCAAAGCCGGCCTCGGACACGCTGCCATTGACCGCGATCGCCTCGCCGCCGGCCGCCTTGATTTCAGCGGCAACGGCGTCGCCGGGCGCCGCATCGAGATCGTTGACCACGACCTTGGCGCCCTCGCTCGCGAGCTTCAGGGCGATGGCGCGGCCGATGCCGCGTCCCGATCCGGTGACGAGCGCGACTTTCCCCTTGAGTTTCGGCATTTGGTTTCCTTGATCAAAGCGCGATGATGGCTTCGCCGGCGAGCTTGATCTCGCCGCTGTCGTCCTTGGTGGTCAAAGCGAGCCTGGCTCGCTTTTCGCCCTTGTCCTCGAACAATTCGGTGACGCGGCCCTCGCAGGTCAGGCGTGCGCCGAGCTGCGTGATCGCCGCAAAGCGCGTCGAGAAGGAACGAATGCGATCCGGGGCAACCGCATCGGTCAGCGCCTGGCCAAGATAGGCCATGACCAGCATGCCGTGCGAAAATACGTCCGGGAAACCCGCGGCCTTGGCGAAATCGATGTCGACATGGATCGGATTGTGGTCGCCCGAGGCGCCGCAATAGAGTGCCAGCGTGTGACGCGAGATCGGCGGGAAGGTCTTGTGCACGATCCGCTCGCCGACATCAGGAGCGTTGGTTGCCGTTTCGCTCATGATGCCCCCTGGTTCCGCACCACAATGGTGCGCGCGGTATCGGCGACGCGAACGCCGTGCTGATTGGTGACCTCGGTCTCGACGACCACCATCGTCATCGCGCCGCCCTTCTTGTCGGCAACGTCGGTGACACACGACTTGAAGGTCAGGGTGTCGCCGACCACCACGGGGGCGTGATAGGTGAAGCGCTGCTCGCCGTGCAGCACGCGGGCCAGATCGATGTTCAGGTCGGTCAGGAACTCGAACGGGCGCTCGTTATCCATCAGTTCGAGGCAGAACAGATAGGTCGGCGGCACCGGAATCGCGGAATAGCCCGCGGCGTGCGCGGCCGCCTCATCGCGGTAGACCGGATTGCGCTCGCCGAGCGTGTTGAGGAAATAGCGCAGGCGTCCGGGCTCGACGCGCGCGACGACCGGCGTGAAGTTGCGCCCGACGGCGGATTGATCGACCATGTCTGCTGCCTCACGCGCGCTCGTACAAAGTCACTACGCAAGCACCGCCAAGGCCGAGATTGTGCTGCAATCCCAACCGCGCGCCGTCGACCTGGGTGGCCGCGGCCGTTCCGCGCAATTGACGCGTCAGCTCGTAGCATTGCGCCAGTCCGGTCGCGCCGAGCGGATGGCCCTTCGACAGCAGGCCGCCGGAAGGATTGGTGACGATTCTGCCGCCATAGGTATTGTCGCCATCATCGATGAATTGCGCCGCGCCGCCCTCGGGACAGAGACCCAGGGCTTCGTAGGTGATCAACTCGTTCTGGGCGAAGCAATCGTGCAACTCGACCACGTCGAGATCCCCAGGGCCGATGCCCGCGGCTTCATACACCTTGCTGGCGGCGTCGCGCGCCATGTCGAAGCCGACGACCTGCATCATGTCGCTTGCGCCGAAGGTCGACGGCGTGTCGGTGGTCATCGCCTGCGCGGCGATCCGGACGTCCTTGCGCAGGCCATGCTGGCTGGCGAATTTCTCCGACACCAGAATAGCGGCCGCGCCGCCGCAGGTCGGCGGACAGGCCATCAGCCGCGTCATCACGCCCGGCCAGATCACCTGATCCTTCATCACGTCGTCGGCGGTGACTTCCTTGCGGAACAGCGCCAGCGGATTGTTTTTGGCGTGACGGCTCGCCTTGGCGCGGACCTTGGCGAAGGACTCCAGCGGCGTGCCGTACTTGTTCATGTGGCTGAGGCCGGCGCCGCCGAAATAGCGCAGCGCCAGCGGGACGCCGGGGGCGTCGACCAGCTTGTCCGCAGCGGAGTCGAAATCGTCGAACGCGCTCGGCCGGTCGGTGAACACCGCACCCAACGCACCGGGCTTCATCTGCTCGAACCCGAGCGCCAGCACGCAATCGGCGGCACCCGATTCGATGGCCTGACGCGCGAGGAACAGCGCGGTCGAGCCGGTCGAGCAATTGTTGTTGACGTTGACGATCGGGATGCCGGTCATCCCCACCGGGTACAGCGCGCGCTGCCCGCAGGTGGAATCGCCGTAGACGTAGCCGACATAGGCCTGCTGGATCTGGCCGTAGTCGAGGCCGGCATCGCCGAGCGCGAGCCTGGCCGCCTCGGCGCCCATCACATGATACGGCTCGTTGGCGCCGGGCTTGACGAACGGGATCATGCCGACACCGGCAACATAGGCGCGAGATGACATCGGACCCTCCGTAAATTACCCGTTGGACTTTTTATTACCCGTGGGTAATATACGTCGGATACGATCGAGTCAACGCGAGGCGGCCGGAAATCGATATGGACGCGCGGGACCTGCCTTCCGATTCTTCGCCCTGGATGCCGTTCGAGAGCCGCCGCCGCGCCCGCGACGAGAAGCGCGATGCCGTGCTGCGGACCGCGGTGCAGCTGTTTCTCGAGCAGGGCTATCATCGCGCGACCCTGAACGAGGTGGCCGAGCGGCTGAACATCACCAAGCCCGCGCTCTACAACTACTTTCGCAGCAAGGAAGAGATCCTGTTCGAATGCTGGGCGATCGGGCAGGAGCAGGTCGACGACTTCATCGCCGAGATCAATGCCAGCGGCGACAACGGTCTCGTCAAGCTTCGCAGACTGGTGCGCGCCTATGCCGAGAACATGGCGACCGACTACGGCGCCAGCCTGGTGCGGTTCGACCCGCGCGATCTCAGCGAGAAGAACAGCCGGGTCGTCCGCGCCGCCAAGCGAGGCATCGACCGGACGTTCCGCAAGTACATCGCGGAAGGAATGGCGGACGGCTCGATCAAGCCGTGCGACCCCAAGATGACCGCTTTCATGATCGCGGGATCCCTGAACTGGATCGGCCACTGGTTCCAGCCCGGCGGTGAACTGTCGGCGGAAGCCATCGCCAAAGAATTCGCGCTCCGGCTCACCGAGGGGCTTGCCGCGAAACCGGCAAGAAAGCGGGCGGCGGCGGCACCCGCCAAGCGCAGGCGGACCGGCGGCGGATCACGGTGAACGCCGCGGCCGGGAAGCCAACAGACCGGCCCAGTCGAATCGGAAAAAGACATAGCTGACAATCAGCTGACATGGTTCAACAGCATCCTGTCAGCCCTCATGGACATAGTAGTTCGCACGGCCCACAACTGGCCGACTTGATTGACACAAATCAACGGCTGCAGGGGCGGACCGGAATAAGCCACCTCCCGACGAAAGCCCGATTTCGCTCGATCGCCAATACATGGAACTGATGATGCATCTCCGCCAGGCGAGCTTGTGTCTGCGCTCTTGGCAGAGCCCGGCGCGAGCCATGCTCGCACTCGCGTTCATGGGCCTTCCATCCGTTTTGATGGCCGAGGACGCGGTGAAGCTCAGTCCCGCGCAGGCCCAAACCCTGGGCGTTCGCGTCACCCATCCGGTCTCGAGCCGAACCGATCAGACGCTGCCCTATCCCGCCCAGATCGTCATCCCCACCCCCCAATTGTGGGTCGTGAGCGCTCCCCAGGCCGGCATGGTCACCAATCTTTCGGTGGCGCGAGGCGACCGGGTCAACTCCGGCCAGCCGCTGGTCACGCTCGAGAGTCCGGGCTTTGTATCGCTGCAGCGGGAATACCTGCATGCCTTTGCGCAGGAGGTTCTTGCCGCCCAGCAGCTCAAACGCAACACCGAACTGTTTGAAGCGAAGGCGGTGCCGCTGCGCGTTCTGGAAACCAGCCAAACCGAAGCCCGGCAGGCAAGCATTGCGGTGGCGGAACGACGGCAAATGCTTCGGCTCAGCGGCCTCTCTGATGCGGCGATTTCGCGCCTGACCGGCGAGACTGCGATTACGGCGACACTTTCTGTGGCGGCACCGCAGCCGGCAACGGTGGTTGAAATCGTGGTCTCCCCGGGCCAGCGGGTGGAGCAATCGGCACCGCTGGTCAAGCTCGCACGATTGTCGGCATTGTGGGCCGAAATTGCGATTCCGGCATCGAGCGTCCGCGCCATCCGGCCGGGCGCGCGGGTGGAAATCGACGGCTACGCCACCCCGGGCCAGGTCATACTGGTTTCGGAGACGACTGACGCTGCGACCCAAACCATTCTGGTGCGGGCGGAAGTGCCGAATACCGGTGAGCTGCGCCCCGGGCAGACCGCCGCGGCACGGATCGGCTTTCTTTCCGCCGGCGAAAGTGCCTGGGAAATCCCCTACAGCGCGCTGGTCCGGCGCGGGGAAGCGACATCGGTCTTCGTTGCGACCGAGGATGGATTTCGTCTGGTTCCCGTGACGCTGCTGGCCGAGGATCAGGACCATGTCGTGGTCGCGGGCGCGATCACGGACAAGGATGAAGTGGCCGTCAGCGGCATCTCTGCCTTGCGGGGGATCTTGCTGCGGCTCGGAGCCGGCGAGTGATGCTCGCGCGCTTGGTCGCATTCGCGCTTTCGCAGCGCATGTTCGTCGGCTTGAGCGTCCTGCTGCTGATCGGCGCGGGCTTCGTCGTTCTGCCTGGTCTGCCGATCGACGCGTTTCCCGACGTCTCACCCGTGCAGGTGAAAATCATCATGAAAGCGCCGGGCCTCACGCCGGAGGAGGTCGAACAGCGGATCACGGTTCCGATCGAGCTTGAATTGCTGGGATTGCCCAACAAGAAGATCCTTCGCTCGACGACAAAGTACGCGCTCGCCGACATCACCGTCGATTTCGAAGACGGCACCGACATCTACTGGGCGCGCAACCAGGTCTCGGAACGCCTGTCCAATATCGCGCGCGATCTTCCGGATGGCGTGACCGGCGGGCTTGCTCCGATCACAAGCCCGCTCGGCGAAATGTTCATGTTTACGATCGACAGTCCCGATCTCTCGCTGGCGGAGCGGCGAAGCCTGCTCGATTGGGTGATCCGCCCGGCGCTGCGAACCGTTCCGGGGGTCGCCGACGTCAACTCGCTCGGCGGTCATGTCCGCGCCTTCGAGATCGTCCCGATCAGCGATGCCCTCGCGGCACGCGGCATTTCGTATGACCTGTTCCGGCGAGCGATCGAGACCAACAGCCGCAATGACGGCGCCGGCCGCGTCAACCAGGGCGAAGACAGCGCACTCGTCCGCATCGAGGGCAGCATCCGCTCGATCGATGACATCAAGGCGATCGTGGTCGACACCAGGGACGGCGTTCCAATCCGGGTCAACGATATAGCCCGCGTCCAGGTGGGCTCGCTGACGCGCTATGGCGCCGTCACGATTGACGGCCGCGGCGAAACGGTCGAAGGACTCGTGCTCGGCTTGCGCGGCGCCAATGCCGGCCAGCTCGTGCGCGACGTCCGCCAGCGCCTGCAGGAACTGCAGCCTTCGCTGCCGAAGAGCGTTTCCATCAACGTGTTTTACGACCGCAGCCGGCTGGTCGGCCGCGCCGTCGGAACCGTGGTCCGGGCATTGGGCGAAGCCACGGTTCTGGTCATCGTCCTGCTGTTGCTGTTTCTCGGCAACTGGCGGGCCTCGCTGGTGATCGCGCTCAGCCTGCCGCTTGCGATCATGATCGCACTGATCGTCATGCGCGCGGTCGGCATGTCGGCCAACCTGATGAGCCTGGGCGGCCTCGCGATCGCCATCGGCATGCTGATCGACGCGCTGGTGGTGGTGGTCGAAAACATCGTTGGAAATCTCAGCAAGGATCCGGACGGAAAGACGACGCCGCTCGTCCATATCGTGTTCCGGTCGGTCTGCGAGGTGCTGGAGCCGGTTTCAACCGGCGTGCTCATCATCATCATTGTCTTTGTGCCGCTGCTTGCGCTGCAGGGCCTCGAGGGAAAGCTGTTCATCCCCGTGGCGCTCGCCATCATCTTTGCGCTGGCCGGCTCGCTGTTGCTGGCGCTCACGGTCATTCCGGTAGCGACCTCGTTTCTTCTCAAGGCGGCTCCGCACCGGGAACCCTGGCTGATCCGCCTGGCCTCACGCGGCTATGCGCCCGCGCTTGGCTGGGCACTGGCCAATGAGCGCAAGGTGATGGCCGCGGCAGTGGCGGCCCTCGTTGCGGCGGGCTTTGCCTACACCCAGCTCGGCAAGACCTTCATGCCGACCATGGACGAAGGCGACATCATCGTCAGTGTCGAAGCCATTCCGTCCGTCAATCTCGATCAAGCCAATGCGATCAACGCAAGGCTTCAGGCCGCGATTCTCGCAAGGGTACCCGACGTCGCGGGAATCATCGCCCGAACCGGATCGGACGAACTCGGCCTCGACCCGATGGGGCTCAATCAGACCGACACGTTTCTGGTCCTGAAACCGCAGGAGGAAAGAAAGACCGCCGACAAGCCCGCTCTCATTCGGCAGCTTCGCGAGGTGCTCAATGACTTTCCGGGACTGTCACTCGGCTTCACGCAACCGATCGACATGCGTGTCCAGGAGATGATCAGCGGCGTGCGCGGCGACGTCGCAATCAAGATCTTCGGTCCTGACATCGCCAGGCTCAACGAGATCGCAAGCAAACTGTCCGCGATCCTGTCCGGCATCGATGGCGCCGAGGACGTATACACCACGCTCAACGAAGGCGCGCAGTATTATACGGTCGCGGTGAATCGGCTGGAGGCGGGCCGTCTCGGTCTGGCGGTGGATGCGATTGCCGCCTCGCTGCGCACCCAGATCGAGGGCCGGACCATCGGCACGGCGCTGGAAGACGGACGCCGCACCCCGATCCTGGTTCGCGGCAGCGAGAAGACCCGCGAGGCGCCTACCTTGCTGGCCAATCTGCCCCTGACGTTGGCGTCGGGGCAGCACGTGGCGCTCTCCCAGGTTGCCCGCATTCATCGGGTCGACGGTCCCGTCAAGATAGACCGCGAGGACGGCGCCCGAATGAGCGTGGTTCGGACCAATGTCCGAGGGCGCGACATGGTCGGCTTCGTCGAGGCTGCACAGCAGAAGGTGGCGGCAGAACTGGCGCTGCCGCAGGGCTATCGGCTGACCTGGGGCGGCCAGTTCGAAAACCAGCAACGCGCCGCTGCGCGTTTGTCGGTCGTGGTGCCGGTTGCCATTGGACTCATCTTCGTTCTGCTCTTCACCACGTTCGGATCGATCCGCCAGGCGCTGATGGTCCTGGTGAATATCCCCTTCGCTCTGATCGGCGGGGTCTTTGCGCTGGTGTTGACGGGCGAGTACCTGTCGGTTCCGGCCTCAGTTGGATTCATCGCGCTGCTCGGCATCGCCGTGTTGAACGGCGTGGTGCTGGTCTCCTACTTCAACCAGCTGCGCGCCCGTGGCATCCCGGAGGATCGCATCGTCGTGGAGGGCGCCAAACGCCGGCTTCGGCCGGTGCTGATGACCGCCAGCATTACCGCGCTCGGACTGATCCCGCTGCTGTTCGCTTCCGGCCCCGGATCGGAAATCCAGAAGCCGCTGGCGATCGTGGTAATCGGCGGGTTGCTGTCGTCGACGCTGTTGACGCTGATCCTTCTGCCGATCCTTTATCGCCGCTTCGGCAGCGTCGCGAAGGGGACCAAATGACGACTGAGCCTGTTTGCCTGACACTGATCGCCGCTCGCACGCTTCGCGAGGAGCTGTTCGATTATCTCAGCGAGCAGCGCGACCTGGTATCCGGATTCACGGCCTCCGACGGCGCCGGTCACGGCCCGACGGTACAGCTGCATTCGACGACCGAGCAGGTCAAAGGTCACGCCGACGAGGTGCTGGTGCGGACCATTCTGGAACGGCAGGACGCCGCGCGATTGCTCGCCCGGCTCAAGACGGCCTTTGCGGGAACGAGACTCGTCTATTGGATCACGCCGGTCGTGGAGTTTGGTGTGATTGAGGACCACGAGGACGAAACGGAAAACTGACGTCCAACTCCATGAGGGGCTGCGCGTTACCCAAACCGCGACAGTAGATATGCCTAATCGCCTGGTTTCTTCGCGCTCGCGCCTTGATCTGTCGCGACGCAGGAAATCAAGAGAGCAAATGCTCGTGCCTTTCGCGCTATGTCTGAAGTTTTCAGTTCGGTTTTGGTATCAGCCGTTTGATAAGACTTGAGCGATGATATCTTGATTCATGATCACCTCAGAACCTCACGGCGAAGTTGCCGCGCACGGTCTGGTCGGTGACACCGGAGCCGAACTGGCCGCCATAGGTGAGGCCGAGTGTGGCGTTCCGGGTGAGGTTGAGATCGAGACCCAGGTCGACGACGGCGCCGTCCCTGGCGACCGGCACGCCAGCGATGCTGAAGGGCGATCCGCCCGTGAAGGCCACGGTCGAGACCGGTGTGGTGTCACCGAAGGCGTGGCGCCAGCCGAGCATGCCGCGCGCGGTCATGTTCTCACCATTGCCGAGGGTTAAGCCCGTCGAGGCCCGAAGGCCGAGCGTGGTGAAGGTGACGCCGGTATTGTCGCCCTGGCTGGTGAGCGCCGCGGCTCCGCCCTTCTCGGTGAACCCATTGGTCGAAAGGTTGACATAGGCGAGATTGGCGAAGGGCTCGAAGGCGAGATTGCCGAGAGGAGTCTGCCCAGCCTTGATGCGGTAGCCGAGTTCGCCGAAGGTCTGGGTGGTGCCGGCGCTGTAATCGCCCTTGAGCGTGTCGGCGAAGCCCGGGAAAGCAACGGAGCGACCGGTCGAGATATCGTGCCGCGTGTAGGCGAGGCCGGAGCGGAAGGCGAGATCGCCCCACTGCGTGCCGCCATAAAGGCCAGCATGATAGTTGTCGCTGGAGCCGGAGGAGTTGCGATCGGCGACGCGGAAGTTCGATCGGCTGTAGCCGCTGACAGCACCGACGCGCCATGTGTCGGCGAAGAGACCGTCGGCGCCGATGAAGAAGCCGCCGATATCGCGCTTGATGGTGGCGGCGTTGCCGTCGCCGTTCCACTGACCCCAGGAACCGAAGCCGCGGCCCCAGACCGCGAAGCGGTCGGTGGTGGCGGACGCAAGCATGGGCTCGCCATCGGCATAGGCCATGACCGGCATCGAGACCGCGCCGACGCCATCAAAGGCCGCGCGCAGGCGATCCATGGCGGCTTCGCGCAGGAACCGGCTATCCTCAACCATCACTCCCTTGGCCGAGGCATGCACCTCGCCGGAGAGCTGGTCGAAGGCCCCGCGGGCCTGCGTCAGATCGAGATACGCCAGGGCACCGACCAGCGAACTGCCAAGCGCAAGGCTGTCCGCGCCGCCACCGGTGGCGATCTGGTTCGGGGTCAATCCCGCCGAGGCGAAGGTGACATTGCTGCGGCTGATACCGAGATAGACGTTGTTGGGATCGTAGGTCAGGCCCAAGGCCAGAAAGGGCGTCGCGGTCGCCGCGCTCGCGCCGGCAAAGGCGCCATTGATGCCGCCGGCTGCCGTCAGGATGGTGTATTGGCCGCCGAGAGTGAAGGCGCCGGGTGCGATGAGCACTGACACCGTGCCGCCGTTCAGCGTCGCGGTTCCCGATGCGGCGATCTTGTCGGACTGCCCCATCGCGTTCACCTCGACCTGATAGGTCGAACCGGCTGCGAAGGCGACGTTGCCGTTGACGTTCAGCGTACCGATGGAATTGCCCGGCCCGATGATGCCGCCGGCATTGGCAACGATGCCCCCGACGATGCCATTGCCGCCCAACATGCCGCCGCCCGACGCCGTCACAATCGAGTTGGCCAGCGAGCCGTTCACGGCCAGCCGGCCGCCGCTCACATTGGTTGCGCCGGTGAAGCCGCTCGAATCGGCGGTCAGGATCGTCGTGCCGGCGACCTGGTTGATTGTGCCGAGACCGCTGATCGCCGAGGCGAAGGCATAGCTGGTGCTCGTGTGGTTGAAATTGATCGCGCCGGCGCCGGCGCCGAACTGGACGGTCGCAGCGTTGAGCGTGCCGGCCGCCACCGCCGCCGCGCCGGCTGCGCCGCCGATGTTGAGCGTGCCGACGGAACTCGCCTGGAAGGCAAGGGTGACGATGCCACCAGCCGATACCGCGCCGCCATTCGCAATCGTCAGCGCGCCGGTGCCGGCAACGCCGATATATAGGTTGCTGCCGTTGGTCCAGGTCGAGCCCACGCCGGTGACCGTCGCCGTGCCGGTCGAGCCAGCAGAGTTCCCCAAGCGGCTAGTCCAGGTGGTGGCGGCGACCGCGCCGCCGTTCGAAATCATCAGCGTGCCCGCACCATGGTTGCCGACAACAACATCGCTGCCGGTCAAGGTCGAGCCCGCGCCGTCGACTGTCACCGCGCCTGTAGAACCTGCAGAGTCCCCTATAGAGACCTCCCAGACGGAGGTGGTGACCGCGCCGCCATTCGAAACCGTCAGCGTGCCCGCACCATGGTAACCGACAGCCATGCCTTGGGCCGCCCAGGCCGAGCCCGCGCCGGTGACCGTCGCGGTGCCGGTCGATCCGACCATGTTACCCACCAAGGCCAGGTTGCTATTCAGGGTACCGCCGTTCGAAATCGTCAGCATGCCGGAGCCGGTCACGCCGACCGATACGACCTTGGCGACCGCATTCGCCCCGTTCACTGCCGTTGGATTTGGCGCCGTCGTGTTGATAAGAGCATCGTTGCCCGATGTCGGGACGACGCCGGTGTCCCAGTTTCCGGCAGTGAACCAGTCCGTGGACGTGGCTCCCGTCCAATCGGTCGCCGCAGCGGGAGCGGACAAGGCAACACCGACGAGCGCGGCGGAACCGATCGCCAACGCCAGATGGCTGGAGTTCGCCAGGTAATTTCCTATGATCTTCGACGACATAAACCCATCCCATGCGACATACGGCGACACTTGCGCCGTATGTCGCATTGTCCCACCGCTGCCGTCTTGGGCTGGAATGCTCTGGAATTGTCCTGGAGAGAGACGCAGTGCTTTCCCAGGCGATGTACCCGTAAGGCAACACGTTCGTCAGGACACTATGCAGTCAACTTACGGAGGTGGCCGCGCAACCGCGCCACCATCATCGCAGGGACACCGGCGCCATATCTGCTAGATGTTCAGTCCCGGGGAGATGCGACTGCCTGCCTCCTTCCGTGGGGCAAAGGCGGCCCATCAATACTTTTTTGGAATTGAGTACCTTTTTGGCCGACGCCTATCTCGCACTCGTTGGTGTGCAGCCAAAGCGGCGGCGAAAGCAGCGATTGAAATACGCCACGTCGTTGAAGCCGCACATCATGGCAATTTCGCTGATCCGCATCCCATCGCAACGGGGTTCCGACAGCATCTTGTAAGTTTGCTGCAGGCGCAATTCGAGAATGCGCTCGGAGAAACTCACACCGGTCTCCTGCAAGAGATCATGGACATAGCGTCCCGATAGCTTGAGTTCCTGCGCGATGTCCTGTGCAGAGATGTCATGGACGGTGAAATTGTCTGCGATCTTGGTCAGAACCGCCTGCAACCTGGCTGCTCTCAGGCCGCGCAAGCCCGCCAACTCGGCCATCTCGCCTTTCGCGCCGGTCGCGAGGCCGATTAGATCGACGATCGTTGTTGTTGCATGTGTTACGAGATCGGACGCCGTGAGAGGGCAGCCGGTTTCAAGAAGTTGACAATAGCGCTTGAGAAGATCGAGAGCTTCGTTTTCGACGCCGATCTTCAACGCCAGTCTGGTATCGATCTGTGGGAATGCACGCGTAAGGACATCTCGTGGGATCACCACGTTCATCCAGACATTCTTGTCGGCACCGAGCATCTTTAGCGATTCCGACGCAGTGACCAGGGCCGCTTCTCCCTGGCCGACGGCGTATTCGCGGCCAACTTGTAGCCCCGTCAGCAGAGTGTCGGCCTTGTTGATCAGCAGGAGATAACTATCATTGCCATCGTCGGCGATATTGCTCGATTTCCTAGTCGCGTGCTTGATCGTTCCGGCCATGTGGCCAAGAACCAATGGCCCGAGAGCCGTGGCTTCGATATCAGCTTCGAAAGGCAGCTTTTCAGACACGCCGTATTCGACCGACCATATCTCCGCGACATGGATGTCCTGCCAAAGGTCAAACCTGGCCTTCTCGCCAAGATGATCCGGCAGGTCGTTGGATGAAAACACAGTTTTTTGCACCGAGCGGGCCCTTCTCACTATTCAAAAAGTTCTCATGATATTCGACGAAAAGCCCCAACCATGCGATACGGCAACACGGTGCTTGGGCTGCCACATCGGCGCACTCCCATGAAAACCAACTACATTCACGGAATCACAACCGACTCATCGGACTCAACAACTTCGTAGACCGGTCCGTAGATCAGCGTTACGACGTAGCAAGAACGCCCGATCGAATCTGTCGCGTTGAGATTGCAGTCGGTTCGAGTTCAGGCGAAAGAAATGTTCGCAATTCCTAAAATGGATACTTTCCATTTCGGAGCGCGCACAATAAGTCAACGATGCGCGTTCTTCACATTGCTTGAAATCGGCGCAACATCATCGAACTCGATCCGCACCAGTCTCGTGGAGCCGATGGCGTAAACTGGTATCGTTCGCGCTCAAACGGCAGCACGCATTGCCGCTGTCGCAAGCAGCATACCCTGGTCAGCAGTTCGAACTCTACTTGACGTCACAGCGGATTGGCGTGGCGAGGCGAGCGACCTGCCCGCGCGAGCATCCGATCAGGTTAATCACTTCGTGACCGTCCTTTCAGCACTTGAAAACACCGTCGCGAATGCAATGCGCTTGAAGCGCTCTAGCGGCTCGGGATCGCGCTCGACCTTCATTCGCAGGATCGCTCCTTCCCAGGAGGTGAGCAGAAATTCCGCCAAATCCTGCGGAGAAAACCGGTCGTCAATCTCCCCCGATCGCTGCCCTTCGGCAATACAATCCGCGAAAGGGACGAGCCATTCCCGATAGATTTCCGCGAGCTGCTGCCGAAGCGCATCGCTTGCCTGCGAGACTTCGATGCTGAAATCGCCGATCAGACAGCCGCGCATATAGTTGTCGGCGGCCAGACGATCCGTGATGACATCGAGGTAACGGCGAAGCCGGTCGCGCGGCGTCAGCGAGGAATCGCCCAGGGCAGCCATCACAAGCCCGCGCGTGCGGTCGAAATAGTGATTGAGAACCGCCTCCGCGAACGCCTCCTTCGAGCGGAAATGATTGGTGAATGAGCCTTGCGGCGCCCCGGCCTCGGCCACGACGTCGCGCACGCTCGCGCCCTCGTAGCCCTTGCGGAACATGACCCGCAATCCGGCGGCGATGATCTCGTTTTTCAAGGATGGCTTCGGCATGTCTTTACAATACGTACGTACGTATTGTAGGTCAAGAACAATCACGGCACGAATGAACCGGGTGCAGAGACGAGCCGTCACCGGTGCCATTACAGAAGGAAGGCGAGACGCAATGACCATTTCGCAGAACCAAACAGCCATATCGTTGTCTGGCAAATCCAGGCAGGCTCCCGCCCTTCTGGTCTTCGTCGGGACACTGCTTGCGTTCAACGTCATCCTGTCCAAACAGGCTGCCGCAAGCGGTGCGGCGATGCTTTGGTATCTTACGGTCTCGTTGAGCGCTTCAGGGCTGGTCCTCATCCTCTTGGCGGCGCGCGGCGGCGATCTGCGGCGAAAACTGGTGGGCGTCCTTCCCTACAGCATCGCGGCCGGGGCCCTGCTGGCCTTGGGCATGGCACTCGGCTATCTCGCCGTGGGACATGTCGGGGCTGCCTTCATCGCGTTGGCCATGGCCTTCCCGACCCTCCTGACCTACCTGATGTCACTCGCTCTCCGGATGGAACGCCACAGCGGATTCCGGTTGTCCGGCGTTGCGCTGAGCCTTGCTGGCGGCCTGTTGCTGGCACGGGCCAAGGGCGGGGAGATCGTTCCCGTCGATCGGCTGGCGATTCTTGTCGCCTGCATGATGCCGGTCGTTCTGGCCATTGGAAACATCTTCCGCTCCCGGTACTGGCCGCACGGCGCAACGCCGTTGCTGCTGGCCGGTTCAATACTGCTGTGCGGGGCTCTCGCCACCTTTCCCTTTGCGATCTGGATCGAGGGAGGCGCGGTGCGTTCCCTATGGACCATGCCGGCGGTCACGGCGATCACGGCGCTCGCGACCCTCTCGTTCACGATCCAATATGTGGCCGTCCTGCGCCTTCAGCAGATAGCAGGGCCAACCTATCTGAGCCAGATCGGGTCGGTGGCGGCCATTTCCGGTACATTCATTGCGGTCGCTATCTTCGACGAGCGATTGCCTGATGGCTTCGGGACGGCGGCCATCATGATCGCACTCGGCATTGTTCTATTTCAGCTCTCTGCGCGTCGGCGTTGATTGGCGCGCTTATCTGTGTTTGGCCACCTCCCGTTCAAACGCCGCCGTCAGTTCGCGATGACGTGGCTTGGCGCGACGCCCCAAGGGCGAGAATATGGACTGCCGAACAGCTGATGTCAGAAAACACTGAGAAATAGCCTTTTGAGCGATGGCGGAGAGGGAGGGATTCGAACCCCCGATAGGCTTGCACCTATGCCGCATTTCGAGTGCGGTGCATTCGACCACTCTGCCACCTCTCCAGGCGCCATTTTCGGGTGATTCATCGGACCCGCGGTCGGGGCGAGTTCTAGGCGAGGACGGCGGGGCAGACAAGGCGCTGACGGCGGGAAAATGCCGGTCCCGGGGTTCAAGGCTGCGCACCGCAAGGGTGGGACCGCCAGACGCGACAAAACCCTGGCGGTCCCGTGTCGCCGCATTGAAATTCTGGCCGGAAGTGCGGCTTCGCTGGCCAGGCTGAGCGACAATTCGACGGTAGCGATCCGCGCGCGAACGGCAACGCGAACCCGGTTTTAACGTAACCGGTCAAGGTTACCGGGCCCGGCTCCCGCTTCTTCCGCTCAATCCTTGCCCTTCTCTTTCCTGTCGTCCTTGTCCTTGCGCCGGTTGGTGAAGCGCGCATTGCCCAATCCGGTGCCGATGGTGAGCACACCCCAGCGCCCGACGTTCTGGATGAACGGAACTTCCGAGAGGCCCTGGGCCACGCCGTCATTGTGCATCAGGACCGCGGTGTCGTGATCGCCGATCGCCGGAATCGCTCGACCAGGCTCACCGGCAAGTTGAATTTGCTGCTCTCCCAGTTGCCCGGCAGGTTCTGCGCGCCCTTCTCGATCGAACCGTCCTCGCCGATGACGCCGGGGCAGGCGATGCCCGGGTGGCGCCGTGGCGGGCGATGCCGGTGGCCGCTATGATCTCTTCAGCCATTTTGCCCTTGCCCGTGGTCGGTCGCTTCGACAACGGCGCGGGAACCCGATGGTTTCATGGGAGCGAGTAGCGAATGGCGAGTGGCGAGTGGCGAGTGGCGAATAGAGCCTTCCATTCGCCACTCGCTATTCGTCATTTTTACCTCGAATCCGGCAGATTTGGCCCATTTTTGCCCCGCTTTTCCTTGACTCAGGGCCTCCACCGGCTATAAGTCCGGCCAATCCGGCGCGGGTTCTTCTCGCGCTGTTTGTTTTTGCGCGAAATTCAGGGGATCGCTCCCCGGCCCGCGCGAAAATTGAACCCATAACGACTGAAGAAAAAGCCGGCCCGGATCCGTCCGAGGCCGGGATCGAACACGAAGGAATAAAACGATGTTCGCAGTCATCAAAACCGGCGGCCGGCAATACCGCGTCGTTCCGGATGATGTGCTCGAGATTGGCAAGATCGCCGGCGATGTCGGAACGATCGTGCAGCTTGGTGAAGTCTTGCTGGTCGGCGGTGACTCGCCGGTGCTCGGCACGCCGACGGTGGCCGGTGCTTCCGTTGCGGCCGAAGTGCTGCAGCACAAGCGCGGCCCCAAGGTCATCGCGTTCAAGAAGCGCCGCCGCAAGAATTCGCGCCGCAAGCGCGGCTATCGCGACGAGATCACGGTGCTGCGCATCACCGAGATCCTGACCAACGACAACAAGCCGACCATCGGCCCGCGTCCGAAGCGCGAGAAGCCGGTTGTGGCCGCCCCCGCCGATGGCGACGACGAGGCGCCGAAGGCCGCCAAGAAAAAGGCGCCCGCCAAAAAGGCCGCGGCCAAGCCCGCTGCCAAGAAGGCCCCGGCGAAGAAGCCCGCCGCGAAGAAGTGATAAATTTTGAAGCGTGACAAAAAGTGAAATGATTCCGTCAGGGAATTGATCTAGAGATTAAAGCGAAGTTGGAGACGGGCCATGGCTCACAAAAAAGCAGGCGGTTCATCGCGGAACGGACGTGATTCGGCAGGCAAGCGCCTCGGAATCAAGGCGTATGGCGGCGAGCACGTGATCCCCGGCAACATCATTGCACGTCAGCGCGGCACGACCTGGCATCCCGGCCTTAATGTCGGCATGGGCACCGACCATACTCTGTTCGCCAAGGTCGAAGGCCGTGTCGAGTTCCGCGCAAAAGCCAACGGCCGCACTTTCGTATCGGTGGTTCCGATGACGGAAGCCGCGGCCGAGTAAACGGTGGGCAAATCGAGTCCGCCGGGTCCTGATGAACCGGCGGAGCTCCTGAAAGGCTCCTAAGGGGAGGCGGGAAACCGGCCTCCCTTTTTTATTGCGCGTGTTCCGCAAGAGCGGACACCGGTTTTCGACCGGAACACGCGCCATAATTCAAGAATTGCGTATTGCGTTCGCAACCAGGAGCCCGACATGCTGCAGGATATCCCGACTCCGACATGGCGCGAGGCGAGTAGTTGCGTCCTCGAGACCGAACGGCTGATGCTGCGCAGGCCGACGCTCGCGGACGTAAAAGCGATCGCGCGTCTGGCCAATGACCGCCGCATTGCGGAGATGACCCGCCGCCTGCCGCATCCCTACCTGCAGGATCATGCGATCGAGTTCGTGCGCGCGACCGCGAACGACCCTCACGAGACCGTGTTCCTGATCGAAAACAATTTCGTGCCGGTCGGCATGGTCGGCGTCGACTGGCGTGAGCCGGAGACGCCGGAACTCGGCTACTGGCTCGGCGTCGAGCATTGGGGCCAGGGCTTTGGCACCGAGGCGGCGCGGGCGGTGATCGATTTCACCTTCGAGGAATTCGAGGTCGAGCACCTCGTCTCCGGCGCGCGGGTCGCCAACCCGTCGTCGCGCAACATTCTGGAGAAATGCGGCTTCCAGTGGAGCGGCGTCGAGCTGCACCGCTTCGAGGCGCTGGGCTCGTCGACCCCGGTCGATCGCTTCAGGCTCTCGCGCAGCGTCTGGTCGTCGCTGAAGAACTGGGGCAGTTCGACGCGGCGGGAGGGTTGAATTCCTCGTCATTGCGAGCGCAGCGAAGCAATCCATACTTGTCTTGCGGGTAGATGGATTGCTTCGCTTCGCTCGCAATGACGGGGTTGCCCTCACACCGGCGGGCTGACCACCGCTTCCTTGCGCCCGAGCCGCTGCTCGCGCAGGAAAATATAGAACCCCGCGCCGATGATGATGGCCGCGCCGACGATGGTGGCGAGTTCCGGCACGTCGCCGAAAACGAAATAGCCGAACATCACAGCCCAGACGATCATCGAATATTGATACGGCACCACCACGCTGGCCGGCGCGAGCTTGAGCGAACGATTGACGCACAACAGCGCCCCGACCGAAATGAAGCCGGCCGCGGCGAACAGGCCGAGGCTGCCGAGGCTGGGCGTCACCCAGCCGAACGGCGACAGCAGCGCGCCGAGCGCAAAGGTGCCGGCAAATTGCGACGACGCCAGCACGATATCGGGCGTCGCCCGCAGCAAGCGGGTGATCAGCATCAGCAGCGAAAACGACAGGCTGCCGCCGAGCGCGATCATGGCAGGCCAGCTCACCGTTTGCGCCGACGGCCGTAGCGCGATCAACACGCCGCAGAACCCGACCAGCACCGCACTCCAGCGCCGCCAGCCGACATGCTCGCGCAGCACCAGCGGCGACAGCGCGGTGACGAAGATCGGCGCCGCCAGGTAATAGGTGATGACGTCGGCGAGCGGCAGATAGACGGTGGCGAGAAAGAACGCCGCGACTTCGAGGGTGGAGAGCGTGACCCGCAGCAATTGCAGCCACGGCCTTTCCAGCTGCGTGAACGCGGCGCGTTGCCGCCAGATCAATGGTGCCAGCACCGCCAGCGCCGCGCAGGCGCGCAGCCACAGCAATTGCCCGACCGAATAGGTCGCGACCATGAACTTGCCCAGCGCATCGCCGAACGAGAACATGAAGATCGCCAGCAGCATCAGTCCGATGCCGGCAAGCCGCGCAGAGGGTTCGTCATAGGTCGAAAGTCTTGCGAAGAGACTCATGAATGAACCGCGCGGTTACTCTTGTCATGCCCGGGCATAGCCGTCTGAAGGACGGCGTCGCTTCCGCTCGCCTATGCCCGGCCATCCACGTCTTCTGTGCCGCGCTGTTTTAAAGGCGTGGATGCCCGGGACAAGCCCGGGCATGACGAATTGAACCAATTGTCGCAGGACCAGCCCTGCGATAACCGTATGCCATTAGCGGCCATACAAGAAACTGCAGGAAACCGCCTATGACCGAGTTCGATCCCGCCGGGCACCGCATGGTGCCGCAGCAACGCTGGTTCGAGGATTTCGTGCTCGGCGAGCGCTTCGTGATCCCCAGCCGGACCCAGACCTCGGCGGTGTTCGCGGCGTTCCAGACCGCCAGCGGCGACACCCATCCTGTCCATTACGACGTCGAGTATTGCCGCGCGCGCGGCATGCCCAACCTGCTGGCGCATGGTTTCCAGACTCTGGTCCACACCGCGCCCGGCGCGGGGCTGTTTCCCTATATCGTGGAGGAGTCGCTGGTCGGCTTTCTCGAGCAGTCGAGCCGGTTTCTCAAACCCGTCTACGCCGACGACACCATCTATCCGGCGCTGGAAGTAACGGAGCTGGTGCCCGGCCGGACCACCGGCGTGGTGACGCTGCGCAGCACCGTGTTCAATCAGCGCCGCGAGCTGGTGCTGGAGGGACTGCAGAAGTTCCTGATCCGCCGGCGGCCACAGCCGTAAATCGGGACTGATGCGTAAGGAAGCGCGTTCCGCTCGGCGAGATAGTTAACAGCCGCCGCAGGCATCCGGGAAAGCCCTAAAATATTGGCTTTTTGCGATATTTGGACCGGCCAGAGGTTGCCGCATCGGCCCCTCTGGCTTACCTATACAACATGAAATTCCTCGACGAAGCCAAGGTCTATATCCGCTCCGGCGACGGCGGCAACGGCTGCGTGGCATTCCGCCGCGAGAAGTATATCGAGTTCGGCGGCCCAAGCGGCGGCAATGGCGGCCGCGGCGGCGACGTCGTCATCGAGGCGGTCGATGGACTGAACACGCTGATCGACTACCGCTATCAGCAGCACTTCAAGGCCCAGAAGGGCACCAACGGCATGGGCAAGGACCGCCACGGCGCCAACGGCAAGCCGATCGTGCTCAAGGTGCCGGTCGGCACGCAGGTTTTCGACGAGGACCGCGAAACGCTGCTGCACGACTTCACCACGCTCGGCGAAAAATTCGTCATCGCCGAAGGCGGCAATGGCGGGTTCGGCAACGCGCATTTCAAATCGTCGACCAACCGCGCCCCGCGCAACGCCAATCCCGGCCAGCCGGGCGAAGAGCGCTGGATCTGGCTGCGGCTGAAACTGATTGCCGACGCCGGCCTGGTCGGCCTGCCCAATGCCGGCAAGTCGACCTTCCTCGCCGCGGTCAGCGCGGCCAAGCCGAAGATCGCCGACTATCCCTTTACCACGTTGCATCCGCAGCTCGGCGTCGTGAACGTCGACGGCCGCGAATTCGTGCTGGCGGATATTCCCGGCCTGATCGAGGGCGCGCATGAAGGCGCAGGCCTCGGCGATCGCTTTCTCGGCCATGTCGAGCGTTGCCGTGTCTTGCTGCATCTGGTGGATGCGACCTGCGAGCATGCCGGCAAGGCCTACAAGACCGTGCGCAACGAACTCGAGGCCTACGAGGGACATCTCGCCGACAAGATCGAGATCGTCGCGCTCAACAAGATCGATGCGGTGACGCCGGACGAGCTGAAGAAGCAGAAGGACCGGCTGAAGCGCGCCGCCAAGAAGACGCCGCTGTTGATCTCGGGCTTTACCGGCGACGGCGTCAAGGAAGCGCTGCGGGCGCTGGTCGAGGTGATCGGCGAGGCCCCGGTGTCGGCGAAAGCCAAGGGACCGGCGAAGGCCGAGCCCTGGAGCCCGGCGACGCCGCAGGGCTGACTTTCAATGCTTGCGTGTGTCTGACTTGCGCCGATTCTCTCGGGCTGCGAAAATCCGCCATTCCAGAACTCTCGCCGGGAGAACGATCGATGATCGGATACGTCACATTGGGCACCAACGACCTCAAGAAGGCCGCGGTCTTCTATGACAAGATCGCTGCCGAGATGGGCATTGGACGCTTTATCGACTCGGAGACGTTTATTGCCTGGGGCAAGCCGGGGCGTGGCGCGGGCCTGGCGCTGACCAAGCCATACGACGGCAAGCCCATGACGGTCGGCAACGGCGTGATGGCTGCCCTGGCCGCCAAGGACAAGGCCCAGGTCGATCGCATCTACCAGCTCGCGCTGTCGCTCGGTGGCACCGACGAAGGCCCTCCCGGCCCGCGCGGCGAGGGTTTCTACGCGGCTTATTTCCGCGACCCCGAAGGCAACAAGCTCAACGCCTATGTCGTGGGCTGAGCTTCCGTAAACTTCCCCGCGCCACTTCCAAATCATGGAGGTGGCGCGTATTGCTTGCCAATCGCCCGCTTCACCCGACTGCATCCATGGCCCGCCCCAAGCTCAAGAATTTCCGCCGCATCGTCGTCAAGGTCGGCTCCTCGCTGCTGATCGATTCCGACGCCGGCGAAGTGCGGGCGGCGTGGCTTTCCGCGCTGGCCGCCGATATCGCCAAACTGCACGGCGAGGGCCGCGACGTGCTTGTGGTCTCGTCGGGCTCGATCGCGCTCGGGCGCAGCCGCTTGAAGCTGCCGCGCGGCGCGCTGAAGCTTGAGGAGAGCCAGGCCGCCGCGGCGGTGGGACAGATCGCGCTGGCGCGGATCTGGTCGGAGGTGCTGGGTGATCACGGCATCGGCGCCGGGCAGATTCTGGTGACGCTGCAGGACACCGAGGAACGCCGCCGCTATCTCAATGCGCGCTCGACCATCGCCAAATTGCTGGAATGGCGCGCAGTGCCCGTGATCAACGAGAACGACACCGTCGCCACCAATGAAATCCGCTATGGCGACAACGACCGGCTCGCCGCCCGCGTCGCCACCATGGCGAGCGCCGACCTCTTGATCCTGCTGTCGGATATCGACGGCCTCTACGACGCGCCGCCCGGCGCCAATCCGAACGCCAAGCTGATTCCGATCGTGGAATCCGTCACCTCCGAAATCGAGGCGATGGCGGGCGCCGCCGAATCCGAACTGTCGCGCGGCGGCATGTACACCAAGATCGAGGCGGCCAAGATCGCCACCACCGCCGGCACGCATATGCTGATCGCCTCCGGCAAGATCGAGCATCCGCTGCAGGCGATCGCCGAGGGCGGGCGCTGCACCTGGTTCCTGACCCCCGCCAATCCGGTCACCGCGCGCAAGCGCTGGATCGCGGGTTCGCTGGAGCCGAAGGGCACGCTGACCATCGACGCCGGCGCAGTTACGGCGCTGCGGGCGGGGAAAAGCCTGTTGCCAGCGGGCGTGATCCGGGTCGACGGGCAGTTCGCGCGCGGCGACGCCGTCGTCGTGCGCGGGCCCGACACCCATGAGATCGGCCGGGGCCTCGTCGCCTACGACGCCGAGGATGCCGACAAGATCAAGGGCCGCTCCTCGTCCGATGTGATGATGATCCTCGGCATCAGCGGCCGGGCGGAGATGATCCACCGCGACGACCTCGTGGTCGGCCGGAGCGGCGCCCTTTCCGCCAAGTAGGCCAATGGCCTAGCCGGCCCGGCGGGCAACCGTGTCGAGCGCCGCCCGCCAGCCATGCCCTCTCCGCACTTCGCAGAACGTGGATTTCCGTGCTAGGACATGACCTTAACTGACCACGGAACGGCCATGAGCGCGCCACTGAAGGCTATCGACGGAACTGCCGATCTGCCGGTCCTGATGACCGAGCTGGCCGGCCGGGCGCGCGCGGCCGCGCGGGTGCTGGCGCTGGCCTCGCCGGAGCAGAAAAATCAGGCGCTGGAAGCGATCGAACGCGCGATCCGCGCCAACGCGGCCGCCATCCTCGCAGCCAACGCCGAGGATGTCGTGGAAGTCCGCAGCACCGGCGCCACCTCAGCTTTCATCGATCGCCTGACGCTGACGCCGGCGCGCATCGATGCTATGGCCGACGGCGTCGCCACCGTGCGCGGCATCGCCGACCCCGTCGGGGTCGTCACCGAGAGCTGGCAGCGCCCGAACGGCATGATCATCGAACGCGTCCGCGTTCCGCTCGGCGTCGTCGCCGTGATTTTCGAAAGCCGCCCCAACGTCGCCGCCGACGCCGGCGTGCTGTGCCTGAAATCCGGCAACGCGGTGATCCTGCGCGGCGGCTCCGACAGCTTCCGCTCCTGCCGCGCGATCCACGACTGCCTGGTGCAGGGTTTGCGCGAAGCCGGCCTGCCCGAAGCCGCCATCACGCTGGTACCGACGCGCGACCGCGCCGCCGTGGGCCTGCTGCTCACCGGATTGAACGGCGGCATCGACGTGATCGTGCCGCGCGGCGGCAAGAGCCTGGTGGCGCGGGTCGAAGCCGAAGCGCGGGTGCCGGTGTTTGCGCATCTGGAAGGCGTCAACCACGTCTATGTCGATTCAGCCGCGAATCTCGAAATGGCGAAGTCGATCGTGCTGAACGCCAAGATGCGGCGCCCCGGCGTGTGCAGCGCGGCCGAAACGCTGCTGGTCGATCGCGCCGGCGCGTCCACCGCGCTCAAGCCGCTGGTGACGATGCTGATCGACGCCGGCTGCGAGGTGCGCGGCGACGACGCCGTGCAGCGCGCCGACGCCAGAGTGAAACCGGCTTCCGACGAAGACTGGGACACCGAATACGAGGACGCGATCATGTCGGCTAAGGTCGTCGACGGCGTCGACGAGGCGATCGCGCATATTCACAACCACGGTTCGCACCACACCGATGCAATCGTGACCGAGGACGAAAACATCGCCCGCAAATTCCTCAACGAAGTCGATTCGGCGATCGTGCTGCATAACGCGTCCACCCAGTTCGCCGACGGCGGCGAGTTCGGCTTCGGCGCGGAGATCGGCATCGCCACCGGGAAATTCCACGCCCGCGGCCCGGTCGGCGCCGAGCAACTGACCAGCTTCAAATATCGCGTCCACGGCACCGGACAGACGCGGCCGTGATAACAACATCGCGGTGGTCCCGTTGAAGCCAGCTTCAGTCGCCGCGCTTTCGGTTGCTCAGTCTATTCCGCTCTATACCAACGGCATGCGCATCGGCCTGCTCGGCGGCTCGTTCAATCCGCCCCACCTCGCGCATCGCGCCATCAGCCTGTTCGCGATCAAGCGGTTGAAGCTGGACCGCGTCTGGTGGCTGGTGACGCCCGGCAATCCGCTCAAGGAGCATGGGGCCCTGCACGATCTCGACGCACGCGCCGAGGCGGCACGGCAAGTGGCGAACGATCCGCGCATCGACATCAGCTGTCTCGAATCCGTCATCGGAACCCGATACACTGTCGACACCATCAGCTATCTGCGCCGCCGCGCCACCGGCCTGCGCTTTGTCTGGATCATGGGCGCCGACAACCTTGCGCAATTCCACCGCTGGCAAAACTGGCGGCGCATCGCATCCGAGGTGCCGATCGCGGTGATCGACCGGCCGCCGCAGAGTTTTCGCGCGCTGGCGGCGCCCGCGGCGCAGGCGCTGGCGCGCTATCGCCTGCCCGAGAGCCAGGCAGCCAGGCTCGCGGACCACCGCGCACCGGCTTGGGTGTTTCTGACCGGCATGAAACTGAGCCTGTCATCGACCGGCCTGCGGAACCCGGACGGCAGCTGGAAGGCAAAGAAGTAACAGTCGGGATGGAAGTAAATGCCGGGGTTCACTGGAATATTGAAACCATTAACCCCACATGCCTAGAATAGCCCGTGGACGCCGAGATTCGGTGTTCGCGATACAGTGAAAGGAATGGTCCCTGGCCACATCTGTATTGTCCAAGTCTGTTTTACCCAAGGTTTCCAAGACGACTGCCAAAACCGCGCGTAAAACATCGACCCAAGCTGCAGCCTTGAAGGCGCAACCCGACGCCGACAAGACGCTGAATATGATCCTCTCCCGCCTCGACGACATGAAGGCGGAGGAAACGGTCACCATCGACCTTCGCGGCAAATCTGCCTTTTCCGACTACATGATCGTCACCAGCGGCCGGGCCAACCGGCACGTCGGCGCGATCGCGGAGAATGTGGCCAAAGGCCTCAAGGAAAACGGAATCAAGAATCTCCACGTCGAGGGCTTGCCCAACTGCGACTGGGTGCTGATCGATTCCGGCGATGTGATCGTGCACGTGTTCAGACCCGAGGTGCGCGAATTCTACAATCTGGAAAGATTGTGGACGCAGGGCCCGACGGCGGCGTAGGCGATCCGGGCTGCTGAGCCGATGTGAAGTCGGCTCGGGCGCATGCTGGCGTGGGGGCACGCGCGTTGGAGCGCGCGTGAGTTGTCGCTTTGACGCATTCTGGGGCACACGAGTTTCCAGACTGCCGGAAGAACAGCCATGCGCCTTCTCGTCATCTCGATCGGCCGGCTGAAGCAGGGCCCGGAGCGGGAACTCGCCGAGCGCTACCGCGAACGGTTCGACGACATCGGCCGCAAACTCGGCTTTCGTGGGCTCGAAGTTCATGAAATTCCGGAGAGCCGCGCGCGCGACGCCGCAACCCGGATTTCGGAGGAGGCCGCGGCGATTTCCGCTGCGATTCCAGACAAATCGGCGCTGGTGGCGCTCGACGAGCGCGGCGACAATATCGACAGTGCGACGTTTGCGCGGCACCTTGGCCGCTGGCGGGACGACCAGGTCGCCAACACTATTTTCATGATCGGCGGCGCCGACGGACTTTCGCCCGATTTGCGGCGCAAGGCAAAGCTCAGGCTTGCGTTCGGCGCAGCGACCTGGCCGCACCAGATAGTTCGCGTGATGCTTCTGGAACAGGTTTATCGGGCCGCGACCATTCTGGCGGGTCACCCCTATCACCGCGCCTGAACGGCACCGGCGGAAACTTTAGAGAGCACAGATCGGGATCGATGCGGCCGACACGGACCATTCATTCGTACCCAGACACCGCCCGCCGCGGCCTGCTGTGTTCGGTCCGCATTCCGCTTTCGATCGCATTATTGTCCGCAGGCTTTGCCGGCATCCATCCCTTGCCGGCGGCCGCCCAGGTCGCTGCGGCGCCGCCGCAGGCGGCGGCGGTTTCACCCGACGCCATCAAGCAGCGCGAGCAGGAACTCGAAGCCACCCGCGCGCAGCAGAAGAGCGCCGCGGAACTGCAGGCCCGTCTCAAGGCTGATATCGCCGCGATCGGGCAGGATCGCAGCAAGCTCAATGCGCAGTTGATCGACATCGCCGCCCAGGTGCGCGGCGTCGAGACGCGGATCGACGACGCCGAAGCACGGCTGCGCCCGCTCGATAGCCGCGAGCAGCAGATTCGCGGCTCGCTGGATTCGCGCCGTTCCGAGATCGTGGAAGTGCTGGCAGCGCTGCAACGCGCGGGAAGGCGCACGCCGCCAGCCCTGCTGGTAAGACCTGAAGATGCGCTGCAATCGCTGCGCACCGCCATGCTGCTCGGATCGGTGGTGCCCGAATTGCGCGGGCGCGCGGAGAAGCTGGCCGGCGATCTCACCGAGCTGGTGACGCTGCGCAAGACCATCGCCGCCGAGCGCGACCGGCTCGCGATCGACCGCGACAAACTGAAGGATGACCAGACGAGGCTCGCCGCCCTGGTCGACGAGCGGCAGCGCAAGCAGAGCGCGATCGAGAAGGACATGGAGGCGGAAGGCGCGCGCGCCATCGCGCTGTCCAGGCAGGTCGACAGCCTGCAGGGCCTGATCGGCAAAATGGAGCAGGACTTGAAGAGCGCCGCGAAGGCGGCTGCAACCGCCAGCCTGCAGGGCGCGCCGGCCGGCAAGCCCAATCTGGGGGCTTTGAAGGACCCGGCCCGGCTTAGCCCGGCCATCGCCTTTGCCTCCGCCAAGGGGCTATTCGCATTGCCGGTTAACGGCACCAAGATCAGGGAATTTGGCGGTTCCGACGGTGCCGGCGGCGTAGAAAAAGGCATTTCTTTGGCAACCCGGGCAGGGGCCCAGGTCACAACACCGTGTGACGGCTGGGTTGTCTATGCCGGCCCGTTCCGCAGCTACGGACAACTCTTGATCCTTAATGCCGGGGGCGGGTATCATGTCTTGATCGCCGGGATGGAGCGCATTTCGGTCAACATCGGCCAGTTTGTACTTACGGGGGAGCCGGTCGCGACCATGGGAACGAGATCCCAGGTTGCATCCATCCTCGCGACGAACGCGAGTCAGCCCGTGCTCTATGTCGAGTTCCGTAAGGACGGCACTCCAATCGATCCAGGCCCATGGTGGGCCGCAAGTGAAGGCGAAAAGGTTCGCGGATGATGCGCAAGACTTCTGTAATTCTCCTTAGCGCCGCTACCGGTGCGGCTTTGACGCTCTTCGTGACCCAGCCCCGCGCGGTGCTGATGGGATCGAGCGCGCGCGCCGCGACCTCGGACACCTATCGCCAGCTCAATCTGTTCGGCGACGTGTTCGAGCGGGTCCGCAGCGACTATGTCGAGAAGCCCGATGACAGCAAGCTGGTCGAATCCGCCATCAGCGGCATGCTGACCGGCCTCGATCCGCATTCGAGCTACATGGACGCCAAGAGCTTCCGCGACATGCAGGTGCAGACCCGCGGTGAATTCGGCGGCCTCGGCATCGAAGTCACGATGGAAGACGGGCTGATCAAGGTGGTCTCGCCGATCGACGACACGCCTGCGTCCAAGGCCGGCATCATGGCCAACGACATCATCACCAATCTCGACGACGAAGCCGTGCAGGGCCTCACCCTCAACCAGGCCGTCGAGAAGATGCGCGGCCCCGTCAACACCAAGATCCGGCTGAAGATCGTTCGCAAGGGCCAGGACAATCCGATCGAGGTCACGCTGGTCCGCGACAACATCCGCGTCCGCTCGGTGCGCGCGCGCGTCGAAAGCGACGACATCGCCTATATCCGCATCACCACCTTCAACGAGCAGACCACCGAAGGATTGAAGCGGGAAATCGGCAACCTCTCGACCCAGCTCGGCGACAAGCTGAAAGGCTTCATCATCGACCTCAGAAACAACCCCGGCGGATTGCTGGAGGAAGCAGTGACAGTTTCCGACGCCTTCCTGGAGCGCGGCGAGATCGTCTCGACCCGCGGCCGCAACGCCGAGGAGACCCAGCGCCGCGCCGCGCATGCGGGCGACCTGACCAAGGGCAAGCAGGTGATCGTGCTGATCAATGGCGGTTCGGCTTCGGCTTCCGAAATCGTCGCCGGCGCGCTGCAGGATCACAAGCGTGCGACGCTGGTCGGCACCCGCTCGTTCGGCAAGGGTTCGGTGCAGACCATCATTCCGCTCGGAAGCGGCAACGGCGCGCTGCGTCTGACCACTGCGCGCTACTTCACGCCGTCGGGCAAATCGATCCAGGCCAAGGGCATCGTTCCCGATATCGAGGTGGTGCAGGACGTGCCCGACGAACTGAAGGCGCGGACTGACACCAAGGGCGAAGCCTCGCTGCGCGGCCATCTGAAGTCCGAGGGCGACGAGAAGACCGGCTCGCAATCCTACGTGCCGCCGGACGCCAAGAACGACAAAGCGCTGAAGATGGCCGCCGACCTGCTGCACGGCGTCAAGGTCAATGCGTCCGCGCCGACTGGCGACAAGGCCGCGATCGACAAGCCCGCCAACAAGGTGGCGAACTGATTTGAGCCCCTGACGGGCTGATGCGAACAGGGCGGCCTTGGGCCGCCCTTTTTGTTGGGAGGGGATCCCTCCGGCCGGGCCCGAATCACGGGCTCTCGCAGCGGCGCTCTGCCGCGCCCTTGCTCCGCCGTGGTATCGTCAAATTGGTTGATTCGGGGAGGCCCATGGCAGATACGGCCGACGATCTGAGCGCGCCGCTCGGACAGGATTCGGTGCGCCGGGAGCGCCGTTTTCGGCTTCCGTTTACCGGTATCCAGGTGTTGGCCGTTCTGCTCGGTCTGTTTCTGCTCGCTTTTGCCGGCTTCGCCATTTTCGGTGACAATCCGCTGGGCGGCGAGCCCGTCGCGCGCATCGCGATCCGACAGACCGCGCCGTCGGGCGAAAAACCCGTTACGGCGGTGCCGGGCGATCATGCGGGTAGCGCCAAGTCCGCGCCCCAGCAGGCCGCGCCGGGCGAACACAAGACCGTAACCATCATCGACGGCTCCAGCGGCAAGCGCCAGGACGTCGTGATCGGGGCCGGCGACGCCGCCGACAAGGCCGAGGCGAGCGCCGCGCCCGCCATGATGGCAGCCGTCGATCAGCGACTGCTGGAAAAATCGCGCTATGGCATGATCCCGGTGGTGGCAGACGGACTAAAGCCCTTCACGGCCTACGCCGCCGAAGCCGACCGCGCCAAGGCGGCCAAAATGCCGATAGTGGCGATCGTCGTCGCGGGCCTTGGAGTCGGCGCAGCCAAGACCACCGACGCCATCATGAAGCTGCCGCCCGCGGTGACGCTGGCGTTTACGCCCTACGGCTCCGATCCCTCCAAACTGGCCGAACGGGCGCGCGCGCAGCGCCATGAAATTCTGCTGCAGGTGCCGATGGAGCCGTTCGACTATCCCGACAACGACCCCGGCCCGCAAACCTTGCTGACGACGCTGGCGCCCGAACAGAACATCGACCGGATGTACTGGCATATGAGCCGGTTTCAGGGCTATGCCGGCATCGCCAATTTTATGGGCGCCCGCTTCGTGGCCACCGACGCCGTGATGCAGCCCATCATCCGCGAGGCCGCCAAGCGCGGGCTCGGCTATTTCGACGATGGTTCGCCGCGCAGCACCGCCCCCACCCTGGCGGCTGCCCAGGCGATGCCCTTCGCCAAGGCCGATTTCACCATCGACGCGGTGCCAACCGCTGTGGAGATCGACCGTACCCTGGCCAAGCTCGAGAGCCTGGCGAAGCAACGCGGAACCGCGATCGGGGTCGCCTCGGCGCTGCCGATTTCGATCGAGCGGCTCGGCGTCTGGATCAGGGCGCTCGATAGCCGTGGCATCATGCTTGTGCCATTGACAACCGCGATGCTGAAATCAAAATCGGGCTGAGAAAAGCGGACGGGGGGCCGTCTCCGCCAGACCCGGCCGTAGACTGCTTGAAGCTTTGACGACGAGAGGCTTAGACGTAATGGCGCGTTACGAGGACCTGCCCTATCGGACATGCGTCGGCATGATGCTGATCAACGCAGCGGGGCTGGTCTTCATCGGTCGCCGCGCCGGAGGCATCGAGCATGTCGACGAGACTCACGTCTGGCAGATGCCGCAGGGCGGCGTCGATCCCGGCGAGGATACCTGGGCGGCGGCGAAGCGCGAACTCTATGAGGAGACCAGCGTCCGCTCGGTGGAAAAGCTCGGCGAGGTTGCCGACTGGCTGATCTACGACATTCCGCGCACGGTGGCGGGGCGGACCTGGAAGGGACGCTACCGCGGCCAGCGGCAGAAATGGTACGCGGTCCGGTTTACGGGGCAGGACAAGGAGATCAACGTCGCCAGCCCCGGCGGCGGCCATAAGGCCGAGTTCGTGAGCTGGCGCTGGGAGCCGATGAAGAATCTTCCCAACCTGATCGTGCCGTTCAAGAGGCCGGTCTATGAGCGCGTGGTGAAGGAATTTTCGAAACTCGCGGGCAGCTGACGTGAGTCATTCCGGGGCGCGAGTGAAACGAGCGAACCTCAGATGCGCAATTGCGCACCTGAGGTCTGGTCCTTCGGACCATCCCGGAATGACGGGTGTTCATGGCAGATAGCAAGCCCTACCGCCCCAATGTGGGGATCGCCCTGTTCAACGCGGCCGGTCGGGTTCTGATCGGCCGGCGTTTCCGGGACGACGGACCGGAGATCATCCTTCCGGGCCTGGAGTGGCAGATGCCGCAGGGCGGCATCGACGCCGATGAAAATCCCCGCGACGCGGTGATGCGTGAACTGTGGGAGGAGACCGGCGTCAAGAGCGCGACCTATCTCGGTGAAACCGATTGGCTGAGTTACGAGTTTCCGCCGTTCCCCGGACCGTCCACACACCGGCTGGCGAAATTCCGCGGCCAGCGCCAGAAATGGTTCGCGCTGCGCTTTACCGGAAGTGACGACGAGATCGATCCGCTGACACCGCGCAACGGCCAGCCGGCGGAATTCGATCAGTGGCGCTGGGAACGGCTCGATCGGGTCGCCGATCTCGTGGTGCCGTTCAGGCGCGAGGTGTACCGGACGGTGGCGCGGGAATTTGCGAATTTCGCGCAGTGACCAACTGCTCGGCTTGGCAATAAAGTGCAGGCCGCGTCTGGCGCAGCCGGCCGCTTAGTGCATCGCCGTCGTGCTGAGCTCGTTCTGGATGCTCTTGAAGTGATCAAGCCGCTCGATCTCGCGGTCCAGTTCCGAGCCGTCTTTCTCGGTGAGCTTGGCTTCCATCTCGGCAATGGTATCGGCGAACCGGGCCCGATCGAGGTCCTCGAGCGAGGTGGCGACGTCGGCCAGCACCGTGAGCCCCTTGTCGGACACTTCGGCGAGACCGCCGAGCACGATGACCTTCTGCTTCGCACCGCCCGATGTAACCGTCAGGATCCCCGGCCGGATCGCGGCCACCACCGGCGCATGGCCGGCGAGCACGCCGAAATCGCCCTCGATGCCGGGCACGTCAACCTGCTCGACTTCGCCGGAGAAGGCGAGTTTTTCAGGCGAGACGAGATCGAAGTGGAAGGTGGCCATGGAGTAGTCCTGCGGATGGCGAATAGGGGTTGGCGAGTAGCGAATGACGAGCAGCGAATGGAACGGCGAAGATCTCTGCTATTCGCCACTCCCTATTCGCCATTCGCCCCTTAGGCTGCCTCAGCTGCGAGCTTCTTGCCCTTTTCGACCGCCTCTTCGATGTTGCCGACCATATAGAAGGCCGCTTCGGGGAGATGATCGTACTTGCCTTCGCAGATGGCGCGGAAACCCTTGATGGTGTCGGCGAGGTCGACGAACTTGCCGGGCGAACCCGTGAAGACTTCAGCGACGAAGAACGGCTGCGACAGGAAGCGTTCGATCTTGCGCGCGCGCGCCACGGCGATCTTGTCCTCTTCGGACAGTTCGTCCATGCCGAGAATGGCGATGATGTCCTGCAGCGACTTGTAGCGTTGCAGCACCTGCTGGACCATGCGCGCGGTCTGGTAGTGCTCCTCGCCGACGATCAGCGGCGAGAGCATGCGCGAGGTGGAGTCGAGCGGATCCACCGCAGGATAGATGCCCTTTTCCGAAATCGCGCGGTTCAGCACCGTGGTAGCGTCCAAGTGCGCGAACGAGGTCGCGGGCGCCGGGTCCGTCAAGTCGTCGGCCGGCACGTAGATCGCCTGCACCGAGGTGATCGAGCCCTTGTGCGTGGTGGTGATGCGCTCCTGCAGCGCGCCCATGTCGGTGGCGAGCGTCGGCTGATAACCCACCGCCGAAGGGATACGACCGAGCAGCGCCGACACTTCGGAGCCGGCTTGGGTGAAGCGGAAGATGTTGTCGACGAAGAACAGCACATCCTGGCCCTGGTCGCGGAAATGTTCGGCGACCGTGAGGCCGGTCAGGCCGACGCGGGCGCGGGCGCCCGGCGGCTCGTTCATCTGGCCGTATACCAGCGCGCATTTGGAGCCTTCGCCGCCGCCCTTCTTGTTGACGCCGGACTCGATGAACTCGTGATAGAGGTCGTTGCCTTCGCGGGTGCGCTCGCCGACGCCGGCGAACACCGAATAACCGCCATGCGCCCGGGCCACGTTGTTGATCAGCTCCTGAATCAGCACGGTCTTGCCGACGCCGGCGCCGCCGAACAGGCCGATCTTGCCGCCCTTGGCGTAAGGCGCCAGCAGATCGACGACCTTGATGCCGGTGACGAGAATTTCGGCTTCGGTGGACTGATCGGTATACAGCGGCGCTTCCTGATGGATCGCGCGCATATCCTCGGCCTTGACGGGGCCTTGTTCATCGACCGGTTCGCCGATCACATTCATGATGCGGCCGAGCGTGCCGGCGCCGACGGGAACGCGGATCGGGAAGCCGGTGTCGCTGACTTCCTGACCGCGGACCAGACCCTCGGTGGTGTCCATTGCGATGGTACGCACCGTGGATTCGCCGAGATGCTGGGCGACCTCGAGCACGAGGCGGTTGCCGCCGTTCTTGGTTTCGATCGCGTTCAGAATGGCCGGCAGATGGCCCTCGAACTGCACGTCGACGACTGCGCCGATGACTTGCGTAATGCGTCCGGTCTGGTTGGCGGGTGTGGCCATGAAACTCTCTCCTTCGAATTCTTAAATCTCAGACGACCGTTGCGGCGGTCAGATCGCCTCGGCGCCGGAGATGATCTCGATCAGCTCCTTGGTAATCATCGCCTGACGGGTGCGGTTGTAGATCAAGGTCTGCTTGCGGATCATGTCGCCGGCGTTACGGGTGGCGTTGTCCATCGCGCTCATCTGCGCGCCGTAGAACGAGGCGTTGTTTTCCAGGAGCGCGCGAAAGACCTGCACTGCGAGATTGCGCGGCAGCAGCCTGCCCAGAATCTCGTCTTCCTCCGGCTCGTATTCGTAAGCCGTCGCCGGACCGGCATTGGCAGCCGGGGCTTCCACCACAAGCGGAATGATCTGCTGCGCGGTCGGGACCTGCGCAATCACGGATTTGAAGCGCGAATAGAACAACGTGCAGACGTCGAACTCGCCGGCATCGAAGCGCGCCAGCACCTTGTTGGCGATATCTTCGGCGTTGACGAATCCGAGCTGACGAACCGAGCGCAGCTCGATGTTTTCGACGATCTGCTTCTCGAAGTTGCGGCGCAGCTGCTCGTAGCCCTTGCGGCCGACGCAGAAGAACTTGACCTCTTTGCCCTGGTTCATCAGCGCCAGGGCACGATCGCGGGCGAGACGCACGATCGACGAATTGAAGGCGCCGGACAGGCCGCGCTCGCCGGTGCAGACCAGAAACAGGTGCACCTGGTCCTTGCCGGTTCCAGCCAGCAGCGCCGGCGCGCCGGGCGAACCCGCGGCTGCGGTCGCGATATTGGAAATCACCGCGTCCATTCTTTCGGCATAGGGCCGCGCCGCCTCGGCGGCGGTCTGCGCGCGGCGCAGCTTCGAGGCTGCGACCATCTGCATGGCCTTGGTGATCTTCTGCGTCGCCTTGGTGGAGGCGATGCGGACCCGCATGTCTTTAAGTGAAGCCATTCTCAGTTCACCCCGGCGATCCGATCCTCGATCCGACCGCAAGCCACTCTTACGTCAGGCCCGGCGTGCGCCGGGCCACGACGGCAAATCAAGCAAAGGTCTTGGCGTAACCCTCGACCACCGCCTTGAGCTTGGCGGCAGTATCGTCGCTAAGGTCACGGCTATCGCGGATGGTGTTGAGGATATCGACGTTCTTGCCGCGCAGCAGCGACAGCAGGCCATCCTCGAACGCGCGCACCTTGGAAACCGGAAGCGGATCGAGGTAGCCGTTGACGCCGGCATAGATCACCACGACCTGCTCTTCCATCTTCAGCGGCGAGAACTGCGGCTGCTTCAGGAGTTCGGTCAGGCGCGAACCCCGGTTGAGCAGGCGCTGCGTCGAGGCATCGAGGTCGCTTCCGAACTGGGCGAACGCCGCCATTTCGCGGTACTGCGCGAGCTCGCCCTTGATCTTGCCGGCGACCTTCTTCATCGCCTTGGTCTGCGCCGACGATCCGACGCGCGACACCGACAGACCGACGTTCACCGCCGGGCGGATGCCCTGGAAGAACAGGTCGGTCTCGAGGAAGATCTGGCCGTCGGTGATCGAAATGACGTTGGTCGGGATGTAGGCCGACACGTCGTTGGCCTGGGTTTCGATGACCGGCAGCGCCGTCAGCGAGCCGGAGCCCTGCTCGTCGTTCAGCTTGGCCGCGCGCTCGAGCAGGCGGGAATGCAGATAGAACACGTCGCCCGGGTAGGCTTCGCGACCCGGCGGGCGGCGCAGCAGCAGCGACATCTGGCGATAGGCGACGGCCTGCTTCGACAAGTCGTCATAGATGATGACGGCGTGCATGCCGTTGTCGCGGAAGTATTCGCCCATGGTGCAGCCAGTGAACGGCGCGATGTACTGCATCGGCGCCGGATCGGACGCGGTGGCGGCAACCACGATCGAATATTCCAGCGCGCCCTGCTCTTCGAGCACCTTGACGAACTGCGCGACGGTGGAGCGCTTCTGGCCGATCGCGACATAGACGCAATACAGCTTGATCTTCTCGTCGGGCTGCGAGTTGAGCGGCTTCTGGTTCAAAATGGTGTCGAGCGCGATCGCGGTCTTGCCGGTCTGGCGGTCGCCGATGATCAGCTCGCGCTGGCCGCGGCCGACCGGGATCAGCGCATCGATCGCTTTCAGGCCGGTGGCCATCGGCTCGTTGACCGATTTGCGCGGAATGATGCCGGGCGCCTTGACGTCGACGCGCATGCGCTTGTCGGCCTGGATCGGGCCCTTGCCGTCGATCGGATTGCCGAGCGCATCGACCACGCGGCCGAGCAGGCCCTTGCCGACCGGGGTGTCGACGATGGCGCGGGTGCGCTTGACGGTCTGGCCTTCCTTGATCTCGCGGTCGGCGCCGAAGATCACGATACCGACGTTGTCGGTTTCGAGATTCAGCGCCATGCCGCGGGTGCCATTTTCGAATTCGACCATTTCGCCGGCCTGGACGTTGTCGAGGCCGTAGACGCGGGCAATACCGTCGCCAACGGACAACACCTGTCCGACTTCGGAAACTTCAGCCTCCTGGCCGAAATTCTTGATCTGGTCCTTCAGGATCGCGGAAATTTCCGCGGCGCGGATGTCCATCAGCCTGCCTCTTTCATCGCGTGCTTGATCGAATTGAGTTTGGTGCGAAGCGAACTATCCACCATGCGGCTGCCCAGCTTGACTACCAGGCCGCCGATGATTGAGGGATCGACATTCACGTTGAGCGCGACGTCCTTGCCCGTCACCGACTTCAGGGCGGCCTTGAGGGCGTCGAGATTCTTGTCGCTGAGCTTTTCGGCAACCGTCACATCGGCGGTGGCCTCGCCCTTGAACTTCGCCACCAGCGCGCGGAACGCGCGGATCACGTCAGAGACGGCGAACAGCCGGCGGTTGGCGGTCAGGACCTTGAGAAAATTGGAGGAAATGCCGGAAATACCGGCCTTTTCGAGCACGGCCGCGAGCGCCTTCGACTGCGCCTCCGCCGAGAACACCGGGCTGCGGACCAGGCGCTTCAGATCGGCGCTGTCGGCCAGCATAGCCTCGAACCGATCGAGATCGGCCTTGACTGCGTCGATGGATTTTTCATCGCGCGCCAACTCGAACAAGGCCGTTGCATAACGACCGGATACTCCCGAAACCGACGGATCTTCAGCAGCCACTAGCGCGCTCTTTTTAGCTGTTAAACTCGCAAGGGAAAAACCATCGCCACGATGCGGCGCCTAGCGATCCAAGCCCTTGGAATTCAAGCGGGACTTCGATTTTCGACCGGCACGAGTGATACCGGGACCGTTAAAATCGCGGCTTTGCTAACATAGCAAGAGCGCAGGTGCAACATGACGGCGTCGCTTGGCGATGCCTTGTCGCAGGTTCTTTGGCTCCGTTCCGCGCCGCGGATTTTCGGCGGATTCGCGACGCCAACTGAGCGGCACCGTCGGCCCGGATTTCCATGTCGCGGTCACCGGCAGGGACAATCGCTCTGCCCCTGCGAACGCATGCCCGCCATGATCGGTCGGCAGGGGACGGCAGGGGGGCCGGCGCGATGCCCTTCTCACATTACTTGCCGAACGCTCGCCATTACCGGCGATGACTTCGGTCTTCAATATTAATATGTAATGAATAGGTTAACATCCGAGTAAAACGTAGGATTACGGAACATTAACCGATTACCGGAACTCGGTCACAAGATATTTCAGCGGGATATAAATCAATTCTACTGCCCATTTTATGCCTTATTGAGCCACCAAATGACAATCACTCAAATTGGGACGGGGGTTCCACTTGTCACATATGTGGCAATACTATCTCGAGGGACATACTATATGCTGACTTCTAAGAACCCGACGCTGGGAAATGTAACCCAGTCGCGTACGGCGATCGCACTCCTCGCCGCAACTCTCCTGGTCGGTGGCAGCGTCACCGAAGCTTCCGCAAAATCCAGGAACCATCATCGTCATCACCACTCCCACCACGCGGCCAAGACCACCGACGTTTCGTCCAAGGCTTCCTGGCGCGACGCCAACGCCGCGATCGCTCCGTCGTCCGGTTCCGGGCGCAGCTTCACCGGGATCGCGTCGTTCTATGGCAACGAGTCCGGCAGCAAGACCGCGTCCGGCCAGCGTTTCAATGAGAACGCCATGACCGCGGCCCACCGCACCCTGCCGTTCGGCACCAAGCTCCGGGTGACTCATGGCGGCCGCAGCGTCGTCGTCACCATCAACGATCGCGGCCCGTTCATTAAGGGGCGCGTGCTCGACCTTTCGACCGGCGCCGCCCGCGCGGTCGGCCTGACCAACGCCGGCGTCGGCCGGGTCACCGCCGAGGTCATCTAACCTGTCCGGCATTCAGAACGCCTCTTCCGTCCTCCGAGTTCGGTAAGCGTTGCGTAGCGTACGGCGGCAGGACTTCCTGCCTGCCGAAACAGAGCCTGCCGTCGCCAATGACGGCAGGCTTTTTTGTTTCGCCGGCTTCTCAGCCAGAACCCGAATTGCGGCTCGCTCACAAAAAGCTTTGCGGATCGACGTCGACCTCGAGCTTGAGATTGCCCTTTGTCTTCGGCGCCGTGGCGAGCCATTCGCGCAGATATTCCGAGAGGTCGACATTGCGCAACGATTTCACCAGCAGCCGGAAACGATAGCGGCCCTTGATCACCGCGAGCGGGGCTTCGGCGGGGCCGAGCACCTGGATCCGCTCGTCGATCGGCGCGATCGCCGCCAGCTTGCGCGCAAAGCCTTCCGCCGTGGGCCGGTCGCCCGCGGAGATGATCAGGCTCGCGAGCCTCCCGAACGGCGGATAGCCGGCGCGTTCGCGGGCCTCGATTTCGCTGGCATAAAAAGCCTCGCGGTCGCAGGCCACCAGGGCTTTCATCACGGGATGCTCGGGTTGGTGGGTCTGCAGGTAGCCGACGCCGCGGCCCTGGTCGCGCCCGGCGCGGCCGATCACCTGATTGAGCAATTGCCACGTCCGCTCGGCGGCGCGCGGATCGCCATTGCCGAGCCCGAGATCGGCGTCGATCACGCCGACCAGATTGAGCCGCGGGAAATTATGACCCTTCGCCACCAGTTGGGTGCCGATGATGATGTCGACGCGGCCTTCGGCGATTTCGTTGAGTTCGCTGCGCATGGTTTCGATCGAGGTGATCAGGTCGCTCGACAGCACCATGGTGCGCGCATCCGGAAACAGCGCAGCGGCTTCCTCCTGCAGACGTTCGACGCCGGGGCCGACCGCCACCAGCGATTCCTCGGCCTGGCAATGCGGGCAGACATGCGGGCGCGGCATCGAGAAGCCGCAGTGATGACAGACCAGACGCTGGCGAAAGCGGTGATCGACCAGCCAGGCGTCGCAGATCGTACAGGCGAAACGATGCCCGCAAGCCCGGCACAATGTCAGCGGCGCATAGCCGCGGCGATTGAGGAACAGCAGCGCCTGCTCGCGCCGTTCGATGGCAATCTTGATCTGCTCGGCCAGAAACGGCGAGATGAAGCGGCCGCGCGCGGGCGCTTCACGGCGCAGATCGATCGCCTCGATATGCGGCATGTGCTGGCCGCCGAACCGCGACGGCAGCACCACGCGCTGGTAGCGGCCCTTGCGGGCGTTGACCTCGGTTTCGACCGACGGCGTCGCGGAGGCCAGCACGATCGGGATTTTGGCGATATGCGCGCGCACCACCGCCATATCGCGGGCGTGGTAATGCGCGCCCTCGTCCTGCTTGTAGGCCTGGTCGTGCTCTTCATCGACCACGATCAATCCGAGATTCGCGTAAGGCAGAAACAGCGCCGAGCGCGCGCCCACCACGACAGGCGCCTCGCCCGCCGCGATCGCCGCCCAATTGCGTTGCCGCGTGCGCGGGGTCAGTTCGGAATGCCACTCCAGCGGCCGCACCCCGAAGCGCTGCGCGAAGCGGTCGAGGAACTGGCCGGTCAGCGCGATCTCCGGCATCAGTATCAGCGACTGCTTGCCGCGGCGGATGACTTCCGCAATCGCCTCGAAATAAACTTCGGTCTTGCCCGAGCCGGTGACGCCGTCGAGCAGCGCGACATGAAAACTGCCGTTCGCCGCCAGCGCGCGCATGGCATCGACAGCGGCGCGCTGCTGGCGGGAAAACTCAGGCTCGGCGAAGGACGGATCGGGCGCTGGCGGCGCCAGCGCGCGCGGCATCGGTTCAGTCGCGAGCGTGCCTTCATCGACGAGGCCATCGATCACGCCGGCGCTGACGCCGGCTTCCTTCGCGGCGTCGGATTTGCCGTGCAGCAGGCGGTCGGAGAGAATGTCGATCAGCCGCCGCCTGGCCGGTGTCAGGCGCTTCGGCGCCGCCCCGACCAGCCGCACGCCCATCCGCACCCGTTCGGGCCCGAGATGTTCGCCCATCCGCAGACACATCCGCAGCACCATGCCGCGCGCCGACAGCGTGTAGTTGGCGACCCAGTCGACGAGCGCACGCAGCTCCTGCTTCAGCGGCGGCACGTCGAGCTTCTCGCCGACGTCCTTGAGGCGGTTATGCAGGCGCGGATCGGGGTTGGCGTTTTCCGCCCAGACCACCGCGACCACCTCGCGCGGTCCCAGTGGTACGGCCACCACGTCACCCGGCGCCAGCTCCATGCCGCGCGGCACGCGGTAGGAATAATTCTGGTTGAGCGCGACCGGCACCAGCACATCGACGACGCGGGTCGACGATGCGTTTGACGAACTGGGGCGCGCGGAATGGTCCATCGTGAGAATCAGGCTCGAGATCGAAGGCCGGACTAACTTAAGGCCCGGCGCCGGTGGCGGCCAGTGTCAGGGCCCTGCGGCCTGGCCAAGTTAGCGAACGGTAAACGAAAGAGATGCGATATAGTCCATCAGAATCAGCAAGGCAGCGCCATGGCCAAGCCAATTCCATTGCCAATTCCATCGATTCAGCCGATCGAGCTCGACTGCGCCGCCGACGACATCGCGCTGCAGATGACGCGCTGGCTGTCGCATCTGCGCGCCGAACGCCGGCTGTCGCCGAAGACGCTGGAAGCCTATTGCCGCGATGTCCGCCAGTGCCTGGTCTTTCTCAGCGAACACTGGGGCGCGCGCGTGACGCTGGCGCGGTTTGCGGCGCTCGAAGCCAGCGACGTCAGGGCCTTCATGGCAATGCGCCGCGCCGACGATATCGGCGGCCGTTCGCTGATGCGGGCGTTGGCGGGCCTGCGCTCGTTCGGCCGCTTCCTCGAACGCGAGGGCGTGGGCAAGGTCGGCGCCCTCTCCGCCATCCGCGCACCCAAGATCGGCAAGAGCCTGCCGAAACCGATCCAGATGGCGGCGGCCAGGCGTCTTGCCGACGCCGACGAACGCGCCGGCGAGACCCGCGATCCCTGGATCTGGGCGCGCGACGCCGCGGTGATGGCGCTGCTTTACGGTTCGGGCCTGCGCATTTCCGAGGCGCTGGGCCTGAAGCGCCGTGACGTGCCGCTGCCCGGCGCGGGCGACGTACTGGTCGTGACCGGCAAGGGCAACAAGACCCGCATGGTGCCGGTGCTGCAGAATGTGCTGGCGCTGGTTCAGGATTATGTCGCGGTGTGCCCGCATTCGCTGCCGCCGGAGGGGCCGATCTTCGTCGGCGCGCGCGGCGGTCCGCTCAGCCCGCGAATCATTCAGCTGACCATGGAGCGGCTGCGCGGCGCGCTCGGCCTGCCCGATAGTGCGACGCCACATGCGCTGCGCCATTCCTTCGCAACCCACCTCTTGAGCCGCGGCGGCGACCTGCGTGCTATCCAGGAATTGCTCGGTCACGCCTCGCTGTCGACCACGCAGATCTATACCGGGATCGACAGCGAGCGGCTGCTGGAAGTCTACAACACCGCGCACCCCCGGGCCTGAACGCATCCCTTCAAACCTGACACACTTCCGTCATATCCGCTTGGCTCTTGCGCAGGCGGTATTGTTCAGTCAATCGTGGATGAGTCCACACGGGGGAGAGAATCATGGGCGCACATGAAAGCATGGAGCACGCGGAGCACGCCGAGCACGCATCCGGCTCCAACAAGAACATCGCATTGCTGATCGCGGTGATCGCGCTGTTTCTGGCTCTGTCGGAGACGCTGGGCAAGGGCGCGCAGACCCTGTCCATCAGCAAGAACGTCGAAGCCTCGAACCTCTGGGCGTTCTTCCAGGCCAAGAGCATCCGCCGCACCGTGGTCGAGGCGACATCTGATCAGGCCAGGCTAAGTCTCGGTGTCATGGGCGACGATGCCACCAAGGCGGCGCTGCAGAAGCAGATCGAGGCCTGGAAGAAGACCGCGGCGCGCTACCGCTCGGAGCCGGAAACCGGCGAAGGCTCGGAGCAACTGGCCGAACGCGCCAAGCATGCCGAGCACGATCGCGACCTCGCGATGGCGCGATACCATCATTACGAGGTCGCCTCGGCGGCGTTTCAGATCGGCATCGTGCTGGCGTCGGCGACCATCATCACCGGCATGATCGCGCTGGCCTGGGTATCAGGCTTGCTGGCAATCGCCGGACTCGCCTTCACGGCGATCGGCCTGTTCGCGCCGCATGCCGTGCATCTGATGTAGCGGGGCGAACTCAGCGTGCCTCGTGCACGCTCTTGCGAAAACGCTGGATCAGCCGCAGCGTCCGCGATGACCAGCCGTCGCCGTCGCCGCGCAGGATTTCCTTGATCCGCCGCTTGATCGGATCGACCAATGCGGCGGCTTTCGCCCGCAGCGTCAGCACGAGTTCATAGAGCTTTTCGAACCACTCCATCTCGAGCAGTTTCGGCCGCGTCACATCGAAGATGAAGGCGGTGACGCCGACGCCGAGGAATTTCGCGAACACGATCGTCGTGATCGCGCTGAGCCAGTATTCGTGAGTCAGCAGCCAGAGGCCGAACAGCTTCAGCGGAAACAGCAGAATCACCGGCACGATGAACACGATCAACGTCATCGCCGGCGACAGCCTGTCGATCCGTGCGGTCAGCCAATGCTTGAACTCGCGCAGCGGAATCCGCTCGACCACCCAGGCCACGATCGGCTCGAGATGATCCCACAGCCAGGCCTCGATCAAAAATATGATCGCAAGCAGAACCCAGAGTGGCTGTAGCAGGCGGTGCATCATGAGTTTTGTTCCCGCCCGGCCGGGCGTCGATCACATATGGATCGCGCGCTTGCCGACCGCAAGCGCGGCTTCCTTGATGGCTTCCGATCGGGTCGGATGGGCATGACAGGTGCGCGCCAGGTCCTCGGCGGAACCGCCGAACTCCATCAATACTGCCGCTTCATGGATCATTTCGCCAGCCTCGCGGCCGATGATGTGCACGCCGAGCACCCGATCGGTTTTCGCATCTGCGAGAACCTTCACGAAACCTTCGGTGGTCTGGTTGACCTTGGCGCGGCCATTGGCGGTGAACGGGAATTTGCCTGATGTATAAGCCACGCCGGCCTGCTTCAGCTCTTCCTCGGTCTTGCCGACGGAGGACACTTCCGGAGTGGTATACACAACGCCTGGGATAGCGTCGTAGTTCACATGCCCGGCCTGGCCGGCGAGAATTTCGGCGCAGGCAACGCCTTCGTCCTCAGCCTTGTGCGCGAGCATCGGACCCGCGACGACGTCGCCGATCGCGTAGACGCCCTTCACGCTGGTCGCGAAATGCGCGTCGATCTGCACGCGGCCGCGATCGTCGAGCGCGACGCCGGCTTCCTTGAGACCCAAGCCGTCGGTGTAGGGAACGCGCCCGATGCAGACCAGCACCACGTCGGCTTCCAGCTTTTCCGCAGCACCGCCTGCGGCCGGCTCGACGGTGGCCGACAACGTCTTGCCCGAGGTGTCGACGCCGGTGACCTTGGCGCCGAGCTTGAATGCAAAACCCTGCTTTTCGAGGATGCGCTGGAATTGCTTGGCGATCTCGCCGTCGATGCCGGGCAGGATGCGGTCGAGGAATTCCACCACGGTAACCTCAGCGCCGAGCCGGTGCCATACCGAGCCGAGTTCGAGCCCAATCACACCGGCGCCGACGATCAGGAGCTTGCCGGGCACCTTGTCGAGCGACAGCGCGCCGGTCGACGACACGATGCGCTTCTCGTCGATCTCGATGCCCTTCAGCCGCGCAATATCGGAGCCGGTGGCGATCACGATGTTTTTGGTCTCGACCAGTTGCGCCTTGCCGTCGCCGCCGGTGACTTCCACCTTGCCGGCGCCGAGCACCTTGCCCTTGCCGTGAATGACGTCGATCTTGTTCTTCTTCATCAGGAACTCGACGCCCTTGACGTTGCCGTCGATGCCCTGCTGCTTGAAATTCATCATCGCGGGCAGATCGAGCTTCGGCGCGGAGACGCTGACGCCCATTTTCGCGAAGGAGTGCCCGGCCTCCTCGAACATTTCGGAGGCATGCAGCAGCGCCTTCGACGGCATGCAGCCGACATTGAGGCAGGTGCCGCCGAGGGTTGCGTTCTTCTCGACCACGGCGACCTTCATGCCGAGCTGCGCCGCGCGCACCGCGCAGACATATCCACCGGGTCCGGTGCCGATGATAACGAGATCGTAGGAGGCCATGATAGAAGTCCTGTAGCTGGATGGTGTGGCGGGTGTTAGCGCCCGCCCGATACGTCAAGAATGGCGCTGGTCACGTAGGACGCGTCGTCCGACATCAGCCAGACGATGGCGCTGGCGATTTCGTCCGCGGTGCCGACGCGCTTCATCGGCACCGCATTCGCAAGCCGATGGGCGCGATCGGGTTCGCCGCCGCTGGCGTGAATTTCGGTGTCGATCAGTCCGGGCCGGATCGCGGCGACGCGAATGCCCTCACCGGCGACCTCGTGGCCGAGGCCGATGGTGAAGGAATCGATCGCGCCCTTGGACGCCGCGTAATCGACATAGGTGTTGGGCGAGCCGAGCTTTGCGGCCACCGACGACAGGTTGACGATGACGCCGCCCTTGCCGCCGTGGCGGGTCGACATCCGCTTCACCGCCTCGCGCGCGCACAGAATGCTGCCGGTGACATTGACCGCCATCATGCGCTGGATGCGCTCGGCGGACATCTCGTCCACCCGCGACGTAGTCCCGACGATGCCGGCATTGTTGACCAGCGCGCCCAGCGTGCCGAAGGCATCCGCCGCCTTGAACATCGCGAGGATGTCGCTCTCGCTGCCGACGTCGCATTTCACCGCGATCGCCTTGCCGTTCTTGCCCTCGATGGCGGCGACGACGTGGCGCGCCGCGGTTTCATTGCTGGCATAGCCGACGCAAACCCGAAAGCCGCGCGCGGCGGCCGCAATCGCGGTGGCGCGGCCGATGCCGCGGCTTCCACCGGTGATGACTACAACCCTGTCCGTCAAGATTCACCCCCCACAGTCAAACGCCTTCTATTGAAACAGCCGCACCAGCATCGCCACCAAGGCCAGCACCGAGACGAGCCAGACCAGGCTGCGCGCGTACGGAATCTGGATGACATAGAGCGGCACGTACAGGACGCGGGTGACAACCCACGCTTCCGCGCCGAGCGTCCCGAGGCCACCGTTCCGTCCAGTGACGACCAGCGCCAGCGCCAATGCGGCAAAGATCGGAAACGTCTCCAGCAGATTGCGGAAGGCGCGATCGGCGCGCCCTGCGAATATCCCCTGCACCACCCTCGGCTCGTCGCGCGGGCCGGCCTTGTAGTCGCCGCCCATCTCCACGGTGGAGGAAATCGACTGCAGGAACAGCTGCACCAACAGCAACATGGTCCCCAATCCAAGCATCACGATTTCGGTCGGCAGCGGCTGCATCATTTCCCCTCGGCCTGGCACCGGCATCGCTGATGCCGGCCCGGAGCCGGACATCGCGGGCCGCAACCCGTTACAGATCCAGTACCAGCCGCGCCGGATCCTCGAGGTTTTCCTTGACCCGCACCAGGAACGTCACCGCTTCCTTGCCGTCGATCACGCGGTGATCGTAGGACAGCGCCAGATACATCATCGGGCGGATCTCGACCTTGCCGCCGATCGCCATCGGGCGCTCCTGGATCTTGTGCATGCCGAGAATGCCGGACTGCGGAGCGTTCAGGATCGGCGTCGACATCAGCGAACCGTAGATGCCGCCATTGGTGATGGTGAAGGTGCCGCCCTGCATCTCGTCGATCTTGAGCTGGCCGTCGCGGGCGCGACGGCCGAAATCGGCGATGCCCTTTTCGATGTCGGCGATCGACTTGTGGTCGCAGTCGTGCAGCACCGGCACCACCAGGCCCTTGTCGGTGCCGACCGCAACGCCGATGTGATAGTAATTCTTGTAGATCAGATCGGTGCCGTCGATCTCGGCATTGACGGCCGGAATGTCCTTCAGCGCCTGCACGCAGGCCTTGGTGAAGAAGCCCATGAAGCCCAGTTTGCTGCCGTGTTTCTTCTCGAATACGTCCTTGTACTGGGCCCGCATCGCCATGATGTTGGTCATGTCGACCTCGTTGAAGGTCGTCAGCATCGCGGCGGTGTTCTGCACGTCCTTGAGGCGGCGGGCGATGGTCTGGCGCAGCCGCGTCATCTTCACGCGCTCTTCGCGTGCGGCATCGTCGGCGGGCGAGGGGCTGCGCACCTGCACCGAGGCTGCGGGCTGATTGACCGGTGTCGGCGCCGAGGCCGCCTTCTCGATCGCCGCCAGCATGTCGCCTTTGGTCACCCGGCCGTCCTTGCCGGAGCCGGGGACGGTGGCGGCGTCGATGCCGCTCTCGGCGGAAATCTTGCGCACCGACGGCGCCAGCGGCATGTCTGACGGCGGCGCCTTTGGCGCGGCGGCGGGCGTGGCAGCGGGCGCTGGCGCCGCGACCTTGGCGGGGGCAGCAGCCGGCTTGGCGGCAGCGCCCTCATTGATCTGGCCGAGCAAAGCGCCGACCGCAACGGTTTCGCCATCCTTGGCGATGATGTCGCCGAGGGTGCCGGCGGACGGCGCCGGAACCTCGATCGTGACCTTGTCGGTCTCGAGCTCAACCAAGGGCTCATCGACCGCCACGGCATCGCCGGCCTTCTTGAACCAGCGGCCGATGGTGGCCTCGGTCACGGACTCGCCGAGTGTCGGAACGCGAATTTCAGTCATCGTTGGTTTTCCTCTTGCGTCATGGCCGGGCTCGTCCCGGCCAACCACGCCTTAGTCGGTTTTCAAAAGTTAGACGTGGATGCCCGCGACAAGCGCGGGCACGACGACGTAGGTAAATGCTAGTTCAGCGCCTCGTCCAAGAAAGCCTTGAGCTGCGCCAGATGCTTCGACATCAAACCGGTGGCGGTCGCCGCGGCCGCGGCACGTCCGGCGTAACGCGGACGCTTGTGCGGCGCGTGGATCTGGTTGAGCACCCATTCGAGATAGGGTTCGATGAAATGCCACGCGCCCATGTTGCGCGGCTCTTCCTGGCACCAGACCAGTTCGGCGCTCTTGAAGCGCCCGAGTTCCTGCACCAGCGCCTTCAGCGGCACCGGATAGAGCTGCTCGACCCGCATCAGGTAGACGTCGTCGATGCCGCGCTTTTCGCGCTCTTCGTAAAGATCGTAATAGACCTTGCCCGAGCACAGCACCACGCGGCGGATCTTGTCGTCCGGCACCAGCTTGATCTTCTCGTCCGGCAGCATCACCGCGTCATCGTAGAGGATGCGGTGGAACGTGGTTCCCGCGCCCATTTCGTCGAGCCGCGAGACAGCGCGCTTGTGCCGCAGCAGCGACTTCGGCGTCATCAGGATCAGCGGCTTGCGGATCTCGCGATGCAGCTGACGCCGCAGCACGTGGAAGAAATTGGCAGGCGTGGTGGCATAGACCACCTGCATATTGTCTTCGGCGCACATCTGCAGGAAGCGCTCGAGCCGGGCGGAGGAATGCTCCGGTCCCTGCCCCTCATAGCCGTGCGGCAGCATGCAGACGAGGCCGGACATGCGCAGCCATTTGCGCTCGCCCGAGGAGATGAACTGGTCAAACAGCACCTGCGCGCCGTTGGCGAAATCGCCGAACTGCGCTTCCCAGATTGCCAGCGCCTTCGGCTCCGCCAGCGAATAGCCGTACTCGAAGCCGAGCACCGCCTCTTCCGACAGCAGCGAGTTGATGACTTCGTAATGCCCCTGATCGACGCCGAGATGATTGAACGGCGTATAGCGGCTCTCGTCCTCCTGATCGATCAGCACCGAATGCCGTTGCGAGAAGGTGCCGCGTTCCGAGTCCTGGCCGGACAGCCGGACGTGGTGGCCTTCCTCCAGCAGCGTGCAGAACGCCAGCGCCTCGCCGGTCGCCCAGTCGATGCCGGCGCCGCTGTCGATGGCTTTCTCGCGGTTTTCCAGAAAGCGCTGGATGGTGCGGTGGACCCTGAAACCGTCGGGCACCTTGGTGATCCTGCGGCCGATATCCCGGAGCACCGCGACGTCGACGCCGGTGACGCCGCGGCGCGGATCTTCTTCCTGATCGGCGGACTTGAAGCCGGCCCATTTGCCGTCCAGCCAGTCGGCCTTGTTCGGCTTGTAGCCGGAGCCGGCATCGAGTTCGGCATCGAGCCGCGCCCGCCAGTCGGCCTTGGCCTTCTCGACTTCGCCCTCGGTCATCACGCCTTCGGCGATCAGCCGCTTGGAATAGATTGCCAGCGTGGACGGATGCGCCGCGATCTTCCTGTACATCACCGGCTGGGTGAATGCCGGCTCGTCGCTCTCGTTATGGCCATGCCTGCGGTAGCAGAACATGTCGATGACGACGGGCTTGTGGAACTTCTGCCTGAATTCGACGGCGACCTTGGCCGCGAACACCACGGCTTCGGGATCGTCGCCGTTCACATGGAAGATCGGCGCGTCGATCATCTTCGCCACGTCCGACGGATAGGGCGAGGAGCGCGAATAGCGCGGATAGGTGGTGAAGCCGATCTGGTTGTTGACGATGAAATGAATCGAGCCGCCGGTGCGGTAGCCCTTGAGGTCGGACAGCCCGAAACATTCCGCGACCACGCCCTGGCCGGCGAACGCGGCGTCGCCATGCATCAGAAGCGGCAGCACGGAAATGCGCATGTCCGGCGGGTCGCCATGCTGGTCCTGCTTGGCCCGCACCTTGCCGAGCACCACCGGATCGACGATCTCGAGATGCGAAGGGTTCGCGGTCAGCGACAAATGGATCTTGTTGTTGTCGAACTCGCGGTCCGACGAGGCGCCGAGGTGGTACTTGACGTCGCCGGACCCCTCGACCGCGTCGGGATTGGCCGAGCCGCCCTTGAACTCATGGAACAGGGCGCGATGCGGCTTGCCCATCACCTGGGTGAGCACGTTGAGGCGGCCGCGATGCGGCATGCCCAGCACGATTTCCTTCACGCCGAGATTGCCGCCGCGCTTGATGATCTGTTCCAGCGCGGGGATCAGCGATTCACCGCCGTCGAGGCCGAACCGCTTGGTGCCGGTGAATTTGAGATCGCAGAATTTCTCGAAGCCCTCGGCCTCGATCAGCTTCATCAGGATGGCGCGACGGCCCTCGCGGGTGAAGCTGATTTCCTTGTCCGGACCTTCGATGCGCTCCTGAATCCAGGCCTTCTGCGCGGCGTTGGTGATGTGCATGAATTCGACGCCGACCGTCTGGCAATAGGTGCGGTCGCAGATCGCGACGATCTCGCGCAGGGTCCCGTATTCGAGGCCAAGCACGTGATCGAGGAAGATCTTCCGGTCGAGATCGGCCTCCGTGAAACCATAAGAGCGCGGATCGAGTTCCTCGTGGTCGCGCAGCGGCTCGATCCCGAGCGGGTCGAGCTTGGCGTGGAAATGGCCGCGCATGCGGTAGGCGCGAATCAGCATCAGCGCGCGCACCGAATCCCGCGTCGCCTGATGAATGTCGGCCGCCGTCAGCTCGGCGCCCTTGGGCTGCGCCCTGGCCGCAAGCTTGGCGCCGACGGCCTTTTCGACTTGCGCCCAGTTGCCGTCGAGCGCCGAGGTCAGGTCGTCGCGCGGCGTCAGCGGCCAGTTGTCCCGCCCCCAGGAAGGTCCTTCGGCGTTCTTCCGGGCATCGGCCGGCGCGTCCTTCAGGCTCTTGAAAAACGCCTGCCAATCGGCGTCGACCGAGGCGGGGTCTTTCTCGTAACGGGCATAGAGATCATCGATGTAGGGAGCATTGGTGCCCTGCAAAAAAGAGGAGAGGGCAAAGGCGGCGTTCGCGTCCTGGCGAGACATACTGGCGTCCTGGGTAATTTCGATAGCGCATGGAATACGGCGCAACGGCCGATCCGGACACCGGATCAGCGTCATAGGACGTCTTTTACCCTATTTGAGGCGAATGTTCGCCTCGAAAAGAACCAAGAATTGAATTAAGACTTCAATTTTTCGACAAGAGTCTTTCCGAGCCGCGCCGGGGATGGCGAGACCGTGATTCCGGCCGATTCCATCGCCGCGGTCTTGGAACCGGCGTCGCCCTTGCCGCCGGAAATGATCGCGCCGGCATGGCCCATGCGGCGGCCGGGAGGGGCGGTGACGCCAGCGATGAAGCCGACCATCGGCTTCTTGCGGCCCCGCTTGGCCTCGTCCTTGATGAACTGGGCGGCGTCTTCCTCAGCCGAACCGCCGATTTCGCCGATCATCACGATCGAGGTGGTCTTGGGGTCGGCCAGGAACATCTCCAGTATGTCGATGAATTCGGTGCCCTTGACCGGGTCGCCGCCGATGCCGACCGCGGTGGTCTGGCCGAGGCCTTCCTGGCTGGTCTGGTACACCGCTTCATAGGTCAGCGTGCCTGAGCGCGAGACGATGCCGACACTGCCCGGCGTGAAGATATTGGCCGGCATGATGCCGATCTTGCATTCGCCCGCGGTCATCACGCCCGGACAATTGGGGCCAATGAGCCGCGACTTCGAGCCCGACAGCGAGCGCTTCACCCGGACCATGTCGAGCACCGGGATGCCTTCGGTGATGCAGACGATCAGCGGAATTTCCGCATCGATGGCTTCGCAGATCGCGTCCGCCGCACCCGGCGGCGGCACGTAGATCACGCTGGCGTTGGCGCCGGTCTTCTCGCGCGCTTCCTTTACGGTGTCGAAGACAGGCAGATTGAGGTGTTTCGAACCGCCTTTGCCCGGCGAGGTGCCGCCGACCATCCTGGTGCCGTAGGCGATCGCGGCCTCGGAGTGGAACGTGCCGTTCTTGCCGGTAAAGCCCTGGCAAATGACTTTCGTGTTCTTGTCGATCAGGATGGACATGGTTGGGATTGCTTTCGCGGAAGAGCGGCAGGGATCAGTGAATGCGGCGGTACACGCCGGTGAGGACGTCGGCCCATCCTTCGGCGTCGGGCGAGAACTGGATTTTCATGGTGTAGCTGTTGTCGTCGATGATCTCATAGACATGGCGCGCATTGCCGCGCAGCGAGCCGCGCACCAGGATCAGGGTCTTGCCGGTCCAGCCGCCGGAGGCCGGCGACGGCGGGTAATAGCCGAGCGAATCGTGCCAGAACAATTTGTAGAGTCGGTCTTCCCGGTCGTAGGTGAAGACGCCATGGGTGGCGAAGCTTTCCTTGCCGTCGCGGGTCTGCCTGGTGTCCTGGATCAGATAGAAGCCGTTGAGATCGATACGGGCCGAGACGTGCGAGGTGGCGGGGCCGCCTTCGTTCCAGCGCGACGGATACACCATCTCTTCCCCGCTCCACTCGCCCGCGAACGCGGCGAGCTTGCGATGCTCCTCCAGCGGCGTCGGTGCGGCGAGATGGTCCTGGGGCATCGGATCAGGCTCCCTTTACGGCCTTGACGATTTTCTGCGCGGAATCGTCGAGATTGTCGCCGGCCACCACGTTGAGCCCGGCATCGGCGATGATCTTCTTGCCGGCTTCGACATTGGTGCCTTCCAGCCGCACCACCAGCGGCACCTTCAGGCCGACTTCCTTCACCGCCGCCACCACGCCTTCGGCGATGATGTCGCATTTCATGATGCCGCCGAAAATGTTGATCAGGATGCCCTTCACATTGGGATCGGCGGTGATGATCTTGAACGCCGCGGTGACCTTGTTCTTGTCGGCGCCGCCGCCGACATCGAGGAAGTTCGCCGGCGCCAAGCCGTAGAGCTTGATGATGTCCATGGTCGCCATCGCAAGGCCGGCGCCGTTGACCATGCAGCCGATGGTGCCGTCCAGCGTGATGTAGTTGAGATCGTATTTCGACGCCTCGATTTCCTTGGCGTCTTCCTCGGTCTCGTCGCGCAGCGCCACCACGTCGGGATGGCGGTACAGCGCGTTGTCGTCGAACGACACCTTGGCGTCGAGCACGCGCAGATCGCCATGCCTGGTGACGACCAGCGGATTGATTTCCAGCATCGCCATGTCCTTGGCGACGAAGGCGGCATAGAGCTGCGCCGCCAGTTTCTCCGCCTGCTTGGCGAGGTCGCCGCCAAGTCCCAGCGCTTTCGCGACGGTGCGGCCGTGATGGCCCATGATGCCGGTGGCGGGATCGACCGAGAAGGTCACGATCTTCTCCGGCGTCTTGTGCGCGACTTCCTCGATATTGACGCCGCCTTCGGTGGAAACCACGAACGAGACTTCGGAGCTTTCGCGGTCGACCAGGATCGAGAGATAGAACTCCTTGTCGATCTCCGAGCCTTCCTCGATGTAGAGCCGGTTGACCTGCTTGCCGGCCGGCCCGGTCTGCTCGGTAACCAGGGTGGCGCCCAGCATCTGCTTGACGAATTGATTGACCTCGGCGGCCGATTTGGTGACGCGGACGCCGCCCTTGTCGCCGGCGGAGGCTTCCTTGAACTTGCCCTTGCCGCGGCCGCCGGCATGGATCTGGCTCTTCACCACCCAGACCGGTCCGCCGAGCTCATCGGTGGCGAGATCGGCGTCGGACGCCTTGAGAATGGCGACCCCGCGCGGCACTGCCACGCCGAACTCCCGCAGCAACGCCTTGGCCTGGTATTCATGGATATTCATCTGGACGTTCCCCGAACCCTCATGTGGTGAATTTGGAATTCCACCCCGGTTTTGCGGCTGGTATACCATATACCACAGGGACTGCAATACTAGCCGTGCCGGAAGTTAGCCCGCCGAAGATCGGCTCGATCGCCGGCGGATTTAGATGAAGCCGATCAACGGCCGAGCAGGTCAGGCGCGATCTTCTTGCAGGCGTCGACCAGACCCTGCACCGCGCCGACCGACTTGTCGAAGGCCTCGCGGTCCTTGCCGGCGAGTTCGATCTCGACAATACGCTCGACGCCCTTCGATCCGATGACGACGGGCACGCCGACATACATGTCCTTCACGCCGTATTCGCCGTTGAGATAGGCGGCGCAGGGCAGCACGCGCTTCTTGTCCCTGAGGTAGCTCTCGGCCATCGCCACCGCGGAAGCGGCCGGCGCATAGAATGCCGAACCGGTCTTCAAGAGGTTGACGATCTCGGCGCCGCCGTTGCGGGTACGGTCGACGATTTCGTCGATCCGCGCCTGCGAGGTCCAGCCCATCTTGACGAGATCGGGTAGCGGAATGCCGGCCACCGTCGAATATCGCACCAGCGGCACCATGGTGTCGCCATGGCCGCCGAGCACGAAGGCGGTGACGTCCTCGACCGAGACGTTGAACTCGTCGGCCAGGAAATAGCGGAAGCGCGAGGAATCCAGCACGCCCGCCATGCCCACCACCTTCTTGTGCGGCATGCCGGAGGCCTTCTGCAACGCCCATACCATGGCGTCGAGCGGGTTGGTGATGCAGATGACGAAGGCGTCGGGGGCGTATTTCTTGATGCCGGCGCCGACCTGCTCCATCACCTTGAGATTGATGCTCAGGAGATCGTCGCGGCTCATGCCGGGCTTGCGCGGCACGCCGGCGGTAACGATGCAGACCTTGGCGTTGTCGAGCGCCTCATAGGAATTGGCGCCGGTGAAATGCGCATCGAAGCCGTCGACCGGGGAGGATTGCGCGATATCGAGCGATTTGCCCTGCGGCACGCCCTCGGCGATGTCGAACATGACGACGTCGCCGAGCTCTTTCAGGCCGATGAGATGAGCCAACGTTCCGCCGATCTGACCGGAGCCAATCAAAGCAATCTTGTCGCGCGCCATGGGAAATCTGTCCTTCAGAGGTCTAAGGAGGAGGGTGAGAGGAAGCTGGACGGCTGGTTATCCCTTTCGCGGGACCCGTTCAAGTCAACCTATGCCCAATTATCGGCCCTGCCTCGATTTCAGTCAGGGGCCACATCCAACCCTCGTCATTCCCCGACGCGCCATTGCGCGTCTGAGGGCACGTCGAAGACGCTAACCCGGAATCCCAAGGTTATCGGTCGAGATTCCGGATTCGCGCTAGCGCCCCCGGAATGACGGCTGACGCCGTCACGTCTCCACCAATCCGGTGCTGGACCCGCTCGCTGCGGAATCCTTGTGGCCGTGGGGCAGCGCCAGATAGGATTCCGAGCTCATCTCGATCAGCCGCGACGACGTCCGCTTGAACTCGTTGGCCTCATGGCCCTCGGTCGCGACATACAGCGACAGCGGATCGGCCTCAGCCGAGGCCATCAGCTTCACCGCGTTGTCATAGAGCGTGTCGATCAGCGTGATGAACCGCTTGGCGGCGTTGCGGTCGGCGTAATCCATCACCGGAATGCGGTCGATCATGAGGGTGTGATAGTCGTGCGCGAGCCGCAGATAGTCGGAAGCGGCGAGCGGCTTTTCGCAGATGTCCGGGAACGAAAACCGCGCCACGCCATGCGCCGAACACGGCACATGCAGGATGCGGCCCTTGATCGAAATGTCGCGCGACTTGCAGGGCGCGTTGCCGGTCATCTTCGCCCAGGCCTGGTCGAGCGCGGCATCGGCGGCAAGATCGGGCGGCACCCGCCACATCTTCACGCCGACGAGTTTTTCCAGCCGGAAGTCGGTGCGCGCATCGAGCCGCATCACGTCCATATGCGCCGAGATCTGCGCGATAAAGGGCAGAAACAGCGCCCGGTTCAGACCACCCTTGTAGAGCTCGGGCGGCGCGACATTGGAGGTCGCGACCACGACGGTGCCGAGCTCGAACAGTTTCGAGAACAGCCGGCCCAGGATCATCGCGTCCGCGATGTCGGTGACATGGAATTCGTCGAAACACAAAAGCCAGGCCTCGTCGAAGATCGACGCGGCGGTGAGCCCGATCACATCGGCGTCGACGATCTCGCCGCGCGCGATATTCTGGCGGTAGCCATAGATCCGCTCATGCACCTCGGCCATGAATTCGTGGAAGTGCGCACGGCGCTTGTGCACGACCGGGCTCTGCTGGAAAAACAGATCCATCAGCATGGTCTTGCCGCGCCCGACTTCGCCGTGAACATAGAGGCCGCGCGGCGGCCCGTCCTTGTCGGCGAACAGCCGGCCCAGCAGGCCCTGCTTGCGCAGCGGCTTGTAGCCGGTCAGCCGCTGTTCGAGGTCCGCGAACGCATCGGCAGCGTCCGCCTGCGCGGCGTCGGGCTCGATCGCGCCCGAGGACAGGAGGCTCTGGTAATGGGCGCGGAACGAGGCGTAGGGCGGAGACAGCATGGCCCGCTAACGGCCCCAGCGGGAGGAAAATTGCAAGCCGTGAAATGGTGTGAGGGGTATGCAGGGGCAGGCACCGACCCATGCAGCGGCGGCTCCGGGATACGCGCTCGCCCAGTCAAGCCGGCGCAAGTGCGACTCACGCGCTCAGCGCGTAGGAATCCTCGACCACATAGGGCCCGCCGCCGGTGGAGGCGCGCGACGAGAACAGCACGAAGCGCGAAGCCGTGAACACCTTGGTCGGGAAATAGCCGCGCACCGAGAGATAATCCGCGACATCCTGGTTGGAGGCATCGCGCAGCCGCGCCAGCGTCACATGCGGCGTGAATTTGCGGCCTTCGGGATCGAGCCCGATGCGCTGCATCAGGCGTTCCAGTTCCGCCTGCAGCTCGATCAGCGGCCGGCTCGGCACCACGGAAGCGACCACCGCGCGCGGCTTTTTCCCGCCGAAACTCGACAGGCCCTGCAGTGCTACTTCGAACGGCTTGCGGTTGATTCGAACCAGCAAGGAGGCGATCTCGTTGGCCGCGACGCCATCGATATCGCCGATGAAGCGCAAGGTGACGTGATAATTTTCGGGGTCGATCCAGCGGGCGCCCGGTAGGCCGCCTCGCAAGCCGGAAAGCGTCTGGCCGATCTCGGCCGGAATTTCCAGTCCAGTAAACAAACGCGGCATCGCACGACTCCCGATGCTGAAACCCGGTGACGAATCACCGATTACTAATTTCTACCCGACTTATGTGACTCTGCGAAGCATCCGGCGCACGCATCCGGGAAAACACGGTGCTCAAGGGTTATCGCTGCCTGTTTTTCAACTGCGTTGCCCGGAGACCGCACCGAGAAATGCCTCCACCGTAGGCAGGATGTTCTTGACGATGACATCGATCCCCTCCGCGGTCGGATGCAGCCCATCGGCCTGGTTGAGTCTCGCGTCAGCGGCAACGCCCTCCAGAAAGAACGGATAAAGCGGCACGCCGAATTCCCTGGCGATATCGGGATAGATCGCGTTGAAGCGGGCCGAATAGTCGGCCCCGTAATTCGGCGGCGCAACCATCCCGCACAACAGGACCGCGATCTTGCGCGCCTTCAGGCGGGTCAGAATATCCGAAAGCGCCGATCGGGTGATCCTGGGGTCGGTACCGCGCAGGGCGTCGTTGGCGCCGAGCTCGACGATCACGGCATCGGTTCCCTGCGGCACCGACCAGTCGAGCCGGTCGCGGCCCCCCGAACTGGTGTCGCCGGACACCCCGGCATTGATCATGTCGACCGCTATCCCCTTGGACTCCAGAGCTTTTTGCAAGCGGCCCGGGAATGCGGCAGAGGCCGACAGGCCAAGGCCGGCGCTCAGCGAATCGCCCAATACGACCATCTTGACCGGCCTGCTCTCCCGGGTCGCGGTGGTCTGGGCCAGGGCCGTTCCGGGCACCAGCAGGACCAGGCCCAACACGAGCATGTGCACGAACATCCGCGCCGCCCCCTCGACCTCGCTCAAGGAAGTGCCATATGACCGGACCATGGACAGTCTCATCGAATCCTCTTCACTGGCCGGCCTTGAGCCGGACACCATTGCCATCTCGGACGTCAATCTCTCGCTCGGCGCCGGCGCGGCCCGCGTCCATATCCTGAAGGATATCAGCCTGCGCGTGGCGCCGGGTGAAGCAATCGGCCTGATCGGACCGTCAGGCTCGGGAAAATCCACCCTGCTGATGGTGATGGCGGGATTGGAGCGTCCTGACAGCGGAAAGGTGGTGGTCAACGGCACCCCGTTCAATGCCCTCGACGAGGACGCGCTGGCCCGCTTTCGCGGCCGCCATGTCGGCATCGTGTTCCAGTCGTTTCATCTGATCCCGACCATGACGGCGCTGGAAAATGTCGCGGTGCCGCTGGAACTCGCCGGCAACCCCGATGCGGCGCGGCGCGCGGCCGAGGAGCTGGCGTCGGTCGGCCTCGGCGACCGGCTGCATCATTATCCCACGCAATTGTCCGGCGGCGAACAGCAGCGCGTGGCGCTCGCCCGCGCGCTGGCGCCGGACCCCGCGATCCTGGTGGCGGACGAGCCCACCGGCAATCTCGATGAGACCACCGGCAGGCAGATCGTCGATCTCCTTTTCACCAAACATGCCGAGCGCGGCATGACGCTGGTGCTGGTCACCCACGACACCTCGCTGGCACATCGCTGCGACCGCGTGGTGCGGCTGCGTTCGGGCCGCATCGAAGCCCAGCCAGCGGATCGCGAAGCCGCTTCATGAGCATGGCCGCCGAACCCGCCTCCGGCAGCCGCGCCGCATCGCTGGCGCTGCGCTACGCGCTCCGCGAACTGCGCAGCGGCCTGCGCGGCTTCTACGTTTTCATCGCCTGCATCGCGCTCGGCGTGATGGCGATTGCAGGCGTCGGCTCGGTCGCGGCGAGCCTCGGCGAGGGACTGGCGCGCGAAGGCCGCACGCTGCTCGGCGGCGATGTCGCTTTCTCCCTGATCCAGCGCGAAGCCAAGCCGGAGGAAGTCGCATTTCTGCGCTCGCGCGGCGAAGTATCCGTCGCGGCGACATTGCGCGGCATGGCGCGCAGCGGCGACGGCCGCCTCGCCCTGGTCGAGATGAAGGCGGTGGACCGCAATTACCCGATGCTCGGCGAACTGACGCTCGATCCCAAAATGCCGGTGGCGGATTTGCTTGCAGAGCGTGACGGCGCATTCGGCGCAGCCGCCGATTCGACCTTGCTGGCGCGGCTCGACCTCAAGGTCGGCGACCGCATCGGCATCGGCAGCGCGACCTTCCAGATCCGCAGCGTGGTCGGCGCGGAACCCGACAAGCTCGCCGGCGGCGTCGGCCTCGGCCCGCGCTTCCTGGTCAGCGAAGCCGGCCTGCGCGCGACCGAATTGCTGCAGCCTGGCAGCCTGGTGCGCTGGATCTACCGGGTCAGGCTGCCGGACAACGCCGCGGACGATCGCGCCGCGACCGCGCTCGCCAACGATGCGCGAAGCACCCTGCCGGAGGCCGGCTGGGAGATTCGCAGCCGCGGCAACGCCTCGCCGCAGCTCGAGCGCACCATCAACCGCTTCACCCAGTTTTTGACGCTGGTCGGCCTGGCCGCCCTGCTGGTTGGCGGCGTCGGCGTCGCCAACGCCGTCAAGAGCCATATCGATCGTAGGCGCGACGTCATCGCCGCGTTCAAGGCGCTGGGCGCCACCGGCCGCGACGTCTTCACCATCTATCTGACGCAGGTGGTCGTGCTCGCCACCATCGGCTCGGCGATCGGCCTCGCCGCCGGCGCGGCGCTGCCGTTCGTCATCGTCGGCATGTTAGGCAAGCTTCTGCCGCTGCCGGTGGTGCCGGCGCTGCATCCGGATGAACTGGCGCTGTCACTCGTCTATGGGCTCTTGACCGCGCTCGCCTTCGGGCTGTGGCCACTCGGCCGGGTCCATGACGTGCCTGTCGCGGCGCTGTTCCGCGAGGCGGTCACCAGCGAGTGGCATCGCCCGCGCTGGCGCTATCTGGCGCTGATGGCGGTGGTGATCGCGCTGCTGGTCGGGGTGGCGATCGGGCTCGCTTACGACAAGCGCGTCGCCACCGTGTTCGTCGCTTCCTCGGTCCTGGTGTTCGCGCTGCTGCGCGGCATCGCCGCCGGATTGATGGCGCTGGCCCGCCGCCTGCCGCGCAGCCGCATCACCATGCTGCGGCTGGCGATCGCGAACATCTACCGGCCCGGCGCGCTGACGCCGTCGGTGGTGATGTCGCTCGGGCTGGGCCTGGCGGTGCTGGTCACCATCACCCAGATCGACGGCAATTTGCGGCGGCAATTCCTGGCCGCGCTGCCCGAGCGCGCGCCGTCGTTCTATTTCATCGATATTCCGACCAACGAGGCCGACCGCTTCGGCGCATTCCTGAAAGAGACCGCGCCGCAATCCACCGTCGAGGACGTGCCGATGCTGCGCGGCCGCATCGTCGCCGCCCGCGGCGTCAAGGCGGAAGACCTCAAGCCCTCGAGCGACACCGAATGGGTGCTGCAGAGCGACCGCGGCCTGACCTATACCGGCGAACTCCCCAAGGGCTCCAAGGTGGTCGAGGGCGCATGGTGGGGCGCCGATTATAACGGGCCGCCGCTGGTCTCGATCGAGAAAAAGATCGCCGACGGGCTCAAGCTCAAGATCGGCGACGAGATCGTCGTCAACGTGCTTGGCCGCGACATCCCGGCCAGGATCGGCAATATGCGCACCATCGACTGGCAGGGCCTCGGCATCAATTTCGTGCTGGTGTTCTCACCCAACGCCTTCAGGGGCGCGCCCCATACCCATGTCGCGACCCTGACCGAGACCCACCCGGACTCGGCCGGCGACGCCAGGATCATCAAATCGGTGGCCGACGCCTTCCCGATGGTGACGAGCGTGCGGGTCCGCGAGGCGCTGGAGACCATCGGCACGGTCGTGACCAACCTGGTGCTGGCGATCCGCGGCGCCAGCGCGGTGACGCTGATCTCGGCCATTCTGGTGCTGGGCGGCGCGCTCGCCGCCGGCCATCGCCACCGGGTCTACGACGCCGTCATTCTCAAGACCCTGGGCGCCACAAGGGTGCGGCTGCTCGGCGCCTACGCGCTGGAATATCTGCTGATCGGGCTGGCGACCGCCGTTTTCGGGGTGATCGCCGGTTCCATTGCGGCCTGGCTGATCGTCACCCGGCTGATGACGCTGAGCTTCATCTGGCAGGCCGGCAGCGCCGCGGGCGTGGTGGCGGCGGCGCTGGTGGTGACGGTGGGACTGGGGCTCGCCGGCACCCTGCTGGCCCTGAATCAGAAGCCGGCCACCGTGCTGCGGAATTTATGACAATTTGCAGCGGCGACTGGCCGCAGGGTTAACGGGCAATTTGGCCGAATTAGTACCGCGGAGCGACATTCAGCCGCGCATCGAAGCTTGCGATGAATGTGTTAGTTTCCCACATACCAGCCTGAGCCAGACGCAGGCTCGATGACATGAAATTAATGTCAGCGAGCCGCGCTATCTGGGATAGTTTCGAACCGGCGCCGCAAACCCTTTGCGTTCCGCCGGGCCAACCAACGGGAATTCGACCATGTCGGACCTAGACCGCAACTACGCTTCTCCTTTCGGCCGGGCCGCCGGGCGCATTGACGCTGCGACCGTCGACGCCGGTCTGCGCTCCTACATGCTGCGCATCTACAACTACATGAGTATCGGGCTGGCCATTACCGGCCTGGCCGCGCTCGGCGTCTACATGGCGGCGGTGACAACCGACCAGGCAGGCGCCGCGGCCAAGTTCGGCAACGCCTTCCTGACGCCGTTCGGCTACGCGATGTATGTCAGCCCGCTGAAATGGCTGTTCATCCTGGCGCCGCTCGCCATGGTGTTCGCGATCTCGGCCGGCATCGAACGGTTGCGGCCCGCGACCGCCCAGATGCTATTCTGGGTGTTCTCGGCGCTGATGGGCATTTCGCTGTCGTCGATCTTCCTGGTGTATACCCACACCTCGATCGTGCGGGTGTTCTTCATCACCGCGGCCACCTTCGGCGCGCTGAGCCTCTACGGCTACACCACCAAACGTGACATGACCGGCATGGGCTCGTTCCTGATCATGGGCCTGTTCGGCATCATCATCGCGAGCCTGGTCAACCTGTTCCTCGCCAGCTCGATGCTGCAGTTCGTGGTGTCGGTGGTCGGCGTGCTGGTGTTCGCGGGCCTCACCGCCTGGGATACCCAGCGGCTGAAGAACGACTACATCTACGGCTATGCCTCGCAGGGCGGTGAAGTGGCGGAGCGTGCGGCGATTACCGGCGCACTGTCGCTCTACCTGAACTTCATCAACCTGTTCACGCTGCTGCTGCAGCTGCTCGGCCAGCGCGACTGACCGCCGGCCTGAGCGGACGAATTCGAGCCCCGGCCCTGCGGCCGGGGCTTTTCTTTTGCGGCAGGCAAAAATAATCTCCGGCCATGCAGACTCTCGAAATCCGGCCCACCGCCACGGCCGACCTCCCCGCCATCACCGAAATCTACGAGCACGCGGTCCGCTACGGCACCGCGACCTTCGAGCTGATCCCGCCTGACCTCGACGAGATGACGCGGCGCTTCAACGTGCTGACGGAGGGCGGCTTTCCCTATTTCGTCGCCGCCCTCGAGGGCCGGGTGGTCGGATACGCCTATGCCGGCGCCTACCGGCCGCGGCCGGCCTACCGCTTCACGGTGGAGAATTCGGTCTATCTGCAGCCCGCGATCCATCGGCGCGGGGTCGGCCTGAAATTGCTGCAGCGGCTGATCGCCGAATGCGAGGCCCGCGGCTACCGGCAGATGATCGCGGTGATCGGCGATTCCGCCAACGCCGGATCGATCGGCGTGCATGCCAAGTGCGGATTCCAGATGATCGGAACCCATCCCGATGTCGGCTTCAAATTCGGCCGCTGGCTCGACACCGTGATGATGCAGCGCGCCCTCGGCGACGGCGGCAAGACGCTGCCCGCGGGATAAGCCGTGTCCCGGACCCGGCCCTTTGGCGATGCAACCGCAGGACCTAGTCAAAAAATCGCGAAAACAACCCCATGCAAAGTAACCCGATGGGCGTAATCCGGGACCAATGCGACCTCTGCCCCGGATTTCGCTTCGCTACATCCGGTCTACAGACTACAGGATCGATCTGAACGTCACACTACCGCCAGCTTGCGGTCGATCACCAGCAGCACGCGGTCGAGTTCGTGGCCGCGGCGCAGGATCAGCCCGCCAGCCGAGATCACGCTGTAGATCCCCTGCTTGCGCGCCAGCCGCGGATCTTTTTCGATGCGATAGATCGGCACTTCCGAAGCGCGGCGGAACACCGAGAACACCGCACGGTCTTTGAGAAAGTCGATAGCGTAGTCGCGCCATTCGCCGTCGGCGACCATGCGCCCGTACAGATTCAGGATACGGTTGAGTTCCACACGATTGAACGTCACCAGGCCCGGCAACGGGCTCGCAGCGGCACCGCGCGCCGCTGCGCGAATTTCGCTTGGGTCGGCTTCCTCCGATATTGAACTCATGGGAGCGCCTCCTGTCATCCGGCCGACATGATCGCGCCAACTGCGGGCGGCTGCAAGAGGCGATGGCGGCGCCGCCGGGATTCGCGCGCAACGGAACCTTTTCCGGCCCGGAATCGGCCGTCACGGGATCGTTAGCGGAATCATAATGCCGCCCTACTTCCGCCCAGCGACCGCCCCGCTGGATTGCGAGAAAGAATCACTGCGTCGGCCCGGTCCTTTCGGTTCCGGATTCCTCAGCCCCCAGCCCCCCGGGGTCGTCGGGATCGGGCCAGTTCGCAGGATAGTTTATCCCCATACTGGACCAGCGAAAGTTGGTCCTTTTTCTTTTTGGGGGATGTTGTCTCTTCAGGAAGCGGCGTCACTCCGGGGCGCGAGTGAAAACGAGCGAAGGAATCCGGAAGTCATTCGCGCGAGATTCCCCGATGTGCAATTGCACATCTGAGGTTCGCGCTGATGCGCGCCCCGGAATGACGGGTAGGGAGAGTTCAGTGCAGCGGCGTGTAGGCCGCGCCGAGCATCAGCCCGGGCTTGTCGCGGCTGCCGTCCTGGAGATAGACCACCGCGGCATCGACGCCTTCGCGGGAAATGTTTTCCAGCGGCACGGTCCAGCTGCCGGACGAGCCGTTCCAGTCGCCCACTTTCAGCAGGTTGCGCACCACATTGTAGTAGGTGACCTTCTGGCCGCGATTCTCGCCGCGCCCGATCGCAATCGGCACCGCTTTTGAGACCGAGCAGATCCAGACTTCGCCATGCGCGGCCGCGGGGCCCTTGTTCGAGTCCGCGACCGAAACGGTAATCTGCTTGCCGGCCAGCGTCATCGACACCGGCACCGACATCACGCGCTCGGCCTTGCTGGTGTCGCCGATCGCACCTTCGATCTTGCCGCGATCGCTGCCGATCACATGCACCGATCCGTTGACGATGACCTGCGGCGTGTAGACGTCGCGGTCACCACGCATCCTCGAATAGGCTTTCTGGCGCGCGCTGAAGCGCGAATCCGCCAAGGTGTCCTTCCAGCCGAGATAATCCCAGTAGTCGATCGGCATGCTCAGCGCGATGATGGATGGATCCTTGGCCAGTTCGCCGATGATCCTGTCGGCCGGCGGACATGACGAACATCCCTGCGAGGTGAACAGCTCCACCACCGCGCGCGGCTCGGCATGGGCGGGGCGGATGATCGCGATGATCGCGCAGACGCCGAGCGCACTCGACCACCGCGAAATGCAATTATAGGCCATCATCACTGTCATTCTGGGAAACCGAGGAATACCTGCATCGGCGTTAAGAATTAAGGCCTAAACGCGCGAAGGCGGCCTTTGATAGGCCGCCTTCGCTTCACTCGCTACTCACTTCGAGGTGAGCCACCGATCACGATTACGCGGCCAGCTTGCGCAGGACGTAATGCAGGATGCCGCCGTTACGGTAATAATCGAGTTCGTCGAGGGTATCGATGCGGCACAGCAGCGACACCCGCTGCAGCGCGCCGTCGCCGGACACGATCTCCGCCGTCAGCTTCTGCCGCGGCTTCAGATCGCCCTGCAACCCGCGGATCGTTACCTTCTCGTCACCCTTCAATCCGAGCGACGACCACGACGCACCCTCCTCGAAGGTCAGCGGCAGCACGCCCATGCCGACGAGGTTGGAGCGGTGGATGCGCTCGAAGCTCTGGCAGATCACGGCGCGGACGCCGAGCAGCCGCGTTCCCTTCGCGGCCCAGTCGCGCGACGAGCCGTTGCCGTATTCGGCGCCGGCGAAAACCACCAGCGGCACCTGCTCGGCCTGGTACTTCATCGCCGCGTCGTAGATCGACATCTGCTCGCCGTCGGGCCAGTGCCTGGTCAGGCCGCCCTCGGGAATATTGCCGTCGGCGCCCTTCAGCATGAAGTTCTTGATGCGGATGTTGGCGAAGGTGCCGCGCATCATGACCTCGTGGTTGCCGCGCCGTGTGCCGTACTGGTTGAAGTCGGCCGGGCGCACCTGATGCTCGCTGAGGAATTTTCCGGCGGGCGAGGTCAGCTTGATCGAGCCGGCCGGCGAGATGTGGTCGGTGGTGATCTTGTCGCCGAACATTGCGAGAATCCGCGCATCGACGACGTCGACGATCGGCTCCGGCTCCTTCTTCATGCCCTCGAAATAAGGCGGGTTCTGCACATAGGTCGAGCTCATGTTCCAGCGATAGGTCTCGCTCTCGGTGGTCTTGATCTTGCGCCAGTTGGTGTCGCCCTTGAACACGTCGGCGTAGCGCTTCTTGAAGATCGTCGCGGTGACGAACTTCTTCATGTAGGCGTTGATCTCCTTGGTGCTCGGCCAGATGTCCTTCAGGTAGACCGGCTTGCCGTCCTTGCCGGTGCCGATCGGTTCCACCGCAAGATCCTTGGTGACCGTTCCGGCCAGCGCGTAAGCGACGACCAGCGGCGGCGAGGCCAGATAGTTGGCCTGCACATCCGGACTGACGCGGCCTTCGAAGTTGCGGTTACCCGACAGCACGGCAGCGGCGACGATGCCGTTGTCGTTGATCGACTTCGAGATCTCTTCCGGCAGCGGGCCGGAATTGCCGATGCAGGTGGTGCAGCCGAAGCCGACCAGGTTGAACCCGACCTTGTCGAGATCGGCCTGCAGTCCGGAATTGGAGAGATATTCCGCGACCACTTGGCTGCCGGGCGCCAGCGAGGTCTTGACCCACGGCTTTGCCTTCAGGCCCTTGGCGGCGGCGTTGCGCGCCAAGAGGCCGGCGCCGATCAGCACGCTCGGATTGGACGTGTTGGTGCAGGAGGTGATCGCGGCGATCACGACGTCGCCATGGCCGAGATCGAAATTGCGGTTCTCGACAGGATAGCGCGTCGCAGAATCCGCGGCCTTCTTGTATTCGCTGGTCATGGCAGCGGCGAATCCTTCGGCGACCGCGGGCAGCGCGACGCGGCCCTCGGGACGCTTCGGACCGGCCATCGACGGCACCACGTCGGCAAGATCGAGCGTCAGGGTCGTGGTGAATACCGGGTCCGCCGATTTGGCGGTGCGGAACAGGCCCTGCGCCTTGGCGTAAGCCGCCACCAGCGCAACGCGGTCGGACTTGCGGCCCGAGGTCTTGAGATAATCGATGGTCGCGGCGTCGACCGGGAAGAAGCCGCAGGTCGCGCCGTATTCCGGCGCCATGTTGCCGATGGTGGCCTTGTCCGCGACCGAGAGATGATCGAGGCCGGGGCCGAAGAATTCGACGAACTTTCCGACCACGCCCTGCTTGCGCAGCATCTGCGTGACCGTCAGCACCAGGTCGGTGGCGGTAACGCCTTCCTTGAGCTGACCCTTGAGCTTGAAGCCGACCACTTCCGGCAGCAGCATCGACAGCGGCTGGCCGAGCATGCAGGCTTCCGCCTCGATACCGCCGACGCCCCAGCCGAGCACGGCGAGGCCGTTGACCATGGTGGTGTGCGAATCGGTGCCGACGAGCGAATCCGGATAGGCGACCTCGAAGGTGCCCTTCTTCTTGCCGACGGTCATCTTCTCCTTCCTGGTCCACACCGTCTGGGCGAGGTATTCGAGATTGACCTGATGGCAGATGCCGGTGCCGGGCGGCACCACGGAGAAATTCGAAAACGCCTTCTGGCCCCATTTCAGGAACTCGTAGCGCTCCTGGTTCTGCTTGTATTCCTCGGTCACGTTCTTGCCGAACGCCTTGTTGTCGCCGAAGAAGTTTACGATCACCGAGTGGTCGATGACGAGATCGACCGGCACCAGCGGATTGATCTTTTCGGCGTCGCCGCCGAGCGCCTGCATGGCGTTGCGCATCGCGGCGAGATCGACCACCGCCGGCACGCCGGTGAAATCCTGCATCAGCACGCGCGCGGGGCGGAATGCGATTTCATGCTCGAGCGCGCGCTTCTTCAGCCACTTCGCGACCGCCTGAATGTCGGCCTTCTTGACCGTGCGGTCGTCTTCGTTACGCAGCAGGTTCTCCAGCAGCACCTTCATGGAATAGGGCAGCTTGGAGATTCCCTTCAGACCGTTCTTCTCGGCGGCGGGCAGGCTGTAATAGACGTAGGTCTTGGCGCCGACCTTGAGGGTCTTTTGGCATTTGAAGCTGTCGAGCGAGGTCATGTGAGGCAATCCCAATTGTCAGTTATACCCGGCAAGGGTATTTAAACACCGTCGGAGAGGCTGGGCCTGATGGCTTGCAGCGGCGGATTGTGTGCTGCATCAAGTTCCGGCTTATAGAATCTTTCCAAGGGCACCGCCACACCGGCAATCGTGCTGCAGCATCGCGGTACCCACAAATTCCGATGCGGTACCGATAGTTTCCAAAGGGCTGTGAAAGGGCAAAATGCGGCTCTCGGGACGGGGCGTCAGGTGTGTGCGGGGCGGCCGGGAGGTGTTCTCGGGTCTCGATTTCGAGGCGTCCGCAGGCGAGGCCCTGGCCATTATCGGCCCCAACGGCTCCGGCAAAACCTCGCTGTTGCGGCTGATCGCGGGCCTCCTGGCGGCTGCGGGCGGGTCGATCGGGCTCGAGGGCGGCGAAGGCGAACTGACCCTGCCCGAACAGGCCCATTATCTCGGCCACCGCGACGCGCTGAAACCTGCCCTCAGCGTGGCGGAAAATCTCGCCTTCTGGCGCGATTTCCTCGGCGGCGAGGCCTTCCCCGTCGCTGAGAGCCTTGCCGCAGTCGGACTCGATCATGCCGCCCACCTGCCGGCGGCATTCCTCTCGGCCGGGCAGCGGCGGCGGCTCTCGATCGCCCGGCTGCTCACCGCCAGGCGGCCGATCTGGCTGCTGGATGAACCGACCAACGCGCTCGATACCGCCGGGCAGGCCATGTTCGCCGCCCTGATGGCGGACCATCTCGCCCGCGGCGGCCTGATCATCGCCGCCACCCATGCACCGCTGGGAATTGCCGCCCGCGAACTGCGGATCGGAGGCGCGTCATGACCGTGCTGGCCGCCCTGATTCGACGGGACATCAGGATCGCGCTGCGGGTGGGCGGCGGGGCGCTGATCGGCGTGCTGTTTTTCCTCACCGTGGTGGTGCTGATGCCGTTCGCGGTCGGGCCCGACCTCGCGCTGCTGACACGGCTCGGGCCTGCGATTCTCTGGCTCGGCGCGCTGCTCGCCAGCCTGCTCACCCTCGACCGGCTGTTCATGGCCGACCATGACGACGGCTCGCTCGACCTGATCGTGATGAGCCGGACGCCGCTCGAACTGACCTGCGCCGCAAAGGCGCTGGCGCACTGGCTGGCCGCGGGATTGCCGCTGATCGTCGCCACCCCGGTGCTCGGCCTGTTGCTGAATCTCGATGCGACAGCGACCTCAGCCGTCGCGCTGACGCTTTTGGCGGGAACCCCGGCATTGACCTTTACCGGCATGATTGGCGCGGCGCTCGCCGTGACATTGCATCGCGGCGGACTGCTGCTGGCGGTGCTGGTGCTGCCACTGTCGATCCCGGTGCTGATCTTCGGCGTCTCCGCTTCGCAAGCCGCGATTACCGGGCCATTGTCGTTCGGAACCCCGTTTTCGATCCTGTGCGCGCTCTCGCTCGTCAGCCTCGTGATCGGACCATTCGCTGCCGCGGCGAGCCTCCGGCACGGCCTCGACTAAGCCCCAATTGACACCGATCAACTCTCGCAGAGGCTAAATGACACAAAGGAAGTCACGTTGCCCGCCGCACCCGCGGCGATTATCAGGGATGCCATGACGCTGATCGACCTTGCCAACCCCACGAAATTCCTGGCGCTGACCGCGCGCGTCTTGCCGTGGCTTGCGGCGCTGACTGCCGTCCTGCTGCTGGTCGGCCTCTATCAATCGGCGATGGCGCCCGACGACTACCAGCAGGGCTCGACCGTGAAGATCATGTTCGTGCACGTGCCGAATGCCTGGCTGTCGATGTTCGTCTGGGGCGTGATGAGCCTGGCCGCACTGGGCACGCTGGTGTGGCGCCATCCGCTCGCGGACGTCGCCGCCAAGGCCGCAGCACCTATCGGCGCCGCCTTTACCTTCCTGGCGCTAGTCACGGGCTCGCTGTGGGGGCGGCCGATGTGGGGCACCTATTGGGAATGGGATGCGCGGCTGACCTCGGTGCTGATCCTGTTTCTGATGTATCTCGGCCTGATCGCGCTGTGGCGCGCGGTGGAAGATCCGTCGCGCGCGGCGCGCGCCGCCGCGATCCTGACGCTGGTCGGCGCCCTCAATCTGCCGATCATCAAATTCTCGGTCGACTGGTGGAACACGCTGCACCAGCCGGCATCGGTGATGCGGATGGGCGGACCCGCGCTCGACCGCGCCTTTCTGGTTCCGCTGCTGGTGATGGCGGTGGCGTTTTCGCTGTTGTTCGTCACGCTGCACCTGGCGGCGATGCGCAACGAAATCCTGCGCCGCCGGGTGCGCAGCTTGCAGATGATGCAAGCCAGCCAGCGTTCAGCGTGAACCCGATGTCGCTCGGTCCCTACGCTTCCTTCGTCGTGACATCCTACGTGCTGGCGACAGCCGTGGTGCTGATCCTGATCGTCTGGATCGCGATCGATTATCGTCGCCAGAAGGCGCGGCTGCGCGAGCTCGAAGCCAGCGGCGTCACCCGGCGCTCCGGGCGCGGCGCGACGGAGATCTGATGAGCGAGCCCCGGTCCCCGGACGGATCGCCGCGAAGCCGGCGCTGGCTGGTGGCGCTGCCGCTCGTCGCCTTCATGGCGCTGGCCGGCCTGTTCCTGCTGCGGCTGTACGGCGGCGATCCCTCCAAAATCCCCTCCGCCCTGATCGGCCGCCCGGCGCCGCAAACCGCGCTGCCGCCGCTGCAGGGTCTCGTCCACAACGGCGTCCAGGTGCCCGGGCTCGATCCCGCCGCCTTCAAGGGCAAGGTCAGCGTCGTCAACGTCTGGGCCTCATGGTGCGTGCCGTGCCACGACGAGGCGCCGCTCTTGACCGAACTCGGCAAGGACAAACGGCTGCAGCTCGTCGGCATCAACTACAAGGATTCGCCCGACAACGCCCGGCGCTTCCTCGGCCGCTACGGCAATCCGTTCGGCATTGTCGGCGTCGACGGCAACGGCCGCGCCTCGATCGAATGGGGCGTCTATGGCGTGCCGGAAACCTTCGTGGTCGGACGCGACGGCACCATCGTCTACAAGATGGTCGGCCCGGTGACCCCGGCGAATTTCGACAGCGTGCTCAGGGCCGAGATCGACAAGGCGCTGAAGTGACGACGCAGTCGTCATTCCGGGGCATCGCACAGCGATGAACCCGGAAGCTCGAGATTCCCCGATGTGCAATGGCACATCCGAGGTTCGGCTCGGAGCCTGTCATCGGGCGGCGCAAAAGCGCCGACCCGTTGGAGCCGCCCCGGAATGACGCTAACAGCAAATATATTTTCGCTTTTATCTGCCGTTCATTTGGCGGCCATGGCGCCGCCACGAATTCGAAGCTAGCTTGATGGGCGTTACTTGAACCGTCCTTGGAGGGACACCCGATGCGTCATTTCACGCTTGCTTCACTTGCTGCAACTGCACTCACCCTTGGTTTGCTGACGGCTACGCCGGTCATGGCCCAGGCCACCCAGCCCGCCGCCAAATCCGACAGTAAAATGGCTCCCGCGCCGAAAGCGCCTGCCGCCGAATCGAAGATGGCGCCCGCCCCCAAGGTCGAACTGCTCGACATCAATTCGGCAACCGCCGAACAGCTCGATGCGCTCCCGGGTGTCGGCAAGGCCTATTCTGCTGCGATCATCAAGGGCCGGCCCTACAAGGGCAAGGACGAGCTGGTGCAGAAGAAGATCCTGCCCGAGAAGACCTATGACGGCATCAAGGACAAGATCATCGCCAAGCAGAAGAGCTGATCTTTCCGTCATTGCGAGCCAACGGGTCGGCGCGCAGCGCCGCCCGATGACAGGCTCCGCGAAGCAATCCATAGCAAGGCAAGATGGATTGCTTCGTCGCTTGCGCTCCTCGCAATGACGGGCTTTACCCCTTCGTCACGTCGCCCGCGTCGGCTTCGCTCGCTTCCAGCGAGGCCGGCGCCAGATGGTAACGCTTGGTCAGCGGCATCTGCGCAATCGCAAAGGCCATCGTCAGCGGAATCACGCCGAACGCCTTGAACGCGACCCAGAAATCGGTGCTCTGGGTACGCCAGATGATTTCGTTCAGGATCGCCATCGCGAAAAAGAACAGCGCCCAGCGCATGGTCAGGATACGCCAGCCATGCGGCGTGAGGTTGAACATCTGGTCGAACATGATCGCGATGAAGGAGCGGCCGAACAACAGCCCGCCGCCGAGGATCGCCGCGAACAGGCCGTAGATGATGGTCGGCTTGACCTTGATGAAGGTCTCGTCGTGCAGCACCAGGGTGAGCGTGCCGAACACGATGACGATAACGCCGGTGACCAGCGCCATCATGGGCACATGCTTCACCACCACGTAGGACGCGATCATCGCCGCGACGATCGCCACCATGAACGCGCCGGTGGCGACGAACAGGTTGAACTTGGCGTTGGCGACGAAGAAGACGATCAGCGGACCGAGTTCGGTCGCGAGCTTGAACAGCGGATGCGGCGTGGTCTTGTCCATAACGTATCCCATGTTGCTGTCATCATCCGCGTAGGCGGATGATCCAGTATTCCAGAGGCGCCTCGATTCCAACCAGCGGCGCGGCGTACTGGATGCCCCGCCTTCGCGAGGCATGACAAGAAAAACCTAAGACTCAATCCCTGCGATCGCCTGCGCAAAATCCCGCGCGGTAAACGGCGCGAGGTCGTCGATGCCCTCGCCGACGCCGATGAAGTGCACCGGCAGTTTGTGCTTCTCGGCCAGCGCCACCAGGATGCCGCCGCGCGCGGTGCCGTCGAGCTTGGTCATGACCAGACCGGTGACGCCTGCGGTACGATGAAACGCTTCCACTTGCGACAGCGCATTTTGTCCCACTGTGGCATCCAGCACCAGCAGCACCGCATGCGGCGCCGAGGCGTCGACCTTCTTGATGACGCGAACGACCTTTTCGAGTTCGTTCATCAATTCGGCCTTGTTCTGCAGCCGGCCGGCGGTATCGATCAAGAGCACGTCGAGCTTCTGCTCGCGCGCCGCCGTCAGCGCATTGAAGGCAAGGCTCGCGGAATCCGAACCCTGCGCGCCGGCAATGACCGGCGATCCGGTGCGCTCGCCCCAGATCTTCAACTGCTCGATGGCCGCGGCGCGAAAGGTATCGCCGGCCGCCAGCATCACCTTGCGCCCCTCGGCGCTCAATTTGGCGGCAAGCTTGCCGATCGTGGTGGTCTTGCCGGAGCCATTGACGCCGACCACCAGAATGACGAACGGCTTTTGCGTCTCGTCGATCACGAGCGGCTTCGCCACCGGCGACAGAACTTTCTCCACCTCGGTCGCGACCACGGTCTTCACATCGTCAGCCGAAATCGTCTTGTCGTAACGGCCGTGGCCGACCGCGGCCGAAATGCGTGCCGCGACCTCGGTGCCGAGATCGGCGCGCAGCAGCACGTCCTCGATATCCTCGAGCATCGCGCGGTCGAGCTTGCGCTTGGTGACGAGATCGGCCACCGCCGAGCCGAGCGAGCTCGAGGTGCGCTTCAGGCCGCCGGACAGCCGCCGCCACCAGCTCAGTTTTGTCTTTTCGGGAGTGGTATCGTTCATGCTGGGGGTGTGTTAGCGGTTTCGCGCCATGAGCGAAAGTCTCGACCGATCGATGGTTGTTCCCGAATTAACGGCGGATGAAATCCAGGCCCGCGTGCTCCACCGCGACGGGCTGATGCTGGTGATCGACAAGCCGGCGGGGCTGCCGGTGCATCGCGGCCCCAAGGGCGGCGCCAATCTGGAATCCTCCTTCGACGCGCTGCGCTTCGGCCTGCCGCGGCCGCCGGTGCTGGCCCACCGGCTCGACCGCGACACCTCTGGCTGTCTCGTGCTGGGACGCCACCGCAAGGCCACGGCCTCGCTCGGTCTGTTGTTCAAACATGGCAAGATTTCAAAAACCTATTGGGCGGTGGTCGAGGGCGGTCCTGCCGAAGATGAAGGCACCATCGACATGCCGCTCGGCCGCCTCAACGCCGAACGCGGCTGGTGGCAGAAACCGGATCCGGAAGGGCAGAAAGCGGTCACCAACTGGAGGGTGCTGGGGCGCGGCAATGGCCTCACCTGGCTCGCGCTCGAACCGGTCACCGGCCGCACCCATCAATTGCGCGTGCATTCGGCGGCCTCGGGCTGGCCGATCGTCGGCGACAATATCTACGGCAACGGCCCCCGTTTCGGCGAACCGACCCTGCACCTGCATTCCCGCGAAATCGTGATCCCGATCTCGAAGAACAAGGAACCGGTGCGCGTGGTGGCGCCTGCGCCGGGGCATTTGCAGGAGCGGCTTAGAGCGTGCGGGTGGAACGGGGAGTGACTGCGGGAAGTGGCGCAGTACCGCCAAACACACCGCCGTCGTCCTCCGCGAAAGCGGGGGACCCAGTATTCCAGAGACGTCTGAAATCAAACGAGAAGTCCCGGCGTACTGGGTCGCCCGGTCAAGCCGTGCGACGACAGTCTGGGATCAGCCGCGCGCCGTCATGTCCGGTGATCGCCAACTCCAGCACCGCGCCGGGCACCTCGCCCTCGATCGCCACCGGCACGAAATGTTCGGTGCGGCCTTGCGTGGCGCTCTCGATCAGCACCTGACGCGTCGCGCCGACCTCTGATGCCAATCGCTCTTGCAGCGCGGCCTCGCCGGTTGCCCGCAATCGCCGGGCGCGTTCCTTGATCGCGTTGCCGTTCACCTGCGGCATCCGCGCCGCCGGCGTGCCCGGCCGCGGCGAATAGGGGAACACGTGCAGGAAAGTGAGCCCGCATTCCTGCACCAGATCCTGCGAACGCGCGAACATCTCTTCGGTTTCGGTCGGAAACCCCGCGATGATGTCGGCGCCGAAAGCGATGTCCGGCCGCAGCCGCCGCACCTGCGCGCAGAACTCGATCGCGTCGGCGCGGGAATGCCGCCGCTTCATCCGCTTCAGGATCAGGTCGTCGCCCGACTGCAGCGACAGATGCAGATGCGGCATCAGCCGCTCGTCGTCGGCGATCACGTCGAGCAGATCGCGATCGGCCTCGATGGAATCGATCGAAGAAATCCGCAGGCGCTTCAATTCCGGCACATGCCGCAGGATTTGTTTGGTCAGTTGGCCGAGCTTCGGCGCGCCCGGCAGGTCGGCGCCGTAGCTCGTGAGGTCGACGCCGGTCAGCACGATCTCGGCATGGCCGCGTTCGGCCAGCACGCGGACCTGATCGACCACCGCGCCCATCGGCACCGAGCGCGAATTGCCGCGGCCATAGGGAATGATGCAGAAGGTGCAGCGGTGATCGCAGCCGTTCTGCACCTGCACGAATACGCGAGGCAAGCCCTTCGCAAAGCCTTCCAGCAGATGCGGCGCCATCTGTCTGACCGCCATGATGTCGGCGACTGCGATCTTTTCGCTTGCCTCGATGCCGAACGCCGGCGCCGTATCGAACGCCGCCCGCGCATTGCGCCAGGCTTGCCCGCGCATCTTGTCGTCATTGCCGACGACGCGATCGACCTCGGCCATGTCGGCGAACATCAAAGCCTGAGTCTGCGCCGCGCAGCCGGTGACGACGATGCGCGCCTCCGGCCGCTCGCGCTTCAGCCGCCGGATCGATTGCCGCGCCTGGGCGACGGCCTCGTTGGTGACGGCGCAACTGTTGATGACGATGGTGTCGGCAAGCCCGGCGCGCTCCGCCTCCCGCGCGATCACTTCGGATTCGAACGCATTGAGGCGGCAGCCGAAGGTGACGATCTCGACGCTCATGATTCAGGCGACGCTGGCGAACAGCGCCGGATCGAACCGCCCCTCATATTCGAAATCGGCGGTGCCCGTCATCAGCACGTGATCGTCGCCCTCGCGCCACTCGATCGAGAGCTTGCCGCCGGGAAGCGTGATCTCGACGGCACGGTTGGCGCGCTTCAGCCGCGCCGCGGCAACAGCGGTGGCGCAGGCCGCCGAGCCGCAGGCCTTGGTCAGCCCCGCACCGCGCTCCCAGGTGCGGATCGTGATGTGATCGCGATCGACGATATGGGCCAGCGTGATATTGGCGCGCTCGGGAAAGATCGGATGGTTTTCCAAGAGCGGCCCGAAGCGGGAGAGGTCGTAGGCGTTGACGTCGTCGACCCAGAAGATCGCGTGCGGATTGCCCATGTTGACGGCGGACGGCGAATGCAGCACCGGCGCGTCGATCGGCCCGACCTGCAGTTCGATGTAGCGGGTGTCGCGGAACTCTTCCGCCAGCGGAATATCCTGCCAGCCGAACTTCGGCGCGCCCATGTCCACGGTGTAGAGATCCGGACGCGGCCCCTGCCAGCAGTTCAGCAGCCCTGCCCTGGTCTCGAAGGTGACGGCGGTCTGGCCGGTCTTCTCGAACAGCCGCCGCACCACGCAGCGCATGCCGTTGCCGCAGGCGCCCGATTCGGAGCCGTCATTGTTGAAAATGCGGATGAAAGCCTCGGTGCCCGCAAGCCGCGGCGGCTGCAGCACCATCAGCTGGTCGTAGTGCACGCCGGCGGGGGAAGCGACCGCGCGCGCGTCCTCCGGCGTGACGGGGCCCGGCCTGTCGCGCAGATCGACCACGACGATCTCGTTGCCGATACCGTTCATCTTGGCGAATGCGTGGTTGGCGAGCGCGCTCATCGAGTTTCCGTAAATTATGCCTGTCTTATATGGCGAATATCCCCCGATTGGCCAGTGCGGCGAATCTGTGTCTGACCCCCGCGCCCGGCGGGCGGCGCGCATGACATATCTGTCATGAGACGGAATCGACCCTTGCGTGTTAACGTTGCGATGTCTGCATTTTGCCGGGCCCGATCCGGGGCGGGCCGGCAAACGGCAGCAGCCACACGGCCCAGGGGACCATCCGAATGAATTTTATGCGTTCTTACCGCACCACCATGATCGCGCTGATACCGCTGGCGGCGTTGACCTGGGGTGGCGCCGCGCTGGCGCAATCGCCGGCGGCCAACCCAACAGCCACGCCGGCCCCTCCCGCAGCGAGCAGTCCGGCGACACCGGCGCCGGCCCCGTCGGCGACCCCGAGCCCGGCGCCGACGGAGACCCCCGCCCCGGCAGCAAGCCCTTCCGTCCCGCCCGCGGCTCCCCCGGCCACCGCGCAGACCCCGGCAACGCCGCCGGCGGCCGCGCCGGTTCAGACCGCCGATCCCTTCGGCGAACAGATCACGCTGGAGCCCAAAAAGGTCGTCATCATCAAGGGCAACGCCGGCTGGGATTCGGCATTCGACACCCTGATCGATTCCTTCAAGGCGCTGACCGCGCTGCTCGAAAAGCAGGGCATCAAGGCAACGGGCAATCCGATGATCGTCTACACCTCGACCGACGATACCGGCTTCACCTTCCTCGCCGAAATCCCGATCGAGCAGGATCCTAAGAACCTGACCAAGGACATGAGCATCGGCAAATCGCCCGAGGGCAAGTCGCTGAAATTCGTCCATCGCGGGTCCTACGACAATATGGACAATACCTATGAGGCGATCACCAACCACCTCGACGAGAAGAAGCTCGAAGCCAAGGACACCTTCATCGAGGAATACCTCACCGATCCCCTGAAGACCGCCGAGGACAAGCTCGTCATCAACGTCTACGTGCCGCTGAAGTGAGAGCCATGAAACATCCTGGTCCCCTCGCCGCCGCCCTCGCCGCGATTGCGCTGCTTGCCGCGCCCGCGCTGGCCGAAACCGCGCCGCCGGCGATCTCCGTCACCGGCGAAGCCACCGTATCGGTGCCGCCCGATCTGGCGCAGGTCGATGGCGGCGTCACCTCGGAAGCCAAGACCGCGCGCGAGGCGTCCGAGGCCAACAACGCCGCGATGGGCAAGGTGCTGCTGGCGCTGAAGGCCGCCAATATCCAGGAAAAGGACATCCAGACCTCGCGGCTGTCGCTGCAGCCGCAATATGCGCCGAACCGCGCCGGGCCGTCGGCCGTCGTCGGCTACCGCGCCAGCAATCGGGTGACGATCAAGGTGCGCGACGTCAGCAAGGTCGCCGGCGTGATCGACACGCTGGTGGGCGCCGGCGCCAACGAGATCGGCGGCATCAATTTCATGGTGTTGCAGGCGTCGAAACTGCTCGACGAGGCCCGCGAAAAGGCGGTCGCCGATGCCCGCCGCAAGGCCGAGATCTACGCCAGGGCCGCCGGCGTCACGCTCGGCGCGCCGCTCAGCATTTCCGAAGAGGGCAATGCCCCGCCGGTGCCCTATCGCAGGATGGCCGCCGGCATGGTGGCGGCAGCCCCTGTGGCGCAAGGCGAGGAGACGCTTTCGGTGACGGTGAGCGTGTCCTGGGCGATCAAGGCGAGAGAGCCGTAGCTGTTCCAGCCAGAGCATGATGGGTTGGAGTTCAATCGATTCGCCCTCAGCGCGAAGCACCGGCGATCCGGGCCCCGGCCGGGGCGTGGCGCCTGCCTTAGGGCCGCGACAAAAAAACGCGAAAACAACCCCATGCAAAGTAGAGTTCCCCGTCTCGCAGCACGCGTGCTGCGCCGCGTCCGGGCCCGAAAAGGGGAATGGTCCGTCGTCGCCCCCAACCCGATACCATCCCGCTCCAAGTGCGCCTGCTCGTCAGAAGGGCTGCTTCGGCACGCGCGTTGCCTTCTCTAGATCTCGAACACCTGGCCCGGCTTCAGCGCCACGAACTTCTCGCGCGGAATCTTCGCCTCATCCAGCGCCTGACCCAGCGCCGCGGCCGGCGCGTCGATCGCCTCGTCGGTGAGCTGGAAGGTGCCGTGGTGATGCGCCAGCGCCTGCTCGGCGCCGCAGTCGGCCAGCGCCTTTACAGCGTCAGCCGGATTCATGTGCTGGTCCTTCATGAACCAGCGCGGCTCATAGGCCCCGATCGGGAGGATCGCCAGCCGCAAGGGGCCGTGCGCTTCGGCCACCTTTCGGAAATGCTTGCCCTCGCCATAGCCGGAATCGCAGACGATGTAGATCTTGCCCGCCGGCGTCTCGACCACGAAACTCGCCCACAATGCCCTGTTGCGGTCGAACAGGCCGCGCGCGGTCCAGTGCCGCGTCGGCACCAGGGTTACCGCGATGCCGCCGCCGAGTTCGACGCGGTCGTGCCAGTCGAACGCCTCGGCCTTGATCGCGGCATTGGCACGGCGCATCGCGACATCGTTGCCGAGCGGCGTGATCACGCGCGGGGCGTGCCTGTCCGCGAGCTTCGACAGCGTGGCGAGGTCGAGATGGTCGTAGTGACCGTGCGACACCAGCGCGATGTCGATCTCCGGCAGCGCGTCGAAGGCAATGCCGGGATCGTTGCGGCGCTTCGGTCCGGCAAAGCGCACCGGCGAGGCCCGCTCCGACCACACCGGATCGATCAGGATGTTCAGCCCCGAGGTCTGGATCAGCCAGCTGACATGGCCGACGAACGACAGCCGCACCTTGCCGCCATCGACGCGCGGCGGCGGCGTGTCGGCGTGCGGGCTCGGCACCCATTCCGGCCAGGCGCGCCGCTGCCGGTCCCAGCCGAATTGCCAGCGCAGCACCTCGCGGAGCGATTTCGGCGGCACGCCGTCGGGATCGAAAAACTGCTTGCCGTCGAAGTGGTCGGAGACAGGCCCGTCATACATGCTGCAAATCCAGACTGCCGCATTCAATGGTCCCGATTGGCCTGAAAATGCCCGTATCGGCAAGGGGGTGGCTGGCCTTCCGGCTTCACGAAAACGCCATTTTGCCGCGACTTTCCTTGACTTTCCGGGCTTGCGGAGGTTTAACCGCCGCAACTCTCGGAAAGACGTTCTTTTCGACCCGCCGCCCGGCCCAGGAGGCCGGAGGTCAACGCCCGACAGCGCGATGCGCCCTCGGGCGCAAAATTGTTTGGAATGCGGTCCCGGCGTACTGCCGAGACACAACAGGTCGTCATCACCCGCGAAAGCGGGTGATCCAGTATCCCAGAGCAGCTCGCTTGAGCCGAGAAGCTGCGGCGTACTGGATACCCCGCTTTCGCGGGGTATGACGACGGTGAGTAATGCAGTGCCTGCGACAGGCATGACGAAGGAAGTGCTGAATTGTTCGACAATCTGTCGGAAAAGCTTGGTGGCATTCTCGATCGGCTGACGGGGCGCGGGGCGCTGTCGGAAGCCGATGTCGACGCGGCGATGCGCGAGGTGCGCCGCGCGCTGCTCGAGGCTGACGTCTCGCTCGACGTGGTCCGCAGCTTCACCGACCGGGTCCGCGAGCAGGCGGTCGGCGCCACCGTGGTCAAGTCGGTGACCCCCGGCCAGATGGTGGTCAAGATCGTCCATGACGAGCTGATCGCCACGCTCGGTTCCGACGGCCAGACCATCGACCTCAACGCGGTGCCGCCGGTCGCGATCATGATGGTCGGCCTGCAGGGCTCCGGCAAGACCACCACCACCGCGAAACTCGCGCGCCGCCTGACCCAACGCGACAAGCGCAAGGTGCTGATGGCCTCGCTCGACATCTACCGCCCGGCGGCGATGGAGCAGCTCGCGGTGCTCGGTCGCGATCTCGAGATCCAGACTCTGCCGATCGTCGCCGGCCAGAAGCCGGCGCAGATCGCCAAGCGCGCGCTGGAAGCCGCCAAGCTCGGCGGCTACGACGTGGTGCTGCTCGACACCGCCGGCCGCACCACGCTCGACGAAGAGATGATGACGGAAGCCGCGGAAATCAAAACCGCCGCCAATCCGCATGAGGTGCTGCTGGTCGCGGATTCCTTGACTGGCCAGGACGCGGTCAATCTCGCGCGCTCCTTCGACCAGCGCGTCGGCCTCACCGGCATCGTGCTGACGAGGGTCGACGGCGATGGCCGCGGCGGCGCGGCGCTGTCGATGCGCGCGGTCACCGGCAAGCCGATCAAGCTGATCGGCACCGGCGAAAAGACCGACGCGCTGGAAGATTTTCATCCGAGCCGGATCGCCGGCCGCATTCTCGGCATGGGCGACGTGGTGTCGCTGGTGGAGAAGGCGGCGGCGAACATCGATGCGGAAAAGGCCGCGCGCGTCGCCGAGAAGATGCGCAAGGGCCAGTTCGACCTCGCCGACATGCGCGAACAATTGCTGCAGATGGCGAATATGGGCGGCATCAGCGGGCTGATGGGCATGATGCCCGGCATCGCCAAGATGAAGAACCAGATCGCCAACGCCGGGATCGACGACAAGATCATCAAGCGCCAGATCGCGGTAATCGATTCGATGACGCGGCAGGAGCGCAAAAGCCCCGATATCCTGAAAGCGAGCCGCAAGAAGCGCATCGCCGCCGGCGCCGGCGTCAAGGTCGAGGAAGTCAACAAGCTCTTGAAGATGCACCGGAACATGGCCGACATGATGAAGGCGATGGGTTCGGGCAAGCGCGGCCCCCTGGCCGGCATCGCGCAGGCCATGGGTTTTGGCGGCGGCATGCCGTCGCCGGAACAGATGAAGGCGCTGGCGGAGAAAATGCCGGGCGGCGCCGGACCGGGCGGCATGCCCGCGCTGCCGAAGGACCTTCCCGCGGGCCTGCGCACCGGCCTGCCTAATTTGCCGGGGCTGACGGGCCTGAGCGGCAAGCCGAACCTGCCGGGCCTCGGCGGCTTCCCCGGTCTGGGGAAGAAGAAATGACCTCTCGTTCGTCATTGCGAGCGCAGCGAAGCAATCCATCGTGCCACAGGCAAGAAAGCTGGATTGCTTCGCTGCGCTCGCAATGACGGAAATCACTCGCGTATTGAATTTCGAACTCAACCAGGAGAACTCAATGTCAGTCGTTATCCGCCTCGCTCGCGCAGGCACCAAGAAGCGTCCGGTCTATCACGTTGTCGTCGCCGACTCGCGCTTCCCGCGCGACGGCCGCTTCATCGAGCGTCTCGGCCACTTCAATCCGCTGCTGCCGAAGGACAACGAAGCGCGGCTGAAGCTCGACATGGACAAGGTCAAGTCCTGGCTCGCCAAGGGCGCGCAGCCGTCGGACCGCGTGTCGCGCTTCCTGGACGCCGCCGGCGTCGTCAAGCGCACCGCGCGTAACAATCCGGAGAAGGCCGTGCCGCGCAAGGAGCGCAAGGCCAACGCCGAAGCCGCCGCCAAGTCGGCTTAAAGCGTAACGGCGCGCGACGGTGGCAGCACCGATCTGCGTCGCTCGGATCGGCGCTGCGCATGGCGTGCGCGGCGCGGTGAAGCTATGGACCTTCACCGAGGACCCGTTTGCCGTGCAGGCTTACGGGCCGCTGATGACAAAGGACGGCGCGCGGCAATTTGAAGTGGCGACCGCGCGGGAAGCCAAGGGCCATCTGGTGGTGACGCTGAAGGGCGTCGCCACCCGCGAGGATGCCGAACGGCTCAACGGCCTCGAGCTCTACGTCGCGCGGGAAAAACTGCCCGATACCGACGAAGACGAATATTACCACGCCGACCTGGTCGGACTCGCCGCGGTCAACGCCGCCAATGAGCCGATCGGCCGCGTGATCGCGATCCACAATTTCGGCGCCGGCGACATCATCGAGATCGAGCCGCCCTATGGCGCAACGCTGCTGCTGCCGTTTACCAACGCCGTGGTGCCGACGGTCGATCTGAAGGCCGGGCATGTGGTGATCGAATTGCCGCGGGAGGTTGAGGGCGAAGATCACTCCTAACTCGTCATCGCCGGGCTCGACCCGGCGATCCATCTCTTGCAAAGGCGATGGATACGCGGGTCAAGCCCGCGTATGACGGTCTGAAATCATTCGCGATCGTTCGAAGATGGCTTCCGAGACAAAATCCTGGCGCGCGACCGTGCTGACGCTGTTTCCGGACATGTTCCCCGGCCCGCTCGGCGTCAGTCTGGCGGGCAAGGCGCTGGCATCCGGGCTGTGGGCGCTGGAGGCGCGGGATATCCGGGACTCGGCGACCGACCGCCATCGCAGCGTCGACGATACCCCGGCCGGCGGCGGCCCCGGCATGGTGCTGCGCGCCGACGTGCTGGCCGCCGCGATCGACGCGGCGGAGATCGCGCCGGATCGGCCGCGCCTTTTGATGAGCCCGCGGGGTCAGCCATTGACCCAGTCCCGGGTGGTCGAACTCGCCGCCGGACCCGGGCCGCTGATCGTCTGCGGCCGGTTCGAGGGTGTCGACCAGCGGGTGATCGAGGCCCGCCGGCTCGAGGAGATTTCAATAGGGGACTATGTGCTGTCGGGGGGCGAAATCGCCGCCATGGCGCTGATCGACGCCTGCGTCCGGCTGTTGCCCGGCGTGATGGGCAAGCTCGCTTCCGGGACCGAGGAGAGTTTTTCCGATTCCCTACTGGAATACCCGCAATATACCCGCCCGCAGGCCTTCGAGGGCCGGCAAATCCCGGAAGTCCTCACTTCCGGCGACCACGCCAAGGTGGCGGCCTGGCGGCAGGCCGAAGCCGAGGCCCTCACCAGGACCCGGCGGCCCGATCTGTGGGCCAAGCGGCCCGGCCAAAAACGTCCAAAAAACACGACGGACGGGTGACAAGCCGTTGCCTTTGCCGTATACGGGCGCCAAATCCGCGCACCGAGCATTTTCCGGCAAAGTGGCATTCCGGTTTGCCGCCAGAAAATGCTCGAATTTATTGAACTGCGCGTATTCTTTCCGCAAAACCGGTGTCCATTTTTGCGGAATACGCGCTACAGGATAAACGAACACCCGCGCAGCCCGCGCCTTGGCGGCTGGGGCGCGACGCCGATGGAGATTTTGCGATGAACCTAATTCAACAGCTCGAAAAAGAGCAGTTCGACAAATTGGCCGCCACCAAGACCATTCCGGAATTCGGCCCCGGCGACACCGTGATCGTCAACGTGAAGGTGGTCGAAGGCGACCGCTCGCGCGTGCAGGCCTATGAAGGCGTCTGCATCGGCCGCTCCGGCGGAGGGCTCAACGAGAGCTTCACGGTACGCAAGATTTCCTACGGCGAAGGCGTGGAACGCGTTTTCCCCGTGATGTCGCCGATGATCGACTCGATCAAGGTGGTCCGGCGCGGCAAGGTGCGCCGCGCCAAGCTGTATTACCTGCGCAGCCTGCGCGGCAAGTCAGCCCGCATCACCGAAAAGACCGACCGCGCCGCCGCCGTCGGCGAGTAGTTCTCCCTCATGGAGATGTGACGAAAAGCGCGGGGCTCACCCCGCGCTTTTTTGTTGCGGGAGTCGTCATTGCGAGGAGCGCTTGCGACGAAGCAATCCATCTCCTGGCTCCTGCAAAAGGTATGGATTGCTTCGCGGAGCCTGTCATCGGGCGCGCGTTCGCGCGACCCGTTGGCTCGCAATGACGGTGGCTGCAAACGCATATCGCGCTCCAACACCCCGTGTGCTATAAGATTAGAATGTTTTCGGATCGCCAAATAATCGCAGCTCGCGTCGTGCTCGACGATCGCAGTCGTTTGCCTTGGCGTTTCTTCGGCCGGCTGACGACGGCCGCCCTCGCGGCCTGACGTCCTGCGCGCCGCTTCACCGCGCGCGACTGAATTTTCCGATTTGAATTCTCGCTTCGAGGCCTGACACCATGTCCAAACCGACCACGCTGTACGACAAGATCTGGAACGACCATCTGGTTCACGAGGCCGACGACGGCACCTGCCTGCTCTATATCGACCGCCATCTGGTCCATGAGGTGACTTCGCCGCAGGCCTTCGAAGGCTTGCGCGCCACCGGCCGCAAGGTTCACGCGCCGGAGAAAACGCTGGCCGTGGTCGACCACAACATCCCGACCACCGACCGTTCCAAGCCCAATCCGGATCCCGAGAGCATCGAACAGATGCGGGTGATGGCGGAGAACGCCAGGGAGTTCGGCATCGAATATTACAACGAATTCGACAAGCGCCAGGGCATCGTCCACGTGATCGGCCCCGAGCAGGGCTTCACGCTGCCCGGCACCACCATCGTCTGCGGCGACAGCCACACTTCGACGCATGGCGCATTCGGCGCGCTGGCGCACGGCATCGGCACCTCCGAAGTCGAGCACGTGCTGGCGACGCAGACCCTGATCCAGAAGAAGGCCAAGAACATGCGCGCCGTCGTCGACGGCAAATTGCCCGACGGCGTCACCGGCAAGGACATCATCCTCGCCATCATCGGCGAGATCGGCACCGCCGGCGGCACCGGCTATGTACTGGAATATGCCGGCGAGGCGATCCGCGCGCTCTCGATGGAAGGCCGCATGACCGTCTGCAACATGTCGATCGAAGGCGGCGCGCGCGCCGGCCTGGTCGCGCCGGATGAAAAGGCGTTCGAGTTCCTGAAGGGCCGCCCGAAGGCGCCGAAGGGCGACGCCTGGGATGCCGCGATGCGCTACTGGGAAACGCTGCGAAGCGACCAGGGCGCGCATTTCGATCACGAGATCAGGCTGGACGCGGCAAAGTTGCCGCCGATCGTGACCTGGGGTACCTCACCCGAGGACGTGGTGTCGATATCGGGCGTGGTGCCGGATCCCGACAAGATTCCGGATGAAGCCAAGCGGCTGTCGAAACATCGTGCGCTGAAATATATGGGCCTGACGCCCGGCACCAAGATCACCGACATCAAGCTCGACCGTATCTTCATCGGTTCCTGCACCAACGGCCGGATCGAGGATCTGCGCGCGGCGGCGAAGGTGGTCGAAGGCAAGACCGTCAACGCCAATCTCAACGCGATGATCGTGCCGGGCTCAGGGCTGGTGAAGGATCAGGCGGAAGCCGAAGGCCTCGACAAGATCTTCATCAAGGCCGGTTTCGAATGGCGCGAACCGGGCTGCTCGATGTGCCTCGCCATGAACCCCGACAAGCTGGCGCCGGAAGAGCGCTGCGCCTCGACCTCGAACCGCAATTTCGAGGGCCGTCAGGGTTTCAAGGGCCGCACCCATCTGGTGTCGCCGGCGATGGCGGCGGCGGCGGCGATCGCCGGGCACTTCGTCGATATCAGGGAGTGGCGGTAGCGTTTTCGAGCGAAAGCCTGCCCCGGAGATGATCCGGGGCAGAAACCGGTTCGCTCAAGAGAATGCGCCCACTCTTGCATCAACCTCGACACTTCCCGGCAACCTCTCGTTAAAGAACCGGGAGCAGACTGCTCTATGCGGAGATGAAGCTTCGCAAGGAGCGCGCCGTGGCCGACAAGTCCGAATTCGTCGATATGATCAGCGATGCGACGCGCCAGGTGCGGCGGCGCGTCGTGCGGCGCGCCGTCGAGCCGGTGGTCAAGGAAGGGTCGCGTCTCGGTCACCGCTCGGACCGGATGGAACAGTGGCGGATGGAGACGTTCACGCCCTGGAAGCTCAGGCCCTGGAAATTCAAGGATTGGGATTGAGCGCGGCAATTCTTGCTCTTGGCAAGCAGACATCAGGCGCCCAAGCGGGCGCCTGAATCATTCAGCCGACGTTTCGACGATCACCAATAGATCGGGTAGCGGTGATGCCCGCGGTAACGCCAGTGATGATGCCACGGGCGATAGCGGCAGATCTTGCGCGGGCCGTAATAGGTCCAGACGATCCGGCAGTAGCGGCGCGGGTAATAATAGCGCTGCGGATAGTAAACCGGCGCGTAGCCGTAGTAGCGCGGACGGATATGGTGGCGATGATGCCAGTAGGCCCGCCGCGGCGCGAAATGATGATGCCGGACGATTGCCGCCCCACCATAACGGTAGCCGCCGCCGCGGTAGATATGAGGGGCGCTATACCCGCCGCCGCGAAACACGGCGCCGCCACTGCGGAAGCTGCCGCCATGAATGGCCGCACCGCCGCCCCGGAAACCGCCACCATGAAAGCTGCCGCCTCCACCACGGAAGCCACCGCCACCGCCGCCATGAAAACCGCCGCCGCCTCGGCCGCCGCCATGACCGCCTTTGACTTCAGTCGTCAGTGCGTCGGAAGCATATTTCGCCGATGGCGCAGCGCCCGGATTGATCAGAGAGAGCGCCTCGGCGCGCTGGCCCGTCGCAACCGTGAGCACCAGCATCGCGGCTGCCGCAACACCGAAGCGACGAACGCCGCGCCTCGGATCTGGAACCTTCATCATGCGTGAAACCTCCCGGAATCGGTGACGAAGGCGAAGCCATGCAGCGGCATGCCTTTCGGCACGTTCATTTGCGGTCGCTCCCAACATTAAATTAAAGTTGACGATGTGAACGCCCCATGAATGGGAGCGAGCTTGAAAATGAACGCGGCTTGCGGCAGCAAGCGCGCGGCAATGCCGGACAGGAATTCGAGATGACCGTTTATGCGATCGTGCAACTGAAGATGACCGACCGCGCGGCCTATGACCGCTATCAGGCGCGCTTCTTCGACGTGTTCAAAAAGTTCAGCGGGCGGCTGCTGTCGGCAGACGAAAATCCGCTGGTACTGGAAGGCGCGTGGGATCGCGACAAGCTGGTGCTGATGTCGTTTCCGGACGAGGCCGCCTTTCAGGCCTGGGCGACCTCGCCGGAATATCTGGAAATCTCGAAAGACCGCAAAGCCGGCGCACACGGCGTCGTGCTGCTGGCGAAAGGCTTTGCGCCGGGGGCTAGCTGACCTCGACGGTTACCACCCCCACCGTGGCCCAAACCCAAACCCGAAGCCGAAACCGGGCGCGAACGGCGCCGGTGCATAGTAGTAGGGATACGGCGCATAGTAGTACGGATACGGCCGATAGTAGTATGGCCGCGCGTAATAATAGCGCCGGTAATACGGCCGATAGCCGTAACGGTAATAGGGCCGATAGCCGTAGCCGTAATAGCGCCGATAGTAGCGGTGCGCGCTGAAGTCGGTCGCCCTCGACGCTTGCGATTTTTGCACCTCGGTCTGCAACGGCGCTGCCGCGGCAGAATCGATCGCAGCCGAACCGCCGATCATCAGCGTCAGCGCCAGGATGGCCGTACCAGTCCATTTCTTCATGAAAGCCTCCTCCATTCCTCGACTGATCAACTCCGGGTCTTCCCGCGAGTTTCCGGCGGGCACACCATGCCCAACAAAAGAACAGACTTCAGTTGCGCGGATATCACCAGCGGCACCATGATTTAAATCAACGTTGAGCCGCATCGATGAACGCGGAACGCGCCAGCCGGTTCCCGCCCTTGCTTGACGCGCACGAGCATGGTGCAGAACCGATGCAGGGAGGACGCGTCCGACTGATGCGTTGAGGAGAACCTCAGCCCCGCCGCCAGTAGCAGTTCATGCGAGGCGTGATGACGATACCGCTCGGCCGGTATTCCTGCACATAGGTGGCGGTGCAGTCCCGCACCGCATTGGGGCCGGGATTGTAACGGGGATAGACGTCGGGCTCCCACTGCTCACGCGGATAGACCGGCACGCGCCGGATCACGCGGCGCTGCCGGGCCGAGATATCGGTGGGCGCTGCCTGCGCAGCCCTGATCCCCGACGGCGCGGTCTGCGCCTGCGCGGCCGCCCCAGGCAGCAAGAGCCCGACAAAAGCAGCCAATAGTGCCGCCGTCCCAATCCGCATCATGACGCCCACCCGAACCTGTTGGTCGGCGCAACGTCACCGATTGCCGCGCCGAGGTCAACTCCACCGGAAGCGCAAAACCGGTAGGCATACTGGCGGAACCCGCGTTAAACAGGCGCCATGTGGACCAAAGCCAAAGCGCCGTCGCTGGCCGAAATGGAAGCCATGGCGCACGAGATTTTCGAGCGCCTGCCGAAGGGCTTTCGCAAGCTGTGCGAGGGCGTGATCGTCCGCGTCGACGACTTTCCGACCGACGAAGTGCTCGACGAGATGCAGGCGCAGAGCGAATTCGACCTGCTCGGCCTGTTTCAGGGGGTCGGGCTGCCATTCCGCAGCAACGACGACATCGCCCGGCTGCCCAACATGGTCTGGCTCTACCGCCGCCCGATCCTGGATTACTGGGCCGAACATGACGAAACGCTCGGCCACATCGTCCGCCACGTGCTGATTCACGAGATCGGCCACCATTTCGGCCTCTCCGACGCCGACATGGAGGCGATCGAGGCGACCGTCGATTAGCTCAATTCTGGCCCGTATTCTCTATCGCAAAACCGGTGCCCACTTTTGCGGAATACGCGCGATTTACCCTTTAATACCGGCCGTATTCGCGATAAACCACCGCCCGAAACGGCCTATCCTTTCATCCTAGCCGGAAAGTGCACCCGATGGACAAGTTCACCACGCTGGAAGGCGTCGCGGCGCCGCTGAAGATCATCAATGTCGATACCGACATGATCATCCCCAAGCAGTACCTCAAGACCATCAAGCGCACCGGCCTCGGCAAAGGCCTGTTCTCGGAACAGCGCTACAAGGATGACGGCAGCGAGAACCCGGATTTCATCCTCAACAAGCCGGCCTATCGCAACGCCAAGGTGCTGGTCGCGGGCGACAATTTCGGCTGCGGCTCAAGCCGCGAGCACGCGCCATGGGCCTTGCTCGATTTCGGCATCCGCTGCGTGATCTCGACCTCGTTCGGCGACATCTTCTACAACAACTGCTTCAAGAACGGCATTCTGCCGATCCGTGTCACCCAGGAAGACCTCGACAAGCTGTTCGACGATGCCGAACGCGGCGCCAATGCGACGCTGACCATCGATCTCGCCAAGCAGGAGATCCGCGGCCCTGACGGCGGCACGGTGAAGTTCGAGATCGATCCGTTCCGCAAGCACTGCCTGATGAACGGCCTCGACGATATCGGCCTCACCATGGAGAAGAAGGCCTCGATCGACGCCTATGAGGCGAAGGCGAAGACCGCGCGCGCCTGGGCCTGATCCCACCGCAAGCCCCTTCGCTCGAAAGCGCCGCGGAAGGTGACGTGCATGCGGCCTGATGTCGTTACCTTCTGGCATGGTCCGCTCGATCGGCTCCGGCAGACCTGTCTGCGATCGCAGGTCGCGGCAGGCCACAAGGTCACCGTCTACAGTTTCGAACCGCTGGCGGGATTGCCCGACGGCGTCGGCAATGCCGAAGCCGAAGCGATCCTGCCGCACGCCTTCTCCGAAAAACTCCGCCCGCCGCAGCCGGACGGCACCTGGCGCGACTGGACCACGCTGCAGTTCTCGGATTTTTTCCGGATGCGGCTGATGGCGCGCGGCGCCGGACTGTGGCTCGACGCCGACGTGCTGCTGCTGAAGCCGGTCGATATCGATCCCGGCAAACCTTACTTCGCCTGGGAACGGCCGCGCCAGCTCGGCAACTCCGTGCTCTATCTGCCCTCAGACGACGCCATCGTCACGGCGTTCGAAGGGCTGATGCGGCAGGACGAACTGACGCCGGACTGGCTGGCGCTGCGGCATCGTGTGATCTTCGGCCTGCGCAAGCTGCGCGGCAAATCGAACCGCCTCTCCGATATCCGCGTCGCGATCTATGGTCCGGCAGCGCTGACCGCGCTCGCGGCCCGCCACGGCGAGCTCGGTTACGCCTTGCCGAAGAAATCGTTCTACGCGATTCATGCCGAACCAAGACTGTTCTTCGAGCCTACGGATTTCACGGCCCTGATCGGCGATCCCGACATAACAGGGCTTCACATCTCGCCGAAAGGCCGTGCCGGCCAGCCGCCCCTTCCAGGCAGCCTGTATGCGTGGGCGGCGGAACGGTTCGGCCAGCCTTGACGCCCTCGGCGGGCCGGTCCGCCGGACTTGTTTGATCTAACGCAACGACATTTTGTTTCCTTGCGCTCATATGGATTAAATCCTGCTTACCAGCGGAGGGTCCGATGACCGCCCAAGAACACCCGTTTCCTCGCGTCGAACTGCTGATGAATACGTTTGCCGACTGGCTGCGGCACCGGCGGGAGCTGAGCGAGATCCGTCAGATGGACACTGCCGATTTCGACCGAATCGCCAGCGACCTGCGGGTTTCACCCGGCGTGCTGGATACGCTGGTCCGTCAGGGACCGCATGCCGCCGATGAGCTGCCGAAAATGCTCAAGGTTCTCGGCATCGACGAAGCCGATCTGGCGCGCACCCAGCCTCTGGTGCTGCGCGACATGGAGCGCGTCTGCGCCCTGTGCGCGAACAAGCGCGAATGCGACCGCGATCTTGCCGCCGGCACCGCCGCCGAGCATTATGAGGAGTATTGCCTCAACGCGCCGACCATCGATAGCCTGGAGCGGCTGGTGAAGCAGTAAGGTCGGCGCACGGCGTCAGGCGGAATGAACATGTCGCGCACTGTCTGGATACGCATTGTGCTGGCCGTCGTGATTGCGCTGGCGGCGCTGTTCCTCATCCGGATGCACAATGCCGGCGGCGCACAATCTTCCAGCGCCGCGGCGGGGCATCGTTTGGCGGAGGCCTGGTGCAAGGAGTGCCACGCCATCGAAGCGGCAACCATCGGGGCGGCAAAGCCCGGACCGGACTTCGTCATGGTAGCCAACCAGCTATCGACCACGGCGCTTTCGCTGCGGGTATTCCTTCAGACCAGCCACCGAAGCATGCCGAATCTCATCCTGAAACCCGATGAGACCGACAACCTCATCAATTACATCCTGAGCCTGAAGCGCAATTGATCCCGCTTAGTTGCGCCCCATCGCCGTGATCGCGTCGGCGATCGCTATGGTGCGCCTGGCCATATCGGCATGCAGCCGTTCCACCATCTGGCCGTCGAGCGAAATCGCACCGCGTGAGGCATTCTCGGGCCGTTCGAACGCGGCGATGATCTTGCGGGCGAGGGCGACTTCCTCCGCCGGCGGCGTGAAGATCGCGTTGCAGGCCTCGATCTGGCCCGGATGGATCAGGGTCTTGCCGTCGAAGCCGAGATCGCGCGCCTGTGTGCATTCCTGGCCGAAGCCGTTGAAATTGCTGAAATCGCTGTAGGGGCCGTCGAGAATTTCGAGACCGTAAGCGCGCGTCGCAAGAATGCAGTGCGTGATCATCGGCAGCATCGTCGCGCGCCCCGGCTGCATCCGTATCCGCGTCTCCCGGGAAATATCGTTCGGTCCGAACACGAAGCCGGCAAGCCGCGTCTCGGAATCGCGCGAGGCGGCTGCGAGTTCCTCGGCATGCAGCACCGCGCGCGCGGTCTCGATCATTGCCCAGACCCGGATCGACAGGTCGGCGTTGATGTCGCTGAGGCGATTGGCGATGGCCGTGAGATCATCGACGCTGGAAATCTTCGGCACCAGGATGCCGTCGGGCCGCACCTTGCCGGCCATGCCGACGTCGTCGATCCACCACGGCGAGTCCAGCGCATTGACCCGGATCAGGACCTCGCGCCTGCCGAAACCGCCCGCGGCGACGGCTGCCGCGATCTGGTCACGCGCTATCGCCTTGGCGTCGGGCGCCACGGAATCCTCGAGGTCGAGAATGATGCCGTCGGCGGGGAGATTACGCGCTTTTTCCAGCGCCCGCGCATTTGACCCGGGCATGAACAGAAGGCTGCGGCGCGGTCGGATCATCGGCTGGTTCCCTCGGCGTTCGCTTGGCGGTTGCTTGGGCAGTTCCTTGGCGGTTCGAGCCTCAGGCGATAACATTTCGGCGGGTCGTCCGGAAGCCTTGTTCCGGCTCGCGCCATATGGTTAGCAACTCGCATGGCATTCCCGAAACATCTGCTCGAGGGCTACCGGGCCTTCACTTCGCAGCGGCTGCCCACCGAGCAGACGCGCTATCGTGAATTGTCCGAACGCGGCCAGTCGCCGGCGGTGATGGTGATCGGCTGTTGCGATTCCCGGGTGTCACCGGAAGTGATCTTCGATGCCGGCCCCGGCGAATTGTTCGTGGTGCGCAACGTCGCCAATCTGGTGCCGGTGTATCAGCCCGACGGCGGCGCGCACGGCGTGTCGGCGGCGCTGGAATATGCGGTCAACGTTCTCCGCATCAAGCACATCGTGGTGCTCGGCCATGCGCAATGCGGCGGCATCCGCGCCTTCATCGACAATATCGAACCGCTGTCGCCCGGCGATTTCATCGGCAGGTGGATGCAGATGTTCATCAAGCCGGGCGAAGTGGTCGAACAGCGCGAGCGCGAGTCGATGCAGGACTTCACCATCCGGATCGAGAAGGCCGCGATCTTCCGCAGCCTGGAGAACCTGATGACGTTTCCGTTCGTCCGGGCGCTGGTGGAAGAAGGCGGGCTGGGCCTGCACGGCGCTTATTTCGGAGTCGCCGAGGGCTCGCTGTTGGTACTCGATCGGGCGGCGAAGGAGTTTCGCAGCGTCAGGGATCAAGTGAGGAAGTAGGGAATAGCGAAACTCTGCTCGCTAATGCCCGGCCTTGTCGCCGGCCCCGTGATCGCCGCCCCACCGGTCCGACAGTGCCAGCAGCAACGTCGAGATCACGAACAGCAGATGCACGCCTGCCAGCCAGCCCATCTTCTGGGCGTCGAAGGCGGCGTCGATGTTCATGAATGCCTTCAGCACCTGAATCGCCGAAATCGCGACGATCGAGGCGAGCAGCTTCTGCTTCAACCCTCCGAAACCGACCTTCGTGATCCATTCCGGCCAGTCCGGATGGCCGCCGGGATCAATTTTCGAGACGAAATTCTCGTAGCCGGAAAACACCACGATCAGGATCAGGTTGCCGGTCAGCGAAATGTCGATCAGGCTGAGCACGCCGAGGATGACATCGGCCTCCTTGGCGTGAGGCACATGCAGAATGAACTCCCACAGCTCCAAGATGAACTTGTACAACAGCACTGCGAGGCTGATGACGAGGCCGAGATAGAACGGCGCCATCAGCCAGCGGCTGCTGAACAATATACCTTCGAATCCGGTTTCGACGCGCTTGAGCTTCGGATTCGGCCGGTAGGGAGCAGGCTGTTCGGTCATCGCGATTCCGGCTCCGCGGTCCCGGCGCTCGCGCCGCTCTTACGCTGCTTTCTTAAGCTGCTTTCTTCTTGGCACTGATCAGCTTGCGGTTGATCAGGCATTCGGCGATCTGGATCGCGTTCAGCGCGGCGCCCTTGCGCAGATTGTCCGACACGCACCAAAGCACGAGGCCGTTCTCCACCGTCGCGTCCTCGCGGATGCGGCTGATGTAGGTCGCATCCTCGCCGGCCGCCTCATATGGCGTAACGTAACCGCCGGGCTCGCGCTTGTCGATCACCAGGCAACCGGGTGCATTGCGCAGGATGTCGCGCGCTTCATCGGCCGAGATCGGATTCTCGAACTCGATATTGACCGCTTCGGAATGACCGACGAACACCGGCACCCGCACGCAAGTGGCGGTGAGCTTGATTTTGGGATCAAGAATCTTCTTGGTCTCCATCATCATCTTCCACTCCTCCTTGGTGTAGCCGTCCTCCATGAACACGTCGATCTCGGGAATCACGTTGAAGGCGATACGCTTGGGGAATTTCTTGTTGATCAGCTCGTCGTTGGTGTAGACCGCCTTGGTCTGCGAAAACAGCTCGTCCATGGCGTCCTTGCCGGCGCCCGACACCGATTGATAGGTCGAGACCACCACGCGCTTGATCACGGCCTTGTCGTGCAGCGGCTTCAGCGCGACCACGAGCTGCGCCGTCGAGCAGTTCGGATTGGCGATGATGTTCTTCTTGACGAAGCCCGCCACCGCATCCGCATTGACCTCGGGAACGATCAGCGGCACGTCCGGATCCATCCGCCAGGCCGACGAGTTGTCGATCACGACCGCGCCGGCGGCGCCGATCTTCGGCGACCATTCCTTCGACACCGAACCGCCCGCCGACATCAGGCAGATATCGACGTCGGAGAAGTCGTAATTCTCGAGCGCTTTGACCTTCAGGGTGCGATCGCCATAGGACACTTCGACGCCCATGCTGCGGCGCGACGCCAGCGCCACCACCTCGTCAGCCGGGAATTTGCGTTCGTCCAGAATGTTGAGCATTTCCCGCCCGACATTGCCGGTCGCACCGACCACCGCGATCTTGTAACCCATCATTCACTCTCCGACGAAAAATGCCTGCCCACCGCTCCAGGCGGAAAGGGAAGAGGCAGCGCTTCTATGCGAGAAATGCCCTCAAGACAACGTTAGACCGCGGCCCTTGGGCATTCGATGCGATCGTTTGTGGCTTTACCTGCCAACTCATATTACCCGAACAGGATACATCCGGCGCTGAGCAGCTTCGCCGACGAATGCTGCGGCATGCTGGCGCGTCTTGCGGCCTATGTGGGGGCGCTCGCCTTGCTTGCCATCCTCGGCGCGCATGTGTGGGACCAGCTGCCCGAGATTGCCGATGCCGAGCCCGCCGCGGAGACGGGCTGGAGCGAGGCTCCGCGCTCGCATCCGGCATTTGCCGTTAGCAAGTTCGATTCGTTAGATAAAACAGTCTCTTATGAGGTCCTTCGGCATCCTGAGGGCGGTCGCAAGGACATCCTCCGCTGGGGTACCCCGGGCGAAAGGCCGGTTGCCGAACTCGAGATCTATCGTCGCGGGGCCGAACCGAGCCAGTCAGGGCTCGCCATGGCCGAAATCGCCGAGCGAATGAGCTTCGCGGGCCGGTCAGAGCCGGAGGCGGCTGGCGTCGTCGACAGCAAATTCGGCATGGTGACGCTGCTTCGTCTCGCCGGCACCGCCGGAAGCGGCCGGGGTTGCCTTGGCTTCATCAAGCGTCTCAATGACCCCGATCTGCAGATTTCCGGCTGGTCATGCCAGGGGGAGACCCTGCCGGCGCGGCGCGCCGCGATCTCCTGTATTCTGAGCCGGCTGATGCTGTTGACGGCCGGAAACGACCCGAAACTGGCTGAATTGTTCGCACGCGCCGAACTCAGGCGCAGCAGCTGCGCCGCCGCCCCGTCATCCGACTGGGTAACGGGCCCGGAAAACCCGGGGCTGCGCGGCACACTTTGAGGCGGCACTCCGGCAAGATATTGGTTTTCATGCAACTTCCCGGTTTCGCGCCGCATTATTATGATGCGGTGTGGCCCAATTGACCTAGTGGCGCTATACCCACCACAGCTAAGATGGTTGCAAATCGGATATGGCGGTCCGGCCGCCCGTGAGGACCTGATGACCCTGAAATTCCCCGCTGCGACCAAGCTCGCAGCCTTGCTCGCCGCCACCGCGGTTGTCGCGATCAGCTTCGACATGACGCCGGCGAGCGCGCAGTCCAAGCAGCGATACGACCGGGACGGCCGTCCCTACTATGGCGCGAACGGTCCCAACCGATCCTACCAGCAGGGACCGCGGACCCGCGTCTATGTCACCACGCGCTCCTGGCTCGATGCCGGCACCGAAGTGCTGCCCGGCGAGCGCAAGTTCCAGGATTACGCATTTCCGCCGGAGCTCGGGTACCCATCGTTCGCCCGCGAGAACCTGAACCGCCCGATCGACCGCCAGCCGCTGAACCCGCCGTCGGACATGGGCGGATATCCGCAGCGGTTCCCGCTGTATTGAGCGCATCGCTTCAGACGAAAATGCCCGGCCAGGCCGGGCATTTTTTATGGCGGGTGCGATAGTTGCTTACGCGTGCAGCGCCTGCAGCTCTTTCAGAATCGCCTCACCCATCTGCGTCGTGCTCACTGACGTGGTGCCCTCCGACTTGATGTCGGCGGTGCGCAGGCCGTTGGCCAGCACGGCCGCGATCGCGGCATCGAGCTTGTCGGCCAGCGCGCCCATGTCGAAGGAATAGCGCAGCGCCATCCCGAACGAGGCGATCATCGCGATCGGATTGGCCGCACCCGTCCCTGCGATGTCCGGCGCCGAGCCGTGCACCGGCTCGTACAGCGCCCTGCGCTTTTTGGTCTTGACGTCGACCTCGCCGAGCGAGGCCGACGGCAGCATGCCGAGCGAGCCCGTCAGCATCGCCGCGATGTCGGAGAGCATGTCGCCGAACAGGTTGTCGGTCACGATGACGTCGAACTGCTTCGGCCATTTCACCAGATTCATGCCGCCGGAATCGGCCAGTTGATGCTCGAGCTGGACGTCCTTGTATTCGCGCGCATGGACCTGGGTGACCACCTCGTTCCAGAGCACGCCCGACTTCATGACGTTGCGCTTTTCCATCGAGGTCAGCTTGTTGCGGCGCTTGCGCGCCAGATCGAACGCGACCCGCGCAATGCGCTCGATTTCATAGGTATCGTAGACCTGGGTATCGATGGCGCGCTTCTGGCCGTTGCCGAGATCGATGATGGTCTTCGGCTCGCCGAAATAGACGCCGCCGGTGAGCTCGCGCACGATCATGATGTCGAGGCCCTCGACCACTTCGCGCTTCAGGCTCGAGGCGTCGGCCAGCGCCGGATAACACACCGCCGGGCGGAGATTGGCGAACAGAGCGAGGTCCTTGCGCAGCCGCAACAGCCCGGCCTCGGGGCGCGCGTCATAGGGAACGCTGTCCCACTTCGGACCGCCGACCGCGCCGAAAATCACGGCGTCGGCAGCCATCGCCTGCGCCATGGTGGCATCGGTAATGCTCTGCTTGCTGGCATCATAGGCCGAGCCGCCGACCAGCCCCTGCTCGGTCGCGAAATGCGCAATGCCCTGCGCGTTGAGCCAGTCGATCAGGCGTTTCACCTCCGCCATCACTTCGGGGCCGATGCCGTCGCCGGGGAGAAGCAGCAGTTTATGGGTCGCCATTGATCATTCCTCATCCAACTCGTCGTCCGGGCTTCGTCCCGGGCATGACGAAGACCGCGAAATCCGCGCGGGGAGTGCTAAAGCGCCGGAAGCGGATTGGCAAGGAGGCACCGGCGGGCGACAAATGCCCTGAATCGCCCCGCCGCCAGGCCGGATCGTAAGGCCGCCGGCGCGGCATTGCGCTGACAGCAAGACACCTTTGCCGGCCGCGAGCCTGTGCAACCACGGCTTTGCCTGCCAGAATGCCGGCTGGAGAATCCCCTTGCACGCGCCCGACCGTCCCTCGCCGCTCACGCACCCCGCGCGGCTGATCCTGATCCTGTCGCTCGGGCCCACCGTCGGTCTCGGCATCGGCCGCTTCGCCTATGCGCTGGTGCTGCCGGACATGCGCGACACGCTCGGCTGGTCCTATTCCGCGGCGGGTTTCATGAACACCATCAACGCCGCCGGTTATCTCGCCGGTGCACTGCTGGCGTCGCGCCTGATCAAGCGCTTCGGCCTCGCAGCAACGGTGCGCTGGGGAACGCTCGCCTGCGTGCTGTCGCTGGCGCTGTGCGCCTTCTCGGACAATTTCATCGTGCTGAGTTTTGCACGGCTGCTGGCGGGGCTCGGCGCGGCCGCAGGATTCGTCGGCGGCGGGGCGCTGGCGGCGACGATCGCGCAATCGCGGCCCGAGCGCGCCAATTTCCTGCTGAGCCTGTTTTACGCCGGGCCGGGGGTCGGCATCCTGTCGTCAGGACTGGTCGCACCGTTCGTGCTGCAGGCGTTCGGGCCGGGATCGTGGTGGATCGTGTGGTGGGCGATGACATTGCTTGCGGTCGCCATGACCGTTCCGCTGCTGCTGGCGCCGCTCGATACCACCGCCAGCATCGGCGATGCGGCGGCCACCAAATTCGCGATCCGCCCGGTGCTGACCTATCTCGTCGGCTATTTTCTGTTCGGCGCCGGATACATCGCCTACATGACCTTCATGATCGCCTATGTCCGCGACGCCGGCGGGGGTGCTGCGGCGCAAAGCGCGTTCTGGAGCCTGATCGGCCTCAGCGCCTTCGTCACACCCTGGGTATGGCGCCGCGTGCTGGCGCTCGACCGCGGCGGCCTCTCCACGACCATCATTCTCGGCGTCAACGCGGTCGGGGCGGCGCTGCCGATTTTCGGCCATTCCGCATTCCTGCTGGCGATCTCGGCGCTGGTGTTCGGCGTCGCTTTCTTCGCCGTGGTCGGATCGACCACGGCCTTCGTCCGCTTCAACTATCCGCCGGCGGCATGGCCGGCCGGCATCGCGGCGATGACCATCGCGTTCGGGATCGGCCAGACACTGGGGCCGATTGCAGTCGGCGCCGTCACGGACGCGATGGGCAGCCTGTCCTATGCGCTGAACGTCTCGGCGGCGATGCTGGCGGTGGGCGCGATCGCCGCCGCGTTTCAGGGACGGCTGGCGCGGAAATCATAGATCCGCCCAGAGCGCCTTCTTGCGCTGCCCGCGACGTTCATCTCGAGACGACAGCGGCGATGTCGGGCTGGTCGCCTGACAAATCAATTGAGCTGGATCATCGCTGGGCTGTCGTTACGTTAGTCTTGATGTGCTATTCTGCACGACCCATGTCGATGCCTGGTGCCTGAGACGATGACATCCGCCACGCACAGCCCGCGCGCCTCAGGCCGCCGCTTTCTTGCCGGTTTACTCGGCGCGCCGATCGCGCAGTCGGCCGCGCCGGCCATGCACGAACGGGCTGCCGAGGCGCTGGGCCTTCGCTGCCATTATCAGCTCGTCGAGATAGCCGGCGCCGGGCGCGAAGAGCTGAAGATGGTGCTCGAGGGCGTTCGGCGACTGGGTTTCGCCGGCATCAACGTCACGTTTCCCTACAAGGAAGCCGTGCTCGATCTGCTCGACGAATTGTCGCCGGGTGCGGCACTGATCGGCGCCGTCAATACCATCATTGTTCGCGACGGACGATTGATCGGCCACAACACCGATACGACCGGTTTCGCGCGAGCCGTTACCCCACTCGTGACCGTCTCCCCACGCGGCGCCGTCGCCGTGATCGGCGCCGGCGGTGTCGGCAAGGCGATCGCGTTCGCGCTGGCCGGGCTCGGCGTCCCCGAACTGCGGATCTTCGATAGCGACCACGCCAAGGCCGCGCAGCTGGCTGCCCGGCTGGAAGGTCGGGCAATAGCAAGCGTTCCTCCCAACGTCGAGGATGCGCTGTACGCGGTCGCGGGAGTGGTCAACGCCTCGCCGGTCGGGATGTTGCCGGGCGTTGGCACGCCGGTTCCGGACACCCTGCTGCATGCCGGGCTGTGGGTCGCCGACGCGGTCTATTCACCGCTCTGGACGCCGCTATTGACGGCGGCAAAGGCCAAAGGCGCCCGCGTGATGACCGGGCGCGAACTTGCAATCCATCAAGCCGCTGATGCGTTCGAACTGTTCACGGGACTGGCGCCGTCGATCGCCGAACTGGGAATGGCATTCGACGGCATGATGGCGACGAGATACGCCGCCTCGTCGTCTCCCCCTCCCTCCACGCGCCCTTGCGCGTGGTGGGGAGGGAAGAAGAAGATGAACGCTCGCTCTAGCTCCCGCTGAACGAATTGTATCCCTGGTCTTCCCAGAAGCCGCCCTTGTAGTCGTTGGTGACTTCCATCGAGACCACGTATTTCGGATTCTTGAAGCCGAGTTTGGTCGGCACGCGAATCTTCATCGGATAGCCGTAGGCGCGCGGCAGGATCTCGTCGCCGAACTTGAAGGTCATCTGAGTCTGCGGATGCAGCGCGGTGGCCATGTCGAGCGGCGAGTTGTAGCCCTCCGCGTCGGCGCACCGGAACCAGCAATATTTGGCGCGGGTGTCGGCGCCGACCAGTTTGAGGAAGTCGCGCAGCGGCGTGCCGGTCCAGCTTCCGATCGCGCTCCAGCCCTCGACGCAGATATGGCGCGTGACCTGCTTGACCTGCGGCAGGTTGTAAAGCTCCTCCAGCGTCCATGACTTCTTGTTGTCGACGAGGCCGCGCACCTCGAATTTCCATTCCCTGCCGTCGATGGTCGGCGCGTCGTCGAGCCCGTAGTAGGCGTTGAACGGGAACGGCTTGGTGATGGCGCTTTCCGGAAAGGTCGGCGCCAGCGCATTCGGATTGAAGATCGCCGCCTGCACGCCGTCATTGAATTTCGAGATCTGCTTCAGCATCTCCTCGGCGGAGAACGAGTCGGAGACGTCGCAGCCGGTCAGCAGCGTCAGCGCGCCGAGGCTGGCGCCGCCGGATATGAAGCGCCGGCGCGTCAGGTCCGGCATCAGCCTGGTGGCGTCCCTGACAAGCAACTGCTTGTCGACGCCGGGGATCAGAAGCGAACGAAGTCGGCCCATGACATATGCTCCCAGATAGATTTGGACTCAGCGGCCGATGATCATGGCGCGCAGGCTTTTCGGCACCAGCACCGCGAGCGCGACATGCACGATCAGGAACGCGACGATTGCCGCCATGCAGATGAAGTGGACGTAGCGCGCGGCGTCATAGCCGCCGAACAGCGCCGTCAGATATTGCAGCTGCACCGGCTTCCAGATCGCCAGACCCGACAGCACGACGAGGACGCCGATCACGATGATCCCCGCATAGAGCAGCTTCTGCACGTAATTGTATTTGGTGAGGTCGTCATGCGACAGTCTGCCGGTCAGCGCCGCCCTGGCGTCGGAGATCACGCCCTCCGGCGTGATCGGCAGCAGCTTCTTGCGGAAGCGACCGGTTGCAAGACCCAGCGCGAGATAGACGAGGCCGTTGACCATCAGCAGCCACATCGCCGCGAAATGCCAGAGCAGCGCGCCGCCGAGCCAGCCGCCAAGCGTGATCGAGCTCGAAAACTTGAAATCGAACAGCGGCGAAGCGTTGTAGATCTGCCATCCCGACATGATCATCAGGATCATCGCCACCGCGTTGATCCAGTGCAGGGTCCGGACCCAGGCCGGCTGGATGACCTTCGCCGGCGTGGCGGCCACGGTGTGCTGGTCGTTGACTGCGAGGCTGGACATGGTGATTCCCTGGCTGTTCCACGCTGAGGAGAGGCCGATACATGCTTATACGCCGGAAGAAGGCGCTTCGTTACTGCCAAGGCAGCTATCAGGTTGATGCCTGTGGCCTATGGCGGTCACAAAAAAGCGAGCCGGGTTGCCCCGGCTCGCGCCTCGCGCATCCTGTTGGGACAAGGTCAGGATACGTGCGGTATTACGACGCCGGCATCAGGACGGTGTCGACCACGTGGATCACGCCGTTCGACTGATTGACGTTCGAGATCGTCACCATCGAGGTGCCGCCCTTGGCGTCGACGATCCAGACCTTGCCGTCCTGGAGCTTCACTGTCAGTTCCTCGCCTTCAGCGGTCTTGAGCTTCTTGCCGTCGGTCAGGCTGGCGGCTTCGAGCTTGCCCGGAACCACGTGGTAGGTGAGGATCTTGGTGAGGGTCGCCTTGTTCTCGGGCTTCACCAGGGTGTCGACGGTGCCGGCCGGCAGCTTGCCGAAGGCGGCGTTGGTCGGCGCGAACACCGTGAACGGGCCCTTGCCTTCCAGCGTCGCAACCAGGCCGGCGGCCTTCACCGCCGCAACCAGCGTGGTGTGATCCTTGGAGTTGACGGCATTCTGGATGATGTTCTTCGAGGGGAACATCGCGGCGCCGCCGACCATCACGGTCTTCTCGCCGGACATTTCGCTTTTCATCATCTTGTCTTGCGCGCTGACGGGCGCGACGACGGCGGCGGTCAGAGCCAGGGCGCCGAAGGCGGCGGCGGAAAAGAGTGCAATACGCTTGGACATGGAAACGTCTCCCGATGATTGAGGTGACCGGCGGAGGTCCGCCGGCGATGAAGGGGCAACAGCGACGCTTGTCCGTGGGTGATCAGAGCGTCGCCGTTGGGCCGAGTTACGGGATGTTGCCGGACCGGTTTCGCAGAATAATTTATCGTGATGCCTGAAACTATTTTCGACGCAGCCCGTGTGGGGCCGCACCGAAGCGCAACCGCCCTCGGCGATATCGCCGTCGGCGAGAAGCCGCTGCGCCCGAACTATCAATCGCACGTCATCGAAAGGGGGTCTGTCAGCGCGTATTCTGCCAGCGAGTTTGCGGAGACACCCCCCACCCCCGCCCCCTAACAGCGAGCTTCGCTCGTCTCGACCCCGCCACGCGCAAGGGCGCGTGGAGGGGGGAGCAGAGCATCGCCAGGCGTTGCATGGCGAAGGATGACACATTCGAAGTGAACGCGGCGAAGCGCCTGCCGCGGCCTCTGCCAAAAACGCGAAAACGAGCCCATGCAAAGTAGAATTCTGGGCTCGCGGCACTCGTGCCGCGGCGGGTCCGGCCACGGGAAGAAAGTGCTCCGTCGTGCCCCCGGCCTGACCCCGCCCCGCCCCAGCTAGTCCCTGTTACCAGGGGTCTGGATGAAGCCGCGGTTCCAGGTCGGGCTGATCAGGATCTCGTTCATGCAGACCCGCGGCGGCATGCTGGCGACGAAGGCGATGGTGCGGCCGCAATCTTCGGGCTGCAGCATCTTCGCCTGTTCGGCTTCACTCGGCACCACCGGCCGCAGCTTCAGGATCGGGGTTGCGACCTCGCCCGGCGACAGACAACAGGCCCGCAGCCCGTTGACGCACTCATCCATGTTGAAGGAATGGGTCAGCGCCAGCACCGCATGCTTGGTCGTGGTGTAGGCCGGCCCCGGCATTTTCGACACGTGACGTCCGGCCCAGGACGCGACGTTGATGATGCAGCCGTCCTTCTGCTTGCGCATCGCGGGCAGCACTGCGTGCATGCAATACAGCACGCCGTTGAGATTGATATCGACCAGTTTGTTCCAGCCTTCCAGCTCCATGTCGGCCCAGCTGCGTTTCGGCACGTTGATGCCGGCGCTGTTGACCAGCAGATCGATGCGGCCGTACTTGGCAAGAATCTGTTCCGCGGCCTTGGTCACGTCGTCGGATTTGCTGACATCGAGCGGAATCGCCTCGGCCTTGCCGCCTCTCCCGGTGATTTTCGCCACCACCGCGTCGAGCGCATCCTTCCGGCGCCCGGAAACCACTACCGTCCAGCCGTCCGCGGCCAAGGCTTCCGCACCGGCCTCGCCGATGCCGCTGCCGCCGCCCGTCACCCAGGCCACGCGTTTCCCGTTATTTGACATGCAAACTGTCTCCGTTGCTTTGTGAAGGGCCTTTTTGCTAATCCAGCCAGCGGAATTTTCCGGCCTTTGCCCCCTCAGGGAATGTTGCATGAACGCCAACGTCAACGCCAATCTGTTTTCCCGCCTGTTCGACGGCATCGACGATCCCTCGCGCCTCGCGATCGAAATGCTCGATGGCCAGCGCATCAGCTATGGCGATCTCGTGGCCCGCGCCGGGCAGATGGCGAATGTGCTGGTGTCGCGAGGCGTCAAGCCCGGCGACCGCGTCGCAGCGCAAACCGAGAAATCGGTGCCGGGTCTGGTGCTGTATCTCGCAACCGTCCGCGCCGGCGCCGTCTATCTGCCGCTCAACACCGCCTATACGCTGAACGAACTGGAATATTTCATCACCGACGCCGAGCCGTCGCTGGTGGTGTGCGATCCGTCGAAGGCGGAAGGCATCGGCGCGATCGCCGCGAAGGTCGGCGCCAGGGTCGAGACGCTGGGCGCCGACGGCAAGGGCTCGCTGACGGACGCCGCCGCCACGGCGAAGCCGGAGTTTGACACCGTCGCGCGAGCCAATGACGATCTCGCGGCGATCCTCTACACCTCGGGCACGACAGGCCGTTCCAAGGGCGCAATGCTGACGCACGACAATCTTGCGTCGAATTCGCTCTCGCTGGTCGACTACTGGCGCTTCACGGACAAGGACGTCCTGATCCACGCGCTGCCGATTTATCATACCCACGGCCTGTTCGTGGCGAGCAACGTCACGCTGTTCGCGCGCGCGTCGATGATCTTCCTGCCGAAATTCGACCCCGACCTGATTATCAGGCTGATGGCGCGCGCAACCGTGCTGATGGGCGTGCCGACGTTCTATACGCGGCTGCTGCAAAGCCCTGACCTGACCAGGGAAGCCACCAGCCATATGCGGCTGTTCATCTCGGGCTCCGCGCCGCTGCTCGCCGACACCCATCGCGAATGGTTTGCACGTACCGGCCATGCCGTGCTCGAGCGCTACGGCATGACCGAGACCAACATGAACACCTCGAATCCCTATGACGGCGAGCGGGTGCCTGGCGCAGTCGGCCACCCGCTGCCCGGCGTCTCGGTGCGCGTCACCGATCCCGAAACCGGCAAGGAGCTGGCGCCCGAAACCATCGGCATGATCGAGGTCAAGGGCCCCAACGTGTTCAAGGGCTATTGGCGGATGCCGGAGAAGACCAAGGCCGAATTCCGCGACGACGGCTTCTTCATCACCGGCGACCTCGGCAAGATCGACGGCAAGGGCTATGTGCACATCGTCGGCCGCGGCAAGGATCTCGTGATATCCGGCGGCTTCAACGTCTATCCGAAGGAAATCGAGAGCGAGATCGACGCCATGCCGGGCGTGATCGAATCCGCCGTGATCGGCGTGCCACACGCCGATTTCGGCGAGGGCGTCACTGCGGTCCTGGTCTGCGACAAGGGCGCCAAGGTCGACGAAGCCTCGGTGCTGAAAGCGCTCGACGGCAGGCTGGCAAAATTCAAGATGCCGAAGCGGGTGATCGTGGTCGAGGAATTGCCGCGCAACGCCATGGGCAAGGTACAGAAGAATATTCTGCGCGATACCTATTCGAAGATTTACGCGAAATAGGTTCACCCGTAACCGTCATTGCGAGCCAACGGGTCGCGCGAACGCGCGCCCGATGACAGGCTCCGCGAAGCAATCCAAAGCTCGGTCCGCATCTAGGATGGATTGCTTCGTCGCTTTGCTCCTCGCAATGACGATAGACATGTTCACGAACTTGCTCTGCCGCTAGAGCAGGCTGATCACAAACCGGCCGCCGACGAGAAACAGATAAGTTCCGAACGCCATTTCCAGCGTGCGCTTGGACATCGCGTGCGCGGCCTTGACGCCGAGCGGCGCGGTCAAAAGGCTGGTCGGCATGACAAGCACGGCGCCGATCAGCGAGACATAGCCGATCGCAAACGGCAATTGCAGCGCGGCGACCTCGGGATAGCGCATCGCCGCCGGCCAGCCGGCATAGATGTAACCGATGGCGCCGGGAATCGAGATCAGCACCGCCAGCGCCGAGGAGGTCGCAACCGCCTGATGGATCGGCCGGCCGTAAAAGGTCATCAACAGGTTGGAGAACAATCCGCCGCCGATGCCCATCAGCGTCGAGAGCAGGCCGACGAAGAAGCCGTAAAGCTTCATCAGCGGCCCCCGCGGCAAGTCGTCGCCGAACTTCCAAGTCTCGCGCGACAGCAGCAACCGCGCCGCGGCGGACCATGCCACCATGACGAACACGATCTTGAACAGCCGCTCCGGCGCGTAGCGCGCGGTGACGCTGCCGGCGATCACGCCGGTCACTATCGGCAGCCACCAGGTCCGCAGAATAGCTATATCCACCGCGCCGCGGGCGTAATGGGCGCGATACGAACGGATCGAGGTCGGAATGATGATGGCGAGCGATGTCCCGATGCACAGCGGCATCCGCACTTCCAGCGGCACGCCGGCGAGCCGGAAGGATTCGTAAAACACCGGCACCAGGATGGCGCCGCCGCCGATCCCGAAGATCCCGGCCAGAAAGCCCGACAGCGCCCCCACCGCCACCAGCAGGAGCGCCAGTTCGGCAAGCTCCAGGACATCAAGGCCAGCGATTGCCATCTCCGGTTTCCTTCGGCCCGCGCCAGGTCTGCGCGCGTTCATGAATCGTGCTTCAGGTATACCAGCCACCAGTGCTCGCCGCGCTTGTCAACGCCCCTAATTGCAAGGCTCATCCATAGATGTGAACCGCGGTTCGGAATTGGCGATTTTCATCGTTGCGCTCACTGTTTCGACTTCGTAAATAGACCTCGTCTATCGCGATCCCCCGAAGGGCCCATCGCGGGCCCGCCAACCGTCAAAGCCGCCGATGACCGCCAGGATCGAACGACCGCTTTCGCCCCATCTGCAGACCTATCGCTGGACCCTGACGATGGCGCTTTCCATCGTCCACCGCGTTACCGGCGTCGCGCTGTATTTCGGTACTCTGCTGCTGGCATGGTGGCTGATCGCGGCGGCTTCCGGCCCGGCCGCCTATGCCAATGTGCAGGCCTTTACCGGCAGCATCATCGGAAAGCTGATCGTATTCGGCTACACATGGGCGCTGCTGCATCACCTGCTTTCGGGCTTGAGGCATTTCGTCTGGGACCTCGGCTACGGCTTCAAGGCCAGCGAACGTGAAACGCTGACCTGGGGCGCGCTGATCGGCGGCGTTTCGCTGACGGTGCTGGTCTGGATCGCCGCCTATGCCATCGGAGGCGGACGATGACCGCGCCAACTTCACCCGCAAAATCCATGCGCACGCCGCTCGCCCGCGTCCGCAACCTCGGCGCTTCGCATTCCGGCACCAGCGATTTCTGGCGCCAGCGCCTCACCGCTGTGGCGATGACGCTGCTGATCGTGCCGGTCATCGTGGTGGTTTTGATGCTGCTCGGCCGCAACCAGGCCGGTGCCGCGCAGATTCTCGGCTCGCTGCCGATCGCTATCATCCTGCTTCTGTTCATCGTCGCCAGCGCCTGGCACATGAAGATCGGCATGCAGGTAGTGATCGAGGATTACATCCATAACGAGAAGCTGAAGCTCGCCAGCGTAATGGCCAATAACTTCTTCTCGATCGCGGTGGCGCTGGCTTCGATCTACGCCATTCTCAAACTGTCATCTGGAGTTTAGCCCATGGCCGTTGGCGGAAATGGCAAGGGGAACGGCGCGCCTGCCACCAATGGCCACGCCTACCCGATTGAAGATCATACCTACGATGTCGTGGTTGTCGGCGCCGGCGGCGCTGGCCTGCGCGCCGTAGTCGGCTGCAGCGAAGCGGGCCTGCGCACCGCCTGCATCACCAAGGTTTTTCCGACCCGCTCGCACACGGTGGCGGCCCAGGGCGGCATTTCGGCGGCGCTCGGCAACATGCACGAGGACAACTGGCGCTGGCACATGTACGACACCGTCAAGGGGTCGGATTGGCTCGGCGACCAGGATTCGATCGAATACATGGTGCGCCAGGCGCCGGAGGCGGTCTACGAACTCGAGCACTGGGGCGTGCCGTTTTCGCGCACCGAAGACGGCAGGATCTATCAGCGGCCGTTCGGCGGCATGACCGTGGACTTCGGCAAGGGCCAGGCGCAACGCACCTGCGCCGCCGCCGACCGTACCGGCCACGCCATGCTGCACACCATGTACGGCCAGGCGCTGCGCCACGCCGCCGAATTCTACATCGAGTTCTTCGCCATCGACCTGATCATGGACGACCAGGGCACCTGCCGCGGCGTGGTCGCGCTCAAGCTCGACGACGGCACACTGCATCGCTTCCGCGCGCAAACCACCATTCTTGCCACCGGGGGCTATGGGCGCATCTATCATTCCTGCACCGGCGCCCACACCCAGACCGGCGACGGCAGCGCGATGGCCTTGCGCGCCGGCCTGCCGCTGCAGGACATGGAGTTCGTCCAGTTCCACCCGACCGGAATTTACGGCGCCGGCTGTCTGGTCACCGAAGGCGCGCGCGGCGAGGGCGGCTATCTCGTCAATTCCGCGGGCGAACGCTTCATGGAGCGCTATGCGCCATCCGCCAAGGACCTCGCCTCGCGCGACGTCGTCTCGCGCGCGATGACCATCGAAATCCGGGAAGGCCGCGGCGTCGGCAAGAACAAGGACCACATCTTCCTGCACCTCGACCATCTCGACCCCAAGGTGCTGCAGGAGCGGCTGCCGGGGATTTCCGAATCGGCAAAGATTTTCGCCAACGTCGATGTGACGCGCGAGCCGATCCCGATCGTGCCGACCGCGCATTACAACATGGGCGGGATTCCGACCAACTTCCACGGCGAAGCGCTGACCAAGAAGAACGGCGACGACAATTTCGTGGTGCCCGGCCTGATGGCGGTCGGCGAAGCGGCCTGCGTCTCGGTACATGGCGCCAACCGTCTCGGCTCCAATTCGCTGATCGATCTCGTGGTGTTCGGCCGCGCCGCCGCCTTGCGCTGCGCCGAAAAGCTGACGCCGAACGGCAAGCAGCCGGAATTGCCGGCAGGATCGGCCGACAAGGCGCTCGGCCGGCTCGATCGTTACCGCTATGCCGCCGGCGGCACGACGACGGCGAAGCTGCGCGACAGCATGCAGCATGTGATGCAGAACAATTGCGCGGTGTTCCGCACCGGCGAGGTGCTGAACGAAGGGCACAACCTGATTCACAAGGTGCATAGCGGCATCAGCGACATCGGGGTGACCGACCGCTCGCTGGTCTGGAATTCCGATCTGATCGAGACGCTGGAATTCGACAATCTGATCGTGCAGGCGGTCGTGACGATGGACTCGGCCGCGAACCGCACCGAGAGCCGCGGCGCCCATGCCCGCGAGGATTTCCCGGACCGCGACGACAAGAACTGGATGAAACACACGCTGGCGTGGATCGACGATGGCGGCAAGACCACAATCGATTATCGCCCGGTGCACGACTACACGATGACCAACGACGTTCAGTACATCCCGCCGAAGGCGCGGGTGTATTGAGGATAACCCGTCATTCCGGGATGGTCCGAAGGACCAGACCCGGAATCTCGAGATTCCGGGTTCGCTGCTTCGCAGCGCCCCGGAATGACGAAAGGCTAGAGAGATGGTTGAATTCGCGCTTCCGAAAAATTCGAAAATCACCGGCGGCAAGACCTGGCCGAAGCCGGCCGGCGCGACCGAGACGCGCGAATTCAAGGTCTATCGCTGGAACCCGGACGACGGCAAAAATCCCGGCGTCGATACCTATTATGTCGACACCAAGGATTGCGGGCCGATGGTCCTTGATGGCCTGATCTGGATCAAGAATCACATCGACCCGACGCTAACCTTCCGCCGCTCCTGCCGCGAGGGTGTCTGCGGCTCCTGCGCCATGAATATCGACGGCCAGAACACGCTGGCCTGCACCAAGTCGATGCACGACGTGAAGGACGGTGCGGTCAAGGTCAATCCGCTGCCGCACCAGCCTGTGGTCAAGGACCTGGTGCCCGACCTCACCAATTTCTACGCGCAATACGCTTCGATCGAGCCTTGGCTGAAGACCGTCACGCCGACGCCGCAGAAGGAATGGCGGCAGAGCCACGAGGATCGCGGAAAACTCGACGGTCTCTACGAATGCATTCTCTGCGCCTGCTGCTCGACCTCATGCCCGAGCTATTGGTGGAACAGCGACCGCTATCTCGGGCCGGCCGCCTTGCTGCAGGCGAACCGATGGGTCAAGGACAGCCGCGATGAAGCGACCGGCGAGCGGCTCGACAATCTCGAGGACCCGTTCCGTCTCTATCGCTGCCACACCATCATGAACTGCGCCAAGGCCTGCCCGAAGGGCCTCAATCCCGCCGAGGCGATCGCCGAACTCAAGCTGAAGATGGTCGAACGCCAGATCTGACGCGGACCCCGCCCGCGTCGTTGGAGTCGTCCGCGAAACCGGCTATGTAGGCGCGGCGTTCGCAATTCTTCGGCGAGAAGATCTTGACCCTGCCAACCCTGCCCCCCGGCACTGCCGCGGCCAACGATCCCACCTCCCCTCCATTCGGCGCTTTCGCGCCGAATGCCGCGCAGGCGGCGATCATCCGGCTGGCGCAACGCTCGCGGCTGAAACGCGGTGCGTTCCGCCCGATGCTGTCGCGGCTGGTCAACCTGCTGCGCGCGGGTCCGGTCGACGTCCATTATCAGGGTGCGTCGTTCCGCTTCTATCATCAGGCCAGCGCCACCGAGCGCGGCGCGTTGTTCAATCCCGATTACAACATCGAGGAGCTGGATTTTCTGCGCGCGCATACGCCTGCCGGTGGCGTGTTCGTCGATGTCGGCGCCAATGTCGGCACCTACGCCATGGTGCTGGCGCGCCGGGTCGGCGCGACCGGCAAGGTGATTGCGATCGAGCCGCATCCGGTGACGCATGCGCGGCTCAAGTTCAACTGCGCCGCATCCGGCTACACCCAGGTCACGCTGGTGGCCGCCGCCGCAGGCCCTTCGGACGGCGAGCTGATGATCGAGACCGACGGCGACAATCTCGGCGCCAGCCATATCGTGTCCGGCGATCCCGCAGGCAACGCCATCAGGGTGCCGTCGTTGCGGTTGCAGCGCATTCTCGCCGACGCAGGCGTCGATCACGTCGATGCGCTGAAGATCGACGTCGAGGGCTTTGAGGATCGCGTTCTGACCGGCTTCTTCGAACAGGCGCCGTCATCGCTGTGGCCGCGCGCGGTTGTGATCGAGCATTTGTCGCGAAACGAATGGCTGAAAGACTGTATCGCCGACATGCGCGCGCGCGGCTACGCCGAGACCGGCAAGACCCGCAGCAACACGCTGCTGGTTCGCGGCTGAATTCCGCCTACATCAATAGGTGTCGCAGTCCTCAACCGCAGGAGATTCTCGATGATCGACCATGTCGGCTTTCCGGTTTCCGATTATGCGCGCGCCAAGGCTTTCTATCTCGAGGCTTTGGCGCCGCTCGGCTATAGCCTCGTGATGGAAGTGACGCAGGAGCAGACCGGCCATGACCCCGCGGCCGGTTTCGGCGCCGACGGCAAGCCGGATTTCTGGATCGGCGGCGAGGGCGGCTTGAACAAGCCGTTGCATGTTGCGATCCACGCCAAGGACCGCGCCACTGTCGACGCGTTCTACAGAGCTGCATTGGCGGCCGGTGGACGCGATAACGGCGCGCCCGGCATCCGGGCCCACTATCACCCCAATTATTACGGCGCCTTCGTGCTCGATCCCGACGGCCACAACATCGAAGCCGTGTGCCACGCGCCGGAGTGACCGGTTCCCGCAGCCCGAATGAGGAACATCGCGGCATCGCCGCCGTTATCGCTCCAGCCCGAGGGAGCGATGACATGACCAACGACAACACCGACTCCGCCTGGGCGGCGATGTAAATGCCAATCGATCCGCCGGAAGATCCGCCGATCAAGCCCGGACAGCCATCCGAGCCGCCGCAGGAGAATCCGCCGGGCAGTCCGCGGCCCGAGGTGCCGCCGCCGATGCAGGAGCCGGGTGAGCCGCCGCAGCCGGAGGAACTGCCGGGCCGCACGCCCGAGGAATTGCCGGTGCCGGGACCGCAAGGTCCGCACACGCCCTATCCCCGCGACCGATGCCGGAGTTGACGATCTGCCGGGCTCGGAGCCGGATGTGAATCCAGGCACACCTGATTTGCCGCAGGAGACGATGTAATACGGTCTAGTATGCGATTCGAAACAAGCGTCTGAATGCGCCATGAACAATTGCGCATTCGGACGTTGCACGTTCCGAAATAAAAGCCGCTTTGCCATCAAAGGCCGCCACAATCCGGCCCCACGCTTATTTGTTGATCGTCAGACTTTGTTGCCAATAATTCCCGGGACCAGACCATCATGACACACCTTCGCCTCGTGCTGCTCGCCACGACAGCCCTTACGGCAATGCAATTCGCGGCGCCTGCAACGCACGCGCAAACCGCCCCAATGGTGGTGGCGCAGGCCAAGGAGGAACTTGGTCCCGACGGCAAGCCCAAGGCCCCGCCGAAGGCGGCACCGCCCGCTGTTGCTCCGCGTCAAGCGCCGCCACCGCCTCCCCCGCCGCCACCGCCCGGGGTTGCGCCGCCTCCGCCGCCGCCCCCTGTCTCGGCTCCGCCTCCGCGCCAGGCACCCCCGCCGCCACCACCCCCGCCTGCGCGCGTGGCACCGCCGCCGCCGCCGCCGCCGAAGCCCCCAACGGCTGCACCGCCGCCGCCGCCCAAGCCTGCGACGCCTCCACCTCCCCCGCCGCCTCCAGCGGCGCGGACGGCACCGCCGCCTCCGCCGACGGCAGCACCCGTTCCGCCGAAGCCCCCGGCCCCGCCGAGCACCGCACCTGTGGTGCCGCAGCAGAAGAGCGCGCCGACTTCCGTGCCACCGCCGCCGCCGCCCGCGGGCGCCAAGCAATTGCCGCCGCCCACAACCGCGCCGGCAACGCAGACGCCGCCGCCCCCGGCGGGCGCAGGCGCAGTCACGCCACCTCCGCCGCCGCCAGCAGGAGCCAAGCAGGCCCCACCGCCTCCGGGCACGCCGCCCGGAACAGCGCCACGGACTCAAGCCCCCCCGCCTCCGCCACCCCCGGCAGGCGCTGGCGCAGTCACGCCACCTCCGCCGCCGCCGCCGGCAGGAGCCAAGCAAACCCCGCCGCCCGCGGGCAGCCCGGCAACTGCCGCTCCGCCGCCGGCTCCGGGAACGACGACAGCCCCCCCGGCAACGCCGAATGCCGCGCCGACACCCGGCGCTGGCGGACAGACGTCACTGCCGGCCGGCGCGCCGGTAGCCCGCCGCCCACCGCCGACGGTAACCGCGCCGATTCCGCCCGCACCGCCCCCCACCCAGGCGCTGACCCCGATCGCTCCGGGCGCGGCGCCAGCACCGGGGTCCAAGACCCTGGAGGGCTTCCGGAGTGAACGACGCGAAGTCGAGCAGGGCGGACGCACGGTGATTACCGAGCCGGGCCGGATCATCGTTCGTGATCCCGGCGGGCAGGCGTTCATCCGCCACGACGAAATGGATCGCTTCCGCTATGGCGCGCGTGACATCCGGACCCAGCAAGTCGGCGGTGAAACGCGCACCATCGTGATCCGTCCCGACGGCACCCAGATCATCACCGTTGTCGGTCGTGACGGTCAGCTATTGCGCCGGATTCGCCGGGATGAGCGCGGCCGCGAGATCATCATCATCGACAACAGCTATCGCGACCCGCGCGCGATCGGCGGCTTCTATGTCGACCTGCCGCCGCCGATCCTGCGCATTCCGCAGAATCGCTACATCGTCGAAGCCGACGAAGCGTCGCCGGATCTGATCTACGACACCATGATCGCTCCGCCGGTGGAGCGGATCGATCGTCGCTATACGCTCGACGAAATCCGCTACAGCCCGTCGGTGCGACAGCGCATGCCGAGCATCGATCTCAACAGCATCAACTTCGAAACCGGATCGTGGGAGATTCCCCCCGACCAGGCGGCGAAGCTGCAGGCGATCGCGGACGGCCTCAATCGCGCGATCGCGGCCAATCCGCGCGCCGTGTTCCTGATCGAGGGTCATACCGACGCGGTGGGATCGGACGTCGACAATCTGTCGCTGTCGGACCGCCGCGCCGAATCCGCCGCCACGCTGCTGACGCAGCAATTCAACGTGCCGGCGGAAAACCTGACCTCGCAAGGCTACGGCGAGCAATATCTGAAAGAGCAGACCGACGGACCGAGCCGCATCAATCGCCGCGTCACGATCCGCAACATCACGCCATTGCTCAACGGCGGAGCGGCATCGCTGCCGCCCCCGCCGCCGGGCACCGCGCCGCCGAGGTAGGGCAAATAGTTTCAAGACTGAAATGGCCGGGAGCGATCCCGGCCATTTCCATATCTGATCGCGAGGCGGGCTTGGGCGCAGGACCAGATCGCCGCACCGTGGATCACTTTGGCGAAGCAAATGAATTCCAAATGCCGGCTCGATCTTCACCTCATCCCTTCATCTGCTGCGGGTCGAAAAAGAAGCGCTCCTCGATCAATTGCTCGCCGCGCCAGGTTTGCCACGCGACCTCTTCCATTGTCCGCACCTTGCCGTCCTTGCCCGTGAATTCGAACCGCCAGCGGATCGCCGACTGGTCGCCGTCGAGCAAGAGCGGCCCGAGCCGTGTGGTCTTGACGCCGGCAACGGACGCGAGCACAGCGCGTTCCCGCTCTGCCAGCGCATCGCGGCCAACCCGGGGGGAACGGTCGTTCTCCTGCGTTTGAGCATCAGGCGCATAGAATTTCAGGATGGCGCCGACATGGTCGTTGGATTCGACGGTGGCAGCAAAAGCTTGCAGTGTGGCGAGCGACGGCATAGTCAAGTCTCCTCTAGATACCGACCAATAGTCGGCATTTACCGACTGTCGGTCGACAAGTCAATTGGCCCGGACACGAAACTGCGCTAGACAGCAATCATGGCAACACAGGCCGAGCGGCGCGAGAAAACACGGACGGCGATCGTCAGGGCGGCGAAGCGCATTTTCGGTGAGCGTGGATTTGCCGCGACAACGATGGATGATATCGCCGCCGGCGCGCGCGTCGCGAAGGGCGCGGTCTATCATCATTTCCCGACCAAGGAGGCGCTGTTCGAGGCGGTGTTCGAACAGGCCTCCCTCGAACTCGTCTCCGACCTTGACCGCATCTCGCGCGCTGAGAAGGACATGCTGGCCGCGATAGCAGCGGGAACACAGGCCTATTTTTCGGCCTGCTCAAAGGGGGCGACTGGCCAGATCATCCTGCGCGACGGACCTGCCGTGCTCGGATGGGAGCGCTGGCGCGACATCGATGCCAAGCATTTCGGCGGCAAGTTTCCGCGCGCGCTCGCCGCGGCGATGGACGCTGGCCTGATCGCGCGCCAGCCGGTCGAGCCTTTGGCGCGGCTCCTGCTCGGTGCGGTGACGGAAGCCGCAGTTGCCTGCTCAACTGGTCAGGACATCGGCAAGGCCGGCGCCGAGTACGCGCGTGCGTTCCGCTCGCTGCTGGACGCGTTGCGGGTGAAATAGAACCGAGGCGACCGCTACAGCCCCCGCTTCTTCTTGCGCTGGCCGGGCGTGCGCAGCCGCATGATCGCGCCGCCGGTGGAGCGGATCGAACATCGCTACACGCTCGACGAAATCCGCTACAGTGCGTCGGTGCGGCAGCGCATGCCGCGCATCGATCTCAACAGCATCAACTTCGAAACCGGATCGTGGGAGATTCCCCCGACCAGGCGGCGAAGTTGCAGGCGATCGCGGACGGCCTCAATCGCGCGATCGCGACCAACCCGCGCGCCGTGTTCCTGATCGAGGGTCATACCGACGCGGTGGGATCGGACGTCGACAATCTGTCGCTGTCGGACCGCCGCGCCGAATCCGCCGCCACGCTGCTGGCCCAGCAATTCAACGTGCCGGCAGAAAACCTGACCTCGCAAGGCTACGGCGAACAATATCTGAAAGAGCAGATCGACGGACCGAGCCGCATCAATCGCCGCGTCACGATCCGCAACATCACGCCATTGCTCAACGGCGGAGCGGCATCGCTGCCGCCCCCGCCGCCGGGCACCGCGCCGCCGCGGCAGGGCAAGTATTCGCCAAACGGAAGCGGCCGGGAGCAATCCCGGCCGTTTTTTTGGCGGTGCGCGACTGGAATGCGCGCTTTCGCAAAATCTTCAACGGCATTGCCGCTGTCTATCCTCCGCGGGAGGCGGTCAACCTGGATGATCTCGCCGACATGCTGTCCTGCATCGTCGATGGCGGCATCATCATGTCGAAGACGCTGAACGATCCGCGACGGCTGGAACGGCAGATTTTGACTTTTCGCAGTTTCATCAAACTGATGTTCTCGGCGCCGCCGCTCGCCTAGATCATGATCCGATTAGATTGAATCGGTTCATGATCTCATCGCTTTGTTTGAGCATGATTTTCTCGGAAAACCGGTTCCCACTTTCTTCCGGATCATGCTCTTCTAGCGCGCGGGCATTTCGATCGCGCCGGACGCCGTCGGCGCCAGGCCAAGCGCATCGGCGATCACGCGGAAGACGTCCGTGTTATCCATCGATCCGTGGACCCGTTCGCTGCCCGGCCCGGTCGCGGTCAGAATCACGTCCTCTCCAGAATGCACGCTGGCACGCATCATGGCCGGCAGATTGCCGGAACGCAGCGCGACGCCCGGAACATCCTTGTATTTTTCATTGGCCTTGAAGGTCCCCGGCGCTTCACCCTTCACCGTCGGTTCATTCGGGTTGTCGAGCTTCGGGCGGAAGGTCTCGTAGTGATCCGGCAGGCTGGCAGAAAAGATGGCGAGCCGCCGGCTGACATCCACGCGCGACGGATAGCCCTCCGCATCGGGAGCCGGATAATTGGGAAATCCCGCCTTGTCATAGACGCCCACACGCTCGCGCAGCTGCACGTTCGGCGTCACGCTCATGTCGTCATTGATGGTGCCAACAAGGCCATTGGGATGATTGTGATCCGCCAACACCAGGATCAGGGTGTCCTCACCGCGCGCCCGCGCCCAGTCGCGAGCGAGGCGTACCGCATTGTCGAGCATGATGGTGTCGTAGACCGCGCGCTCCATATCCAGCAAATGCGCGTACTTGTCGATCATTCCGGATTCCACCATCAGGAAGAAGCCGGCATCCTTCCTCGACAGGACGTTCAGCGCGGCCTGGACCTGTTCGGTCAGATCCGGCTGCTCGGGAAACTTCTTGACGCCGCCGCCCTTCAGAAATTTGCGGTCCAGCACGCCATCCATATTCCCGGTGGCGAACAGACCGAGCAATTGGCGCGTATCGGATTTGGCCGCCAGCGCATTGAGTTCGCCCGCGGTCGTCGCCACCGGGTAGCCGGCTTCGCGAAACCGGGCGATGTAATCGATGTCGTCCTTGCGCTTGGAGCCGGGCGCGCCCTGCGGAAGGAAATTCGCGCTGCCGCCGCCCATCAACACGTCGGGCCTGGCGGCAAAATACTGTTCGACGATCCCGTCATAGGCAGCGCGGTGGCGGGTATGCGCCACCATCGCGGCCGGCGTAGCATCCTCGACTTCGGTGTTCGTGACAAGGCCGACGCCCAGGCCGAGCCGCCGCTTCGCGAGACTGGTGATAGTTTCGACCTTGGGGTCGTCGAACGGATCGGCGGTGCGGTCGGCATAGACGCCCATCGCATTCACGGCAGTCTTGTGACCCGTGGCGTATGCGCTGGCCGCGTTGGCGGAATCGGTGATGATCGAATCCAAGCCGGCGGTCGCCACCAGCGCCATGTGGGGCATGTCGTCGATGGAAAGTTTACCAAGGCTCTTGCCTTCTGTAATTCCCTTGGAAAGCAGCCGCGCGGCGGTGCGATGGGCCGGGGAAAGCCCGTCGCCGATGAACAGGATCACGTTCTTCGCCTTGCGCGGCCCTGTGTCGTAGACCGTCCATTCCACCCTGCGGCTGCGGGTGCCGTCGCTGACTTCCACGGTGGCGGGCCCGGGCCTGGCCAGCGCGACATCGCGAAGCATCAGCGCGGACTGCTCCTTGCCGTCTTCGCGTTCGATGAACGTCGCAGTCCGGCCGAAGACGGTGGAATAATCCTCTCCGTTGATCGTGACTTTCAGTTTCGCCGGGTCGACGCGATCGGGGAATTCAATCTTGAAGTCGAACCGCGCGCCCGAGAGAATGGTGGCGCGGTCGATCGGAAACACCGTTTGGGCAGCAACCGGCGATCCCGAAAGCAGCACGGCGAAGGATACTGCGGCGGCAAGTTTGTTCATGATCCAGGCTCCGCGTCGAAATCTGCCCGCGGGCGGCGACGGCCGCGCCTCCGCAAGCATTCTCACGACCGGGCGCGCAAGTCTAACTGCCCCGAATGACGTCTTGATTACGGACGCCCGCAGCAGAGCCTCACAGCCCCAGCTTCTTCTTGCGCTGGCCGAGTGTGCGCAGCCGCAGCGCGTTGAGCTTGATGTGGTCCGCCGCATAATCCAAAAAGTTACGCCCGCGCGATTCAGCTCTTGTCGCTATCGAGCCTGAAGATGTCGGAGCCTTCCCTGGTCGATAGCAAGCCTGTCTCTCCGTAGAGATTCAGCTTGGCCCGGGTATCGGCGATGTCGAGGTTACGCATTGTCAGCTGGCCGATACGGTCCGCCGGCGTGAACGCCGCATCGCCCACCTTCTCCATGCTCAGCCGCTCGGGCTGATAGGTCAGGTTGGGGCTTTCGGTGTTCAAGATCGAATAGTCGTTGCCACGACGCAGCTCGAGCGTCACCTCACCGGTGACTGCGCGAGCCACCCAACGCTGGGCGGTTTCGCGCAGCATCAGAGCCTGGGAATCGAACCACCGCCCTTGATAGAGCAATCGACCAAGGCGCATGCCGCTGATCCGATATTGTTCGATGGTGTCTTCATTGTGGATGCCCGTGATCAGGCGTTCGTAGGCGATGTGCAGCAGCGCCATGGCGGGAGCTTCGTAAATGCCGCGGCTCTTTGCCTCGATGATCCGGTTCTCGATCTGGTCGCTCATGCCAAGGCCATGTCGGCCGCCGATGGCGTTGGCTTCGAGGAACAGCGCGACGGGATCGGCGAACGTCCGGCCGTTCAGCGCGACGGGCTGGCCCTCCACAAAACGCACGGCGACCTTTTCGGCGTTGACGATACAGTCGTCGCGCCAGAACGGCACGCCCATGATCGGATTGACGATCTTGATGCCACTGTCCAGGTGCTCAAGATCCTTGGCCTCATGGGTTGCGCCGAGGATATTGCTGTCGGTCGAGTAAGCCTTTTCGGCGCTCATCTTGTAGCCGAATCCATTGGCGGTCATGAACGCCGACATTTCAGCACGGCCGCCCAACTCGTCGATGAACTGCTGGTCGAGCCAGGGCTTGTAGATCCGAAGACTCGGGTTGGTCAGCAGGCCGTAACGGTAGAACCGCTCGATATCATTGCCTTTGTAGGTGGAGCCATCGCCCCAGATGTTGACGCCGTCCTCCTTCATTGCCGATACCAGCATCGTGCCGGTCACGGCGCGGCCGAGGGGCGTGGTGTTGAAGTACGCGATGCCGCCGGTAGAGACGTGGAAGGCCCCGGATTGGATGGCGGCAATGCCTTCGTGCACCAATTGCGTGCGGCAATCCACGAGCCGGGCTTTTTCGGCGCCGTATTCCAGAGCCTTGCGGGGAATTTCGTCGTAGTCGGCCTCGTCAGGTTGGCCGAGATTGGCGGTATAGGCAAAGGTGCGGGCGCCCTTCTGCTTCATCCACAGCAGCGCCGCGCTGGTGTCGAGGCCGCCCGAGAAAGCGATACCGACTTTTTCCCCCTTGGGCAGGCTTTTCAAGATCGTACTCATAGAGCTTCCAATCGGTCGAAATGACAGACGTCGTTTGCGGTTTGAGTGCGCGAATAACAAATTTCGCGCTGATGGGCACGCGTTTAATGGCGCCAGGCGTGATGAAGTCGAACTTACCGGGAGCGCCCGCGCGCCCGCAGCCTCGCCAGCAGCCGAAAAGCCGGCCAGCCGAAGCGCGTCAACCCGGCGTCGATCCCCTCGTCGGTCATCCGGGTCGACGGCCAGCGGTAGATGTAGCCGTGGACCAGCCAGATCACCAGGAACGTCACCAGCCCCGCCGCCGCGACGTCGGTGAAGAAGTGCCCGCCAAACGCCATCCGGAGCAGGCTGGTGGTCACGCCGAACACGGTCGCCGCGGCATAGGCGAGCGGCCGCCAGGCCGGCGGCGTCAGCGCCGCGGGCGCGTAGGTCCAGAACGCGGTGGCGCCTTCGCCGGAGAAGAACGAACAGTTGCGTCCGCAGCTGCCGCGCGGGTCCCACCACGGCACGAATTCCTGCGCGCCGTTGAATTGGGTCACCACCACTGGACGCGGCCGGCCCCAATAACTCTTGAAAGTGAGGTTGGTGAGAACGCCGGCGGAAAGCGTCAGGGTCACGAGCAGGAAGACGACCGCCCGCCCCGATATCAGCAGCGGCTTGTCCGGCCGCGCCAGCTTCACCACCAGCGCGACGATCGCCGGCGCCGCAAGGCCCCACGCAATCCACATCGCGGCATCGCGCGCGATCGCCGCCAGCGTGTTGAATTTCAGCGGGAACGATTTATTCGCCCCGTCGTAAAACAGCGCAGCCAGCTTCAGGTCGAGTTCGGGATAAATCCCGAACAGCAATCCGACAAAAAGCGAAATCGCCAGCGCGATGAAAAGTCCCGATCGGTTCATGGCGCGGGGTTTAGCCGAGGCGGTTGGGGATGAAAACCCCGTTACTGTCATTCCGGGATGGTCCGAAGGACCAGACCCGGAATCTCGAGATTCCGGGTTCGGCTCTACGAGCCGCCCCGGAATGACGACAATCGCTCATAACGGCGGCGGCGATTGCGGGGATGCTGACGGCAGCGGCGGCGGCGGGGGTGTCAGCGGCCGCGGCGGTTCGCGCCAGGCCCCGGCGTTGCGCCCGGCGATCATCCAGTAGACGAGGCCGGCGACGATCCCGGCGCCGGTCATGATTTCGAGATGCCGCCGGACGATCCCGTCGAAGCGAAGCGTCTCGGGATCAAACGGGACCAGGCCGAGATAGCAGGCCAGGCCGACGATGCCGCCGCCCAGCGCGTAGGCCAGCACGCTCCGGATATAAAACGCCTCGGTGATCGTCACCACGACCATCGCCGGCAACAGCGCAAAACCGCTGAGGAAGATGAAGCCGAAGCCGAGCAAAATGTTCACGGCGTCCTGATCGATCGGACCATCCCCGAGATCGCTGAATTCCGGAAACAGCACCGCGCCGACCACGATCATCCCCGCCACCAGGCAGGCGGCGAGGAAACCGAACAGGATGACGAACAGGCGGCCTATCAGTGCCATGTATCAAACCACCGTCATTGCGAGCGAAGCGAAGCAATCCATTGCCAACACGGAAAGAAAGCTGGATTGCTTCGCGGAGCCTGTCATCGGGCGGCGCTTTGCGCCGACCCGTTGGCTCGCAATGACGAATTGAAAGACGATTGCGCCATCTCTAATCCGTCATCGCCATGGCGCGTAGCGCCTGGCGCTCGCGCGTCGACAGTTTCTCGGTTTCCGATTTCAACTGGCCGCAGGCGGCGAGGATGTCGCGGCCGCGCGGCGTGCGCACCGGCGAGGAGTAGCCGGCGTTGAAGATGTATTCGGAGAATTTCTCGATCTGGTCCCAGTCCGAGCATTCATAGCGCGTGCCCGGCCACGGATTGAACGGAATCAGGTTGATCTTGGCCGGAATGCCCTTCAGCAGCTTCACCAGCAGCTTGGCGTCATCGAGCGAATCGTTGACGCCCTTCAGCATCACATATTCGAAGGTGATGCGCCGCGCATTGGATGAGCCGGGATAGTCGCGGCAGGCCTGCAACAGTTGTTGAATCGGATATTTCCGGTTCAGCGGCACCAGTTCGTTGCGCAACTCGTCGCGCACCGCATGCAGCGAGATCGCCAGCATGACGCCGATCTCGTCGCTGGTGCGGATGATGTTCGGCACCACGCCCGAGGTCGATAGCGTGATGCGGCGGCGGGAAATGCCGATGCCTTCATTGTCCGAAACGATCAGCAAAGCATCACGCACCGCGTCGAAGTTATACAGGGGCTCGCCCATGCCCATCATGACCACATTGGTGACGAGCCGGCCGCCGGTCGGGGTGTCGCGGTCGGCCCAGTCGTTGAGGCGGTCGCGCGCCACCATGACCTGGCCGACGATCTCGCCCGCGGTCAGGTTACGCACCAGCCGCTGCGTGCCGGTGTGGCAGAACGAGCAATTCAGCGTGCAGCCGACCTGCGAGGAAACGCACAACGTGCCGCGGTCGGTTTCCGGAATGTAGACGCACTCGACTTCGTGGGCCTTCTCGACGCTGTCGCCGCTCGGCAGCCGCAGCAGCCATTTGCGGGTGCCGTCGTTGGAAATCTGCTCCGCGACCACCTCGGGCCGCGCCACGGTAAAATGCTGATCGAGTGCGCTGCGCATTTCCTTGGAAATGCTGGTCATCTCGTCGAAATTCTGCGCGCCGCGGACATAGATCCAGTGCCAGAGCTGCTGCACCCGCATCTTGCGCTGCGCCGGGGCCACGCCGATGGCGCCGAGCCGGTCGGAGATCTCCGCGCGCGACAGGCCGACCAGCGACGGTTTGGCCGGCGGCACGTAGGTTTCGAGCGCGATCTTCTCCAGGGGCGTGCTGGCGCCGGAACCGGCTTCGGCTGAGGTGATGGTCATGGTCTCGTTCATGGAACATCAGATAGGCCTTCCGCGACCTGCGGGAAAGGCACCAAATGCATCGATTTTGGCGTTAAGACGCGCTCAGCGCCTGCAATCCTGCGCCAGCCGGTCGAGCGCCTGGGCAAGACCCTTCAGCGGGAAGACGTCCGTGGTCTCGGTGCCCTTGGCCGACATGCCCTTTACGGTCACATCGGCCGCCTTGCGCATGGCGTCCACCATCCGCTCTTCTTCGGCGGCGTTCTTGATCCAGAGCCCGTCGCCCTGGGTGTACATCGCGTAGGAAGCGCCGCCGACTTCCAGCGTCGATTCCGAGCCCGGCTTCAGCGTATAGCCGATCATGACCGAGACTTCGTTGACGACCTTTTCCGCCGGACGCGTGGAAACGAAGGCATAGGCCGGATCGCGCGGACGATTCGGTGGATTGGTTTTCGACGATGACGGCTTTGCCAGTGCGAAGCACACCTTCTTGCCGTTCGGCGTCGCGGTATAGGCGCCCCAGGTACCGAACTGGCCGATCAGTGTCGGCTCCGCGCCGCCAGCAACCGCAGCAGCGGGCTTGGCCTCCGGCTTTGCGGCCGGCT